>JAJFKF010000079.1 GCA_021773365.1 Gammaproteobacteria bacterium | reverse complement strand
CCCAACGCCCCCGCCACTCCACCACCTCCACTTGGCCCCGGGCGGGGGGCGCGGGGGTTGCCCCCGCCGCCGCCGCCGCAGCTTCTTCCTCCGCCGCCCGGCGTTGCGCCAGAAGATAAGCACACACCCCGCAAACGATGGCGATGAGAATGAAGGCCATGTTCGGCATGCCGGGAATCAGGCCCATCACACCCAGGATGCCGGCGGCCACACCCAGCGCCTTGGGTTGCGCAATGACCTGCGTCAGCACCTGCTGACTGACGTCCTGCGCGCGTGAGACGCGCGTTACCAGGATGGCTACCGCCACCGACAACAGCAGGGCGGGAATCTGGGCCACCAGTCCATCGCCGATGGTCAGCAGCGTGTAGGCGCGTCCCGCATCGCCAATACCCAGGTCATGCTGCAGCGTACCGATAGCCAGGCCGCCAAAGATGTTGATGAACACGATGAGGATGCCGGCAACGGCATCGCCGCGGATGAACTTGCTGGCGCCGTCCATTGAGCCGTAGAAATCCGCTTCCTCGCGAATCTCCTGCCGCCGCGCCAGCGCTTCCTGCTGATTGATGATGCCGGCGTTCATATCCGCGTCGATGGCCATCTGCTTGCCGGGCATGGCGTCGAGGGTGAAGCGGGCACTGACCTCCGAAACCCGGCCCGCGCCCTTGGTGACGACCATGAAGTTGATCAGCACCAGAATGGTGAATACGACCAGACCCACCGCGTAGTTGCCACCCACCACGAAGTTGCCGAAGGACTCGATGACCTGCCCGGCGGCAGACGGCCCGGTGTGGCCGTTGAGCAGGACCACACGCGTGGAGGCGACATTCAGGCCCAGGCGCAGCAGCGTCGCGCCCAGCAGCACCGTCGGGAACACCGCCAGGTCCAGCGGGCGGCGCACGTAGATCACCGCCAGGATGATGACGATGGACAGCGAAATGTTGAAGGTGAACAGCACATCCAGCGCCAGCGGCGGTAGCGGCAGCACCATCATGGCGATAACCACCATCAGCAGCACCGGCACACCCAGGCCGTTGCGGCCGAAGGTGGTCAGTGTGGAGCTGAAGGTCGGAGCTGCCATGTATCGTTAGTCCGCGACATCCGGCTGCGGACGGGTCAGTTTTGCAGCCAGGTGGGAGGGGAGATTCTTGAGCTGGTAGACGTAGGTCAGCACCTGCGCAACGGCGACGTACAGTGCGGCGGGAACTTCGCCGCCAATGTCAGTGCTCTTGTAAAGCGCACGCGCCAGCGGCGGGGCTTCAAAGATGGGTACGCGATGTTCCTCGGCCAGCCGGCGAATGGTCAACGCGATCAGGCCCGCCCCCTTGGCGACCACCTTCGGCGCGCGCATACGTTCCGGCTGGTACTGCAGCGCCACCGCGTAATGGGTGGGATTGACCAGCACCACGTCGGCAATGGGAATGTCCTGCAGCATGCGACGGCGGGCCAGCTGCTGCTGCACATTGCGGATGCGCGATTTGACTTCCGGACGCCCGTCGGTCTCCTTCAGTTCGTCCCTGACCTCCTGGCGGGTCATGCGCAGCTGGCGACGGTGATTCCATAGCTGGTAGGGGGCATCCACGGCAGCGATAAGAGCCAGCGCCGCACTCATGGTGATCAGGGCGTAGGCCACCAGCTTCACTGCCCCGCCAATGCCCTGCTGCAGGTCCATGCGTCCGAGCAGCAGGATGTCGTCGACAAGCCAGTAGCCGATGATCGCGGCAATGCCGCCCACCACCAGCACCTTGATCACCGCCTTGCCCAGCTCGACCGAGCCGTGCAGGCCGAACATGCGCTTGAATCCGGAGACCGGATTGAGCTTGGACCAGTTCGGCGCCAGCGCCTGAACACTGACATTCCATCCGCCAATGCTCAGCGGGGCCAGCAGCGCGGCCACCAGCGTGGCGAGCAGCACCGGGAACAGAAAACCCAGCGCCGCGAGAACCGCCTCACTCAACGCCGACTGCATGGCATCGGTGGAGAACACCACCTGGCGGCCGATGCTGAAGCCCGAATGCATGGCGTCCTGCAGCCCGCCGAAGATCCGCGGGCCGGCGGCGATCAGCGCCCCGGCGCCCGCCAGCATCACCACGGTCATACTCAGTTCACGCGAACGCGGCACCTGGCCGCGCTTGCGCGCCTCCTCCAGCCGCTTCTGTGTCGGCTGCTCTGTTTTTTCCTGTTGCTGCTTGTCGTTATCAGCCATGTCCTACTCCGCCGCCCCGAACAGCGTCCGCACCGCCTCGAAGCTCTCGCGCAGCAGATCGACGAAATGATCCTGCAGGTTGTAGAGGCTGAGCAGCAAAATCAGGAATCCCAGCGTCAGACTCACCGGAAAACCCACGGCGAACAGGTTGAGCGTGGGCGCGGCGCGACTGACCACGCCCATGGCGAGGTTGACCACAATCAAGGCCACCAGCGCCGGCAAGGCAATCATTACACCGGCGGAAAACAGGCGTCCGCCCCACAGCACTACATCGAGGCCGGCCTGCGCCGGCAGCGCCTGCGCGCTCACCGGCGCCCATTGAAAGCTGTCGGCCAGCAGCTGTATGAGCGCCAGATGCCCGTCCAGGGAAAGAAACAACAGGATGCCCAGTATCAGCATGAACTGGCTGACCACCGGCACCGAGGCGCCGCGCTGCGGATCGACCAGCGTGGCATAGCCCAGGCCCATGGTCATGGCGGCGGTCTGCCCAGCAAGGGTCAGCGCCTCGAACACGATCATCACCACGAAACCGATCATGACGCCGATGAGGATCTGGTTGGCGGCGATCAGCATCATGCGTATCCCCAGCGGCTCCACCGGCGCGGCCGGCCCCACCAGCGGCGCCAGGATAAAGGCCAGCGTCAGCGCCAGCACCACCTTGATGCGCGCTGGCACCAGCGCCGCGCTGAAAATGGGCGCCACCATGAACAGCCCCGAGATGCGCAGCATCGGCCACAGCAGGTTCTGCACGAACTCCACTATCTGGCCGCTGGTGAAGTTCATCGCTGTGTGTCCGCTGCGTCATGCATGTTCATCCCAGCAGGGCCGGAATGCCCTCGATGAGCTGGCGGGTATAGCCGGTGATGAGCTTGAGCATCCACGGCCCGGCAATGAATAGCGCCGCCACCAGCACGGCCAGCTTCGGAATGAAGCTCAGCGTCATTTCATTGATCTGGGTCGCGGCCTGCATCATGCCGATGATCAGGCCCACAGCCAGCGCGGCAAGCAGCAGGGGCGCAGCCAGCAAAGCGGTTATTGTCAATGCCTGCTGGCCGATGGTGATGACGGTTTCCGGGGTCATGAGTGCTCCTGTCAGGTACCGGTCATGAAACTACCGGCCAGAGTGCCCACCAGCAGCGACCAGCCGTCTACCAGCACAAAAAGCATGATCTTGAACGGCAGGGATATCAGCATGGGCGAGAGCATCATCATGCCCATCGACATCAGCACGCTGGCCACCACCAGGTCGATGATGAGAAACGGAATGAAGATCAGAAACCCGATCTGGAAAGCGGTCTTCAGCTCGCTGGTGATGAAGGTGGGAATCAGCACCGACATCGGCACCGCATCGGGGGATTCGAACTGCGGTTTGCCCGCGATGCGGCGGAACATGTCGAGATCGCTGTCGCGGGTCTGCTGCAACATGAACCGGCGCAACGGCGCGGCGGTCTGCTCAAATGCCACCTCACCAGCCACCTGCCCGTCCAGATACGGCTTCACCCCGTTCTGATAGGCCTCGCCGATAGTCGGACTCATGATGAAAAACGTCAGGAACAACGCCAGCCCGATCAGTACCTGGTTCGGCGGCGTCTGCGCCAGCCCGATTGCCTGCCGCAGAATGGCCAGCACGATGATGATGCGCGTAAACGACGTCATCGCCAGCAACAGCGCTGGCAGCAACGTCAGCGCCGTCATCAGCAGCATGATCTGCAGCGTCAGCGAATAGGTCTGCGCCCCATCCGCCCCGGTCTGCACGGTCACTGCCGGCAGTGTCGCCGCTCCGCCATCCTGCGCGAACAACGCCCCCGGCACGAGCAGTACCAGAAGGAACAGCACTCCGGACAACGACCTGGACAATGGCGCCGAACAATCGCTCACTTCTCAGCCCCACCCCGATTCATCATGTCCTTCAACTTCTGCGCAAACCCCGCCGGATTCATCGCACCGCCCGTCCCCATCTCCACCTGCAGATTCCTCTCCAGCACCTGCAACGAGGTCATCCCCGCACTGCTAACCCCCACCAGCGCCTGCGCCTCCCCCACCTGCACCAGCACCACCCGCTCCTTTGGCCCGATCACCACTTCGCCCAGCACACTCATCGCCCCGGAACTGACCCGCTGCACATTGCGCAGCCGCCCTACCAGCCACGACAACCCGACGATCAGCCCGATGACCAGCACCAGGCTGAACATCATCTCCAGCAGACCGGATACGTCGAAGGTCGGCTGTGGAGTCACTTCACCTTCTCCATCCGCTCCGCCGGCGGCACGACCTCCGTCAGACGGATGCCGAATTTTTCGTTGATGACCACCACCTCACCACGCGCCACCTTGATGCCGTTGACCAGCACATCCAGCGGTTCGCCAGCCATCCGATCCAGCTCCACGATGGTGCCCGGAGTCAGCTGCAGCAGTTCGCGCACCGGGATGCTGGTGCGTCCCACCTCAAGCGCTACGGTCACCGCCACATCCATG
Organism: Gammaproteobacteria bacterium; assembly: GCA_021773365.1. Taxonomy (GTDB): domain Bacteria; phylum Pseudomonadota; class Gammaproteobacteria; order Steroidobacterales; family Steroidobacteraceae; genus JAJFKF01. The sequence goes on along the minus strand of JAJFKF010000079.1, from coordinate 13,690 downwards.
ATCAGGTCGAGACTCACATCGCTGCCGGCTGCACCGCCCGCGCGCGCTTCGCCGGACAGATCACCGAACTGGGCGCGGGACATGGAAGGATTCTGGCCTGTGGAAGATGTACTCATGGATGCCACTTCTCCGTAGCTGTTCAGGACGCGGACTTGCCGGGACGCACGGGCAGAGGCGCAGTCAGTTTCAATGCGTTGCGCCCGCGCGAGATGCCGAATTTGCCGCTGTAGACGGGCACCCGACCGACCAGCAGCGTTGCCGGACCGGGTGATTCAACCGGGATGACATCGCCGGTCTTCAAACCACGCAGTTCGCGCAGGTTCAGCCGCGATTCGCCCATCAAGGCCCGCACCTGCACGGCGGTTCCCTTGAGGTGCTCGATCATGTACGCACGCCAGTTGGCGCTGGAAACCGGCTGCGCGGGCACGCCGGCGCCATAGAGCTTCTCGCGCACCGGAGCCAGCGCCGCCTCGGGGACGACATAGTCGATTGTGCCCGCGCCGGAGGCCATCTCGATCAGGAACCGGTTGACCAGCAGCGCCTCACCCGCGCCGGCAAAGTCGGTAACTGACGGACTGCTCTCATGGCGTATCACTTCGAATTCCAGAGGTGCGATCGGCGTCCAGGCCTGCTTCAGATCGGTGAAGATCTGCTTGAGCAGCATTTGCGCGAAACGCAGCTCCGAGGGCGTCGGGCCGAGTTCCGGATCGCGCTGGGTAGCACGGCCGGAGCCGCCGTAGTAGCAGTCAACCAGCCCGCCCAGCAAAGCCGGATCGATGGCAAACAGCGCCGAACCTTTCAGAGGTTTGATCGCCACCACGTCCAGGCAGGCCGGCAGCGCCAGAGTGGCAAAGTAGTCTTCCGCCTTCTGCGTCTCGATGCGCTGCAGGCTGACCTGCAGTTCCCGCTTGAGCAACGCGTTGATGGCCTTGCCGAAGGTCGTGGCAAAGGTCTGGTTGACCGTCTCCAGAAGCGGCAGCTTGCCACGCGTGATGCGCAGCTTTGCCAGATCAACGGAACGCGCCTCTCCAGCCTTGACGCTCCTGCGCTCCAGCAGCGCCGCGGCCTCCTCGTCGGAGATCACCGAGCCGCGCTGCGGCGGCGGGTCCTCACTGGCAGCCATTCCCGTCTCCGCTTGCCGTGCCTGCGTTCATTGCACCACGAAGCTGGTAAACAGCAGATCTTCCACGTCCGCTTCGTCGGCTTCCTTCCTCATGATTTTCTTCACCTCGGCCAGCGCCTCCTTGCGCAGCTCGTCCTTGCCTTCGCGCGTCATGAGCTTCTGGTAGTCGCGGTTGCTGATCAGCAGCAACAGATTGTTGCGGATCAGCGGCATATGCCGCTCCACCGCCTCGATGGTCTCGCTGTCTCGCGCCATGATGTCCATGCCGATCTGCAGGAAGCGCACTGCGGAGGACTCCTCGAAGTTGACCACCAACGGTGGATCGAAGGAGTAGAACTGCGCCGGTGCATCGGGCTTCTGTGCCTTTTTCTTCGCCTGCTTTTTCTCCGGCGGCGGCGGGGGCGGCACATAGACGGTGATGTGGTTGTCCTCGCCCAGCACGTATTCGTGCGGCGCCGGGTGCAGCATCTCGTTGATGAATCCGCCCGCCACTACCGCGGCCAACGCCAGGACAAAAATGCCGGCGCCATTGACCAACAGGCCACCAATGCCCGGACGGCGCGCGGGCGCTGCCTCCTGCGCGGCTTCTGCCGCCTGGGTATCGTCATCCGCCATTGTCGTGCTCCGCGAAACCGGTAACTGCAGCCAACCAAGCAACTTCCATACCACCCCCAGCGGCTCGATTTTTGTCCGCTAAAACAAATACTTGCGCATCCGAAAGTACATGGTGACGAAAGACTGGCAAGGGAGGGGGCCGACGGGCGTCAGAAAATTGGCGCACCGGCTCCATGAGTCCATCCTGTGCACCGCCTCACAATCGACGTGGTTGCAGTGCGATTCTTTTGGCGTATGATGCGCGCCGCGTAAGGAACACAGCGGCCGCAGGAATCCCGCGCCGCCCGCGAACTGGGACTTTCATCGCAGTTCGCACTTTTTCACAAACCTTTTGCGTCCCGGAAATCTGCGTGTAACGCAGCGCACCTACAGTGCGCCGCGTCGACGGGGAGCCGGGTTGCCGTGGGATTCCGGACCTGGCTTCGCGCCGTAAAACGAAGTCGTACTGACCTCCAAGGAGGAGACTGTAATGCAATCGAATCTGGCCTTTGTACTTGACCCTGTCGAATCAATCGACTCCACCGAACCCGCGGTGCTGGACGCCGCCGCGCTGGACGAAATGCTGCGCCTGGGCGCCGCCCGGATCTCCAGCCCGTCCCGCACGCATGTCGCTCGCAAGCGACGCACGCTGGCGTCCTTCCGGGACAATCATGCCAAAGTGTGTGAGCCGTTCAGGATCTACTGATATCTACTGGCGAGCGGCGGCGGGCAGTTCGCCGGCCAGTCCGAGCGCCCGCCTCACAAACTGGTTCTTCACCGGACCCAGCCGGTTCAACATGGTCAGCCCCGCCCGCCGTAACAGGCCGAGCGGGGCGCTGCTGTTTGAGAACAGGCGGTTGAATCCGTCCAGCGCGGTGAGCATGAGCAGGTTCTCACCCCGGCGCCAGCGCTCGTATCTGCGCAGGGCGGGCAGTTCGCCGACATCCGCGCTGCCGGTCATCGCATCCCCCAGCACCTGCGCCAGCGCCGCAGCGTCGAGGAACCCGAGATTCACGCCCTGTCCCGCCAGAGGATGGACCGTATGCGCGGCATCGCCGATCAATGCGAAACGCGACGCGATGTAGCGCTGTGCATGCACCCGCCTCAGGGGAAAGTCCGCCCGCCGCACACAGCTTTCCACGCGACCGAGCACACCATCCGTTGCCTGTTCCACCGCCTGGCAGAATTCCGCTTCGTCCATCGCCATCAGCTCCCGCGCAGCTTCCTCGCCGGTACTCCAGACGATGGAACAGCGCCGCTCGCCTTCACCGTCCGGAATAGGCAGCAGCGCAATGGGTCCACCGGACAGGAAGCGCTGCCAGGCCGTGCGCCGATGGCTCGCGGCGGTGCGCACATGAGTCACGATGGCCCGCTGCCGGTAACCTGCCTCAGTCGCGGCAATTCCCATCATGTGCCTGGTGGGTGAATCGGCGCCATCGGCAGCGATGACCAGTCCGACGCGAAGGCCGGCGCCGTCCTGCAGCTCAACGCTCATGGCTGTGTCCGCAGGCGACAACGCCGCCACCTGGCCGGCCACCATGTTCACGCCCGCCTGCCGGGCATGCTCCAGCAACGCCCGCTGAATCTGCGCGTTCTCGGCGATATGGCCGAGATCAGGCTGACCGATGTCCGCGCAGTCGAAGTGAATCGCGCCGGCGCCGTCCGCACTGCCCTGCTCATCCCACACACACATGCGCTCATAGGCGCCCACCCGTGCGGACGACAACGACTCCCAGACACCACATCTGCGCAGAATGCGTTCGCTGGCCCGCGACAGCGCCGACACGCGCAGATCAAAGTCCCGGGGCGCAGCCTTGCCTGCAGCGACGTCCGGCAGTCGCGGTTCGATGAGCACGATGCGTGGCGCATCGACCACCTCAAGCCGGACCAGCAGGTTGGCCATGCAGGCGCCTGCAAGCCCGCCACCCACGATTGCAATATCGGCGTCGCGCTTCATTGCAGCGGCGCTCCACGCGCCAGGCGCGGCAGACGGCCGGCGAAACCCAGACTGAGGCGCGAGAGCGCGCTCTTGGCCGGCGGTGCAAGATCGAACAACAACAGGCCGAGATTGCGCGCCCGCCGCACCAGGGGCCGCCGATCGGCAAACAGGCGCACCAGACCATCGGTGAACGCAACGATGCTGCGGCGGTCACGGCGGCGCCATGCGTCGTAGCGATGCAGCAGGCGTTCACTACCCACATCAGGGCCATGAGCCGCGCCATCTGCGCTCATGGCATCGGCAATGACCTCGGCCAGCGTTGCAACATCGCGCAGGCCGAGATTGAAGCCCTGCCCGGCAATGGGATGCAAACCCTGCGCCGCATTGCCGATGATGGCGCAACGCTGTCCGATGCGCGCCTCGGCCTGGGTCAGCGCCAGCGGATAGGCGCCGCGCCGGCCCACGCGGGTGAAACGGCCGAGACGGGAACCGAAGGTGTCCTGCAGGGCAGCCAGGAAAGGCTCATCTGCAAGATCAAGCATGGCTTGCGCCGCTTCCGGCGCCAGCGTCCAGATTACCGCGCAGCGATCACCCTCCAGCGGCAGGATCGCCAGCGGCCCGGTCGGCGTGAAGCGTTCATAGGCCGTATGCTCATGCGGGCGGCTGGTGGCGACGATGGTAACGATAGCCGTCTGACCGTAGTCGCGTACCGATGCGGCAATATCCAGCGCCTTGCGCACCGCCGATTGCGCACCATCGGCGGCCACTACCAGCCGGGCCTGAAGCTCCGTACCGTCCCGCAGATGCACTCGCGCGTACTCATCGCCCGGTTGTACTTCCTCCACGGTAGCCGGACACAGCAGCTCAAAGCCCTCCTCACGCTGCAGTCGCGTCCATAGTGCCGCGCCCAGCACACGGTTGGGCAGCACGTACCCCAGCGCTTCAACCTGCTGCTCGGCCGCGTCAATACGCGCAAAGCCGAAGTGGCCACGATCGGAAACATGAATGCGCCTGATGGGCGTGGCGTGCGCGGACAACCCAGGCCACAGACCGATGCCGGTGAGCACGTTGCGGCTGCCATTGGACAGGGCGGTGGTGCGCTCATCAAAACTTGGCTGCTGCGCCGACTCCAGGGGTGTGGCCTCGATCAACGCCACCTTCAGGCCCAGCGGCAGCAGCGTCACAGCCAGGCTGGCACCCACCATGCCGCCGCCCGCGATGACGATGTCGAAGGACCGGTTCATGCGGCCATCAACCTTTCAATGGCATCGGCCTCGCGCGGCAAGGCGCCGGTCAGCACCTCCGGCTTGCCGCGGGTGACTGCCACATCGTCCTCGATGCGCACACCGATGTTGCGCCAGCGCCGTCCCACTCCGCGGATACCGGCAGGAATATAAATTCCCGGCTCGACCGTCATCACCATGCCCGGCTCCAGCACACGCCATTCACCACCGACCTTGTAGTCACCGGCATCATGCACGTCCAGTCCCAGCCAGTGACCGGTACGGTGCATGAAGAACGGACGGTAAGCCTCGCTGCGCACCAGCGCGGGCACCTTGCCCTTGAGCAGGCCGATCTGCACCAGTCCCTGGGTGATGGCGCGCACGGCCGCATCATGCGGATCATTCCAGTGATTGCCCGCCCGCGCCTTGGCAATGGCGGCGCGCTGCGCCGCCAGCACCACTTCGTAGACCGCGCGCTGCTCTGCCGTAAAGCGCCCGTTGACCGGAAAGGTCCGGGTGATGTCGCAGGCATAGCTGTCGTACTCGCAGCCCGCATCGATCAGCAGCAGATCCCCGTCCTTCAGCTCCGCGTCGTTGTCGCGGTAGTGCAGGACACAGGCATTGCGGCCGCCCGCCACGATGGGCAGGTAGGCGTGGTGCGCATTGTGGCGGCGGAACTCGCCGATCAGTTCCGCCTCCACCTGGTACTCGCGCAGACCCGGGCGACAGGCGCGCATGGCGCGCTGGTGCGCGCGCACTCCGATCTGCGCGGCACGGCGCATGGCCACCAGCTCCGGACGGCTCTTGAACAGACGCATATCGTGCAGCAAGTGATCGAGGGTGATGAACTCCTGCGGAATCTGCGCGTTGCCCTGCCCCATATGTGCGCGCAGCGAACTGACCCATCCGACCACGCGCTGGTCGAAGTCCGGATGAAACCCCATGGTGTAGAAAACCCGGCTGCGCTGCTCCAGCAGCCCAGGCAGGATCTCATCGATATCGGCGATGGGGAAGGCATCGTCGGCGCCATAGTCTGCGGTCGCCCCGTCAGGACCCGCACGTGCCCCATCCCATAGCTCGCGCTGCGGATCGCGCTCGCGGACGAACAGGATGTACTCCGCCTGCGGCCGACCGGGAATCAGCACGGCCACTGCCTCGGGCTCGGAAAAGCCGGTGAGATAGTGAAAATCGCTGTCCTGGCGATAAGGGTATTCGACGTCGCTGTTGCGGTAACGCACCGGCGCGGCGGGAAGAATGGCGATGCCATCCTTGCCCATCATGCGCATCAGTTGCCGCCGGCGGCGGGCAAAATCCTCACGAGTCATGCGGCTTATCGTACACGGGCCACACATGGGTTACACCGGGGGCCCTGGCCGCCGGCCATGCCGGCACGGTGCACCCCGACGACACGCGCTGATTGACCGCCCTCCGCGCACCGCTCTATAGTCATCGCGACATGAATGACACCGCCCGACCTGCCGTGGACGTCGAGCTGAAAAGGCTCGAGAAGCGCATCGACGAACTGGTGTCCGCCGTGGCCCAGCTCAAGGACGAAAACCGCGCGCTGCACCAGCGTCAGGACGCGCTGACGGCTGAACGTGCCACCCTGTTGCAGAAAAACGAACAGGTACGCGCGCGGGTCGAGGCCATGATCGGCAGACTCAAAGCCATGGAGCACGCTACATGAGCGAACCGTCCCGCGTCAGCGTGCGGCTGCTGGAGAAGGAATACGTCGTGGCCTGCGCGCACGAGGAGCGCGCCGACCTGCTCGACTCCGCGGAGTATCTGAACGGGAAAATGCGCGAGATTCGTGACAGCGGCAAGGTGGTCGGCCTGGATCGCATCGCCGTGATGGCCGCGCTGAACATCGCGCACGAGCTGCTGCAAACCCACCGGCAGGACAAGCTGGCGGGGGATGTCGGCACCCGGCTGCGCAGTATGCGCGAGCGGGTGGAAACGGTGCTGGCGAAGAAGGGCCAGCAGATGGAGCTGTAGATTTCAGAGTTTGGCGCCGCCTGCGGTGTTCGACGTGGATCGGGTTACCTCTCGACCCTAATGTTGGAAACCCCGGGACAATGGCTTGAGACAGCATTGTGCAAGTCCGTCACGGCCTCCGGGCCGGAGAGGGAAAGCCTTAAATGTCCCAGCCCGTCCCACGTGTTGCTCTGGTCGAGAGCAATGTTCCCCGACGGCACAGGCGGGTGGCGCCTCCCCCCTCAATGACCACCTCCATGCAATCCATCCGCCAGGAGCTGCGGCGCGAGATGCGCCAGCGCCGTCGCGCGCTGAGCAACCGCGAGCGCCAGGCCGCCGCTCGCGCCGTCGCGTCGCGCCTGCGCTCGCTGATGCATCTACGCCACAACCTGCGCGTGGCGATATACCTGAGCGCCGGGGCGGAACTCGACACCGCACCACTGCTCGCGCTGCTGCGCCGACACGGTTGCCGCATCTTCGTACCGCGGGTGCGCGGCGAGCGCGAAACCCTGATTTTCCTGCCACTTCAGCCACCACTGCAGACCAGCCGCTTCGGCATTCCCGAGCCGCGTCTTGAGCCTCACCGCCGCGTTGATCCACGCAATCTCGATCTGGTACTCGTACCGCTGCTGGCCTTCGGTCCGCGTGGTGAACGGCTCGGTTCCGGCCTCGGTTTCTACGACCAAACATTTGCCTTTCTGCGGCAGCGGCGCGCATGGAAGAAGCCGCGACTGGTCGGTTTGGCGTATCACTGGCAGGGTGTGCAGCGTCTGCAAAGCGAGCAATGGGACGTGCCGCTGTCGGCAGTTGTGACTGATCGAGAGGTGGTGCGCTTCACAGGATGATGAAGAAAAACCACACACACACTTGCATGTCAATTATCTTTTCGTGTATATACTCGCCCCGGACTAACCTGACACGGAGAAATTGATATGGCAGCTAAAGCGAAACGTGGAAAGAAGAAAGCCACCAAGAAGAAGGCAACCAAGAAGAAGGCTTCGAAGAAGAAGTAGGCCTTCGGATTAAGAACGGCGAACGGCTCTGACTTTTCGAGGTTCGACCACCGCCGTTTCTGAAATCCAAACTGACTGTGCCCGCGAAAGCGGGCACAGTCGTTTATGCATATGAATCCTGACGACCGCAAGAAACGCAGTGCCCATGCGGCGCTCGACTACCTCACCGACGGCATGATCGTCGGGGTGGGCACCGGCTCCACCGTCAACCATTTCATCGATGCCCTGGGCGCGGTGCGTAATCGCATCGCCGGGGCGGTTTCCAGTTCCGAGGCCTCCACCACGCTTCTGCGCGCCAACGGCATCAGGGTGCTGGAACTGAATGACGTCGGATCCCTGGAACTGTACGTGGACGGCGCCGATGAGGCCGACCGCAACCGCTACCTCATCAAGGGCGGCGGCGGCGCGCTGACCCGCGAGAAAATCGTCGCCCAGGCAGCGAAGCGCTTCGTCTGCATCGCCGATGACTCCAAGCTGGTCGAGGTGCTCGGCCGCTTTCCCCTCCCGGTCGAAGTGATCCCCATGGCCCGCAGCCTGGTAGCGCGCGAGCTGACCGCACGCGGCGGCCAGCCCGTGTGGCGCAGCCACACTTTCGACGACAGGCGCAGCCACGCTACCGACAACAGACTCAGCCGCTTCACCACCGACAACGGCAACGACATCCTCGACGTCCACGGATTGCAGATCATCGACCCGCCTGCGCTTGAGACTGAACTGAACCAGATTCCCGGCGTGGTTACGGTGGGGTTGTTCGCGCACCGGCCTGCCGATGTGCTGCTGATCGGTACCGCTGCGGGCGTGGAAAAGATATAGGCAGCACTACCTGCTGATGCGGATTTTCCGTCGCGCGGTGGAATCGCGGGTCAGGGGCTCCAGCGCCGATCGGCCGGGGGGCGGTTGACAGCGGCGTGGCTTCTCTACCGACATCGCGAGACCGGGTCCGCCGCCGGTGCCATCGCCATGGTGGTGTCGGCAATTGAAATGCACTGCCTTCGATAAAAATTATCGCTACGGCGGCTGCATGCCATCGACGATGGGCGGCCACGCCGCTGTGCAAACCACCCCCCGACCGCTCGTCGCTGGAGCCGTGGACCGAACAATGCCCACTGTTTGGCCGCAAGGCGTGGAAACAGGAACGACCGCAAACTGCCGATGCCGGTGGGCGGGGCTGGGCGGCGGGCACTCCATCATCGAAGGCACGAAGCCGCCGTAGTGTTGCTCTTTATCAAAGGCAGTGAATCGATAATGCTGACGCCACCATGGCGATGGCACCGGCGGCGGACCTGCTCTCGCGACGCCGGCCGCGAGCCCGCGCCGCGGAAAACGCACCCCGCCCGGGACCGACGCCCAGCCCCGGCAGCCCCACCACATCCCACAGCCGCAAAAAAAAAGCCCGCCATCAGGCGAGCTTCTTAATCTTGGTTGGGGGACTAGGATTCGAACCTAGGTTGACGGAGTCAGAGTCCGTAGTCCTACCACTAGACGATCCCCCATCATTGGCCCCCCCATGATCTCCCCCCCTGAAAGGGGGGAGAAAAGAGGGGCGATGGATCAGCGCTTGGAGTACTGCGTACCGCGGCGGGCCTTGCGACGACCGACCTTCTTGCGTTCCACCTCGCGCGCATCCCGCGTCACGAAGCCCGCTTTACGCAGCGGCTGGCGCAGCGCTTCATCGTACTGCAGCAGTGCGCGGGTCAGACCCAGGCGGATGGCGCCGGCCTGGCCGGTGGTGCCTCCACCCTGCACATGTGCGGACACGTCAAAGCGGGTACCCATCTGCGACAGCTCCAGCGGCTGGCGCACGATCATGCTGCTGGTCTTGCGACCGAAGAAATCGTCGATCACCTGATCATTGACCGTGATTTTGCCGCTGCCGGCCACCATGCGCACCCGCGCCGTGGAAGTCTTGCGCCGGCCGGTGCCGTAATAAGTCGTTGCGTTCGTGCTCATGCTTGAAGGGCCTCTTTATAGCTCCAGCGCCTTGGGGCTCTGGGCAGCGTGCGGATGACTGTTACCGGCAAAAACATGCAGTTTCCTGAACATCTTCCGGCCCAGCTTGGTCTTCGGCAGCATCCCCTTGACGGCGAATTCGATCGCCCGCTCCGGGTGCTCCACCAGGAGCTTGCCGAGATTGATGGACTTGAGGTTGCCGATAAAGCCGGTGTGGTGGTGGTAGTACTTGTCATCCAGCTTCGAACCGGTGACATGCACCCTGCCAGCGTTGAGTACGACGATGTGATCGCCCACATCCACGTTGGGCGTATATTGCGGCTTGTGCTTGCCGCGCAGGCGAATGGCCAACTCGGAAGCCAGGCGCCCAAGCGTCTTGCCGGCCGCGTCGACCACATACCAGTCGCCACGCACCTCGCCCGCTTTGGCGAACACGGTCGTCATATCAATACTCCGGGAGGCGTCGAAAAAGGGCGGCAAGTGTACTGAACCGGTCCGCCGCGTGCAAAGCAGAATTACAGCCGGGTCGGGCGTTGCCTGATCCCGGGTGGGCGGGGCACAGTAGCAGCCGGCCCCGGTAGCCGCCAGCCCCGTAGCGGGGATCGGCAGCTCATGGGTGAGGGTCATATATAAAGAGTGGTCTATGCGTAACTCATTGAATGGATTGGATCTCTTGCTGGCAGAAGCTGACCGGGCCCTGCGAACCCTGGCGACGGCGGTTACGGCCAGCCGGCCCAACCCCGCGGCTGATGCACCGCACAATCCCCTGCCCACCGACCAGACCCGGCATGCCGCCGCCCTGATGCGGGTCAACCACGCCGGCGAAATCGCCGCCCAGGCCCTGTATCAGGGACAGGCCCTCACCGCCCGCAACCCCGCTGTCCGCGAAACGCTGCGCCAGGCAGCCGCTGAAGAAGGCGATCATCTGGCGTGGTGCGCCGAACGACTGAACGAACTGGGCAGCCGACCCAGCCTCTTCAATCCCCTCTGGTACGGTGGCGCCTTCGCCATCGGCGCGCTGGCCGGCGCCCTGGGCGACCAGGTAAGCCTGGGCTTCGTAGCCGAAACCGAAAAACAGGTTGAAGGCCATCTCGACGAGCATCTCAGTCGCCTGCCGCCCGACGACGTACGCAGCCGCCGCATCCTTGAACAGATGAAGGCCGATGAAATTCACCACGGCCAGATGGCAAAGTCCGCCGGCGCCGCGGCGCTGCCCGAGCCGGTACCGCAGCTGATGCGACTCACTTCGCGCGTGATGACCCGCACTGCCTACTGGGTATAAAGACCGCTTGTCACATAGCTTTCGCTTGCGATTCGCGGACTTATGTAATAAAACGCGCGCACACGCGGTGACAGACCGCAGCCCGAATTCTGGGGAGCATGTATGGACGAAGGCGCAAGACCGCTGAGCGATATTCCGGCAATCAACCGCTTTCTGAGCTACTGCCGCATCCGCACCGTTCCATCCAAAACCGTCGTCATACACGCTGGCGACCTGCCCGACATCCTCTACTACATCATCAGCGGCTCGGTCGAGGTAATGATCGAAGACGAAGATGGCAACGAGATGGTACTGGCGTATCTCAACAAAGGCCAGTTCTTCGGCGAGATGGGTCTGTTCTACGAACAACCCACCCGCAGCGCCTGGGTGCGCACGCGCCAGCAGTGCGAACTGGCCGAGATGACCTACCCGCGCTTCCGCCAGATAGCTGCCGAAAGCCCCGGCCTGATCTTTGAACTGGCCACCCAGCTGGCCACGCGCCTGGATCGCACCAACCGCAAGCTCGGCGACCTGGCCTTCGTCGATGTCACCGGCCGCGTCGCCCACCAGATCATGGACCTGTGCAACGAGCCGGATGCCATGACGCACCCGGAAGGCATGCAGATCAAGGTCAGCCGCCAGGAGCTGAGCCGCCTGGTGGGCTGCTCGCGCGAAATGGCTGGCCGCGTGCTGAAGGTGCTGGAAGACCAGGGCCTGCTGAAAGCCACCGGCAAGACCATCGTGGTCTACAACGCCAGGCCAAAACAGAAAACCCGCCCCGTCATCATCCAGACCAAACCCACCATGGGTGGCCCGTCACCCGCGCAGGGCAAGCCCGCTGCGGCCAATGACAACAACGATGATTCTGATGACGACGACTTCGGGGATGAAGACGGGGATGAAGACGAGAAATAATTGAACGACTGAGAGCCGCAGAGGGCAGGAGCAAAACCAGGGCAAACGCTTCAACCCGCCTTGCCGATCTCAGCCCTCATCGCCGCAATGGTCGCCGCATAGTCCCCACTGCCGAATATCGCCGACCCCGCCACAAACGTATCGGCCCCCGCCCGCGCGATCTCCCCGATATTTCCGGTCTTGACTCCGCCATCGATCTCCAGCCGCACAGCACGCCCGGAGGCATCGATGCGCTGCCGCGCCTCCCGCAGCTTGCCCAGCGCCGAGGCGATGAACTTCTGTCCACCGAATCCCGGATTCACCGACATGATCAGCACCATGTCGATCTGCTCCAGCGTGTGGTCGAGGTAGTCCAGCGGCGTGGCCGGATTGAATACCAGCCCGGGCTTGCAGCCCTGCTCGCGGATCAGCCCGATGGTGCGATCAATGTGCTCGCTGGCCTCCGGGTGGAAGGTGATGTAGGTGGCCCCCGCCGCCGCGAAGTCCGGCACGATGCGATCCACCGGTTTAACCATCAGATGCACATCGATGGGCGCCTGGATACCGCGCTTGCGCAGCGCCTCACATACCAGAGGGCCGATGGTGAGGTTGGGGACGTAGTGATTGTCCATTACGTCGAAGTGGATCAGATCCGCGCCAGCGGCGAGCACCTGCTCGACCTCCTCACCCAGTCGGGCGAAGTCCGCCGAGAGAATCGAGGGCGCGATGAAGGGAGCGTTCAGGGGCCGGTTCATGGGGCGCAAGTTTAACCCGCATTTCTCGCACCCGGCACGACCTCTGTGCAGGTTGCGGGGCCACAGTCATTGCATGCCGCGATGGGAGCGGATCGTTTCGTAGGCTTCGCGGATCTGCTGGGTCTTCTCCTTGGCCAGCTCCTGCATGGACTCAGGCAGCCCGTTGGCCACCAGTTTGTCCGGATGGTGGCGACTCATCTGCCGCCGGTAGGCACGGGTGATGTCCGCGTCGGAAGCCGATGCATCAGCCTCCAGCACGCTGTAGGCGTCCGTCACGCGGTTTTTGTTGCCTGCTCTTTGCCCAGGCTGGTGGCCGTGAGCGCCGCGCTGCAGGCGCAACACGCCCTCCAGATGCACCATCTCCAGTGCGGAGAGGCCCAGCATGCGACCCAGGTTATGCACCAGCGCCCGCGCCGGACCCTGAAAGTCGTTGCCCTCCAGCGCCGCGCGCATCTGGATCTCGATGAACACCCGCAGCAGATCTCGCCGCCGGCCACATACACGGCGCAGTTCCTGGATGGTGTGATCAAGGGCGAAAGTGGATTGCTTGCCCTCGGTAAAGAAGCGTATGGCCGCCTGCACCTGGTCGGAGGACAGCCGCATCTGCCGCATCACGCTGCGCGCGGCAGCGATCTCGCGCTCGGAAACACGACCGTCGGCCTTGGCGATGCACCCCATTACGGCGAAGGCGCTGCGAAAGAACACCGCGCTGACCAGCCGCGGATCGCCAGCCGGCCCGACTGCAGCCTCCTCTTCGATCTCGTCCTGGCGATCGAATTGATGGCCCAGCAGCGCACCCAGCACCGCGCCCACCGGCCCGGCACCGAGGATGGCGCCTATCGCGCCGCCAATGACTTTGCCTCGCCAACGCATACAATGCCGCCATGGTAACTCCCGCCAGCGAAACCGTCTTCCTGCCCAAGGTCACCGGGCTGGAAAAAGTTCACCAGGGCAAGGTGCGCGA
>JAJFKF010000078.1 GCA_021773365.1 Gammaproteobacteria bacterium | reverse complement strand
GGCCCTCCCCCCCGCCCCCCCACCCCCCCCCCCCCCCCCCCCCCCCCCGCCGGCGCTGAACCCTCTGTTCGTGAATGCTGCAGCCCGGCCGCCCCCGGAGGTCATCCATGAAGCTTCGCCATCTCCTCTCCATCCTGTTGCTGCAATCAGCCCTGCTGACCCACGCAGGCCTCGCCATTGCCGCCGACGACCCCGAATCCGGCGACAAGGCCGCCACCGCCGAGGAGAACGGCAAGGACAAGGACGAGAAGAAAGACGAAGCAGGCAAGATCAAGCCCTACGAAAAAGTCATCACCAAGGACGCCGAATCCGACCCCGGCGTCTTCACCGTCCACCGCCTCAAGGACAAGAACAAGATCTATTACGAAATCCCCACCAGCGAACTGGGCAGGGATTTCCTCTGGGTCACCCAGATCGCCAAGACCACCCTGGGCCGCGGCTACGGCGGCGCGGCAGCCGGCAATCGCATCGTGCGCTGGGAGCGCCATGACAAACGGGTGTTCCTGCGCGAGGTCTCCTACGACATCGTGGCCGATGCCAATCTGCCCATCGCCCGCGCCGTGGAAGCCGCCAACTACCACCCCATCATCATGGCCTTCAACATCGAGGCCCTGGGCCCCGAGGACGCGCCGGTCATCGACGTGACCCGCCTGTACACCACCGAGATACCCGAGTTCTCAGTCCGCAGCGCCCTGAATGCCCGCGGCTTTGACGCCTCGCGCTCCTTTGTGGAAAAAGTGATTTCCTTCCCGACAAACATCGAGGTGCAGGCCACGCATACCTACACGGCGCCGCCGGGTGGCAACTCCGGGCCCACTCAGCCCGGTCGCCCGCGGGCCATGGCGCCGGGTTCGGCCAGCGTGCTGATGAACTACAGCATGGTCAGGCTCCCCGACGAGCCGATGATGCCGCGGCTGTTTGATGATCGCGTCGGCTACTTCACCGTGTCGCAGCGAGACTTCGGCCGCGACGAACATCGCGCCGTGCAGCGGCGTTTCATCACCCGCTACCGCCTGGAGAAAAAAGATCCTGCTGCGGAGCTGTCCGAGCCGGTCAAGCCCATCGTTTACTGGATCGATCCGGCCACCCCGGCCAAATGGGTGCCGTACATCAAGGAGGGTATCGAGGCCTGGCAGGTGGCCTTCGAGGCTGCGGGCTTCAAGAACGCCATCATTGCCAAAGAGGCGCCCACGCCCGAGGAAGACCCGGAGTGGAGCGCGGAGGATGCCCGTTACTCGGTGATCCGCTGGCTGCCGTCCACCACCGAGAACGCCATGGGTCCGCACATTCACGATCCGCGCTCCGGCGAGATCATCGAGGCGGATGTGCAGTTCTATCACAACATCCAGAACCTGCTGCGCAACTGGTACTTCCTGCAAGTCGGACCGCTCGATCCGCGCGTGAGCCGGCTGCCCATGCCCGATGAACTGATGGGCAAGCTGCTGGGCTACGTGGTGACGCATGAGGTGGGTCACACCATCGGCTTTCAGCACAACATGAAGGCCAGCTCCATGTATCCCATCGACAAGGTGCGTGATCCGGAGTGGGTGAAGACCATGGGACATGTTTCCACGCTGATGGACTACTCGCGCATGAACTATGTCGCCCAGCCGGAAGACGGCATTGCGCTGGAAGACCTGATTCCAAAGGTCGGCCCCTACGACAAATGGGCCACACGCTGGGGCTATGCACCCATTCCGGACGCCGCAACCCCCGACGAGGAACGCCCGACGCTCGACGCCTGGGCACGCGAGCAGGACACGGTGCCGTGGTATCGCTTCTCCACCGCTGGCGCAGCCGGGTCGGACCCGGGTGATCAAACCGAGGCAGTGGGCGATGCCGACCCCATCGAGGCGACCACGCTGGGCCTGAAGAACCTCGAGCGCGTAGCCAACATGCTGATTCCCGCCACCACCACCGAGCCGGGCGAGTCGTACGACAAACTCAAAGAGCTGTACACGAAAATGCTCGGCCAGTGGGGCACCGAAATGCGTCACGTCGCAAATCTGGTGGCCGGCTTTGAATCACAGCAGAAGCACATCGGCCAGGAGGGCGTAATCTTCACGCCACTGCCACGCCAGCGCCAGACCGAGGCCGTGGCCTTCCTCAACGAACATGCCTTCCAGCCGATGGAATTCGCGCTGCAGCCGGAGATTTTGCGGCGCATTGAGCCCACAGGCGCGATTGCGCGCATCAGCGGCGCCCAGGCCGGCGTGCTCAATGCCGTGCTCAACCCGGGGCGTTTCACGCGCCTGATGGAACAGGCGGCACTGTTCCCGCGCGACGCCTACCAGCCCACGGAACTGCTGGCGGATGTACGTGAAGGCATCTGGGGTGAATTGTCGGACAGCCGCGTTGAAATCAACGCCTACCGCCGCAGCCTGCAGCGCTCGCACCTGAACCTGCTGTCACAGCGCGTGGGCCCGGGTACTTCTGCAAGTGATGCCCGCGCCCTGTACCGCGGCGAACTGCTGGCACTCGATGCCCAGGTCGCCAGAGCCCAGCGCCGCGCCCGCAACGACATCACCCGCCTGCACCTGCAGGACGTACGCGCCCAGATCACCTGGGCCCTGGACCCCGACCGGCAGGCCGCCGCCCCAGCCGGCAACGCCGGCCCCGGAAACCGTCTGCACGACGAACAAACCGCAGGCCACACCCACAACCCGCTGGACTGCTGGCCCGAGTACCTGATCAACTAACAGCGCTTCTAACGCGTACCACCAGCCTCCAGGTGCGGAGCCGGCCGGGAAGGCCTTCCGGGGATGTGAAAAACCATGGATGGTTTTTCCCAAGGCCCCCATGGGTTCGGCGCATGCGCCGAACGGGTACCCAGGATGGGTACCCAGGGCTTTTTGCGAAGCAGGGATAGTGCAGCAAAAAGGGGTCTTGCTGCCGGTCCCCGGAAGGCCTTCCCGGCCGGCTCCGCACCCTCGATGACCCTGATCGTCCCCTGGAAATCCGGTCAGTTCCGGTTCAGTACCGGTACCCACGATGCAAGGCAACAATCCCCCCGCTGAGATTGTGATACCGGCACCCCTCCAGCCCCGCCTCCCGCATCATCCCCAGCAAAGTCTCCTGATCAGGATGCTTGCGAATGGACTCCGCCAGATAACGATAGCTGGACGAATCATTGGCCACCAGCTGCCCCAGTACGGGCAGCACGTGAAAGGAATACGCGTCGTACAGCGGCTTGATTCCCGGCGCCACCGGATGCGAGAACTCCAGGATCAGCAGCTGCCCGCCCGGTCGCAGCACCCGCGCCATTGAAGCCAGCGCCGCCGCCTTGTCGGTGACATTGCGTAACCCGAAGCCGATGGTGATGCAGTCAAAACTCCCATCCGCGAAGGGCAGCTTCTCCGCATTGGCCTGCGCAAAATCCACGTTGCCGGCCACACCCAGATCGATCAGCCGGTCGCGCCCGCGTTCCAGCATGGCCGCGTTGATATCCGACAGCACCACCAGACCCGATTCGCCCACCTGCCGCGCCATGCCCCGGGTGAGATCCCCGGTGCCACCGGCCACGTCCAGCGCCCGCTGCCCGGGTCTCAGCCCCGTCTGCCCCAGCGTGAAATGCTTCCATACCCGGTGCAGGCCACCGGACATCAGATCGTTCATCAGGTCGTACTTGCCTGCCACCGAGTCGAACACGCCACGCACCCGCCGGGCCTTCTCATTCCACGGCACTTCCTCGTAGCCGAAGTCGGCCGTGCGGTCGCCCGGGGTGTCTGAGGCAGAGCGGGTCATGGGGCCGGATTCTACTGCATTGCAGGAGCGCATTCGTCCGCCGTGGGCCGGGGGTTAAATTCCACTCCCTCCAATCGCTCTAGTACAGTGGATCCGTCCATTTGCGAGCACAGCCGAAGTGAGCATTCCCGACAAGCGCCGGTTCATGACCGCCCTGGAGCAGGCCCACGGTCGGCAGCTGCGCCGTTTCCTGTCCGCGCGCCTGCGTGGCCCGTCCGCGGATGTGCCCGACCTGATGCAGGAGATCTACCTGCGGCTGCTGCGCATCAAGGACCATGAGGCTATTCGCAATCCACAGGCCTATCTGTATACGGTGGCCTCCCACGTGCTGCACCAGTACACCCTGCAGCGCTCGATGCGGCCGGAGTCCATGAATCCGCTGGAGGTGGTCGCCGAATCCCAGCCTGCCACGGCACCGGATCCGGCCGAGGAGCTGGAGATTCAGCAGCAACTGGACGCAGTGGGTCAGGCGCTGGAGCGGATTTCTCCGCGCGCCTATGCGGCATTGATCATGTACCGCTGCGAGGGGCTGACGCTGGTGGAGATCGGCAGGCGCCTGGGCGTCTCCCATGTGATGGCGCGCAGGTATCTGGCCCGCGCCGTGAACTATTGCGAGCAGTATCTGGAAGAAACCACCCTGAACGGCGCCACGCAGGGACATTGATGAGTACCACCATGCAGCCGCAGAAACTCAATCCGCAGGCACGCGAACAGGCCACCGGGTGGCTGATCACCTTCAGCGAAGGCGAGACCGACGCCCGCACGCGCGCCGCGTTCAACAGCTGGCTGCGCACCTCTCCCGAGAACGTGCGCGCCTACCTGCGCGTGTCAGCCTTCTGGGAGGCGGCCGATGGCCTCGACAGGCATCGCAAACATGATCTGGATCTGCTGGCGCACAATGCACTGGCCGACAACAATGTAGTCTCCCTGTCCGAGTCCCCTCTCCCTCTGCAGGCGGAGAAGGTCAGAGTGAGGGGGGCTTCGACATCGGCAAAACGCTACGCCCTGGCCGCCACCGTACTTATCACCTGCACCGCAACGGCACTGATGTTCCGGATCTATAACCCTTCCGGAACAACCTACACCACAGCCACTGCCGAACAACGCAGCGTGACTCTTGCCGATGGCTCCACCGTCGAACTCAACGCCCGCACCCGCATCACCGTCCACTACGACGATGCACAGCGGCGCATCGATCTCCACCAGGGACAGGCATTGTTCCGCGTCGCCCAGGAACCGTCCCGCCCGTTCATCGTTCACAGCGGTGAGGCCCGCGTCCGCGCCGTGGGCACGCAGTTCGACCTGCACCGCAGGCGCAGCGGCACGCTGGTCACCGTACTGGAAGGCCGCGTCGCCGTATCCACCTCGCCGCCTGCAGGCTCCGGCTCCGCAACGCGCGCGTTAACCGATTCGCTGGTCGGCGCCGGCGAGCAGGTCGTGGTCACATCGCGGACCGTATCGCCGCCGCCGCGCATCAACATTGAAGTCGCCACGGCGTGGACCGAAGGCCTGCTGAGTTTCGATGCCGCGCCGCTGAGCGAAGTCATCGAGGAATACAACCGTCACAATCTCAAGCCGCTGATCGTGGAAGACCCGCAGCTGCGTGAGCTGCGCATCAGCGGCATCTTCCCCGCCAGCGGCGCGGCACGCATCACTGAATTCCTGCAGGATCGGTTCGGCGTGACCGTCGAGGAGCGCGAACGCGGCATACATGTTCGCCGGCCGTAACGATTTTCAATGCACGGTTACATTTACGCGCACCCGTTCACTCTTACCGCATGAACCCGCCATCGCAATCGAAGCAGGCGCCAGAAAACCTCATCAGAGGCCGGAGTATGTTCATGCGTATATTTCCCATCGCCACCATCGGTCTTGTTCTCCTGGCCGCCGCCGGGCTTGCTCAGGCGGTCGAGGCGCCAACTACCGCCAAACAGACCACTGCCATTCCCGCGCAAAGCCTGGCGCCCGCGCTGGAAACACTGGCGCAGGAACGCAAGCTATACCTCATCTTCGCATCGCTGGATGTCACTGACCTGCGTACCAAAGGCGCTGCCGGCGAGCTGACGCCCGACGAGGCGCTCAAACAATTACTCAGTGGCACCGGGCTGACTTATCGCTTCATCGACGAGCAGACCGTCAGCATCATTCCGGTTCGATCCGCCTCGCGGGAGAAGGCCTCGATCGTACCCGCACCGACACGTGAGCCGGTCAGGCTGGCGCGCGTTGAAACGCCGCCTGCTGAGCGAGTGCATTCCGATTCCGTAGCGGCCGGCGACAAGGGGGCCGGCACGGACAGCAAAGGCATTCCAGAAATCCTGGTCAAGGGCACGCGCAGCTCCAACACCGACATCCGCCGCACCGAGGACGATGTGCAGCCGTACGTGGTGTTCGACGCGGAAGAGATCGGACGCTCCATGGCACCGGATCTGGAGACCTTCCTGAAAACCCGTCTGCCGATGAATCAGTCGCGCGCAAGCAGCAGTCAAAATTTGGAGGGTTCAATCACCAGTAATCAAAGTACGATTGATCTGCGCGGGCTGGGCGCCGATCAGACCCTGATCCTGGTCAACGGCCGGCGTATGCCGGGCGTGGCGGATCCGCAGGATTTCCGCCAGCCGGATATCAATGGCATCCCGATCTCGGCGGTGGAGCGTATCGAGATTCTGCCCTCCACGGCGGGGGGTATTTACGGTGGCGGGGCTACGGGCGGGGTGGTGAACATCATCCTCAAACGCAATTATTCCGATCTGGAACTCACCGCCCGCTACGACGGTACCTTCGCGGGCGGCGGTGTTGAGCGGCGCTTTGATGCCACCGGGGGCTTTACCCTGGAGGGCGGGCGTACCGGCGTGATGATCATGGCGAGCTATCGCGACAGCAATCCGCTGTATGTTGGTGACCGGGATTTCGCTGCCCGCTCCCGCCGCTTGCAAGACAAAAACAACCGTGGTGCGTTCATTTCCTCGAGTCGGCCGCTGCACGGTGTGACCACTAACATCAAGAGCGTCAGCGGCCGGGCTCTGGTGCTTATCGATGGGATGCTTCCGCTGGGCACGCCGATCGCGCATGTGCCGGCAGGTTATGCGGGTCCGGCGAGCGATAATGGCGTGGCTTTTCTGGGTACGGCCGGACGCTACAACCTGGAGCTGCCCGAGGATCAGACCGGTAATCAGTATTCCCTGCTCAGTACGCCTACCGTTCGCTCACTGGCGGTGAGTTTGCGGCGTGAGTTCACCGATCGCGTGGAGGTCTTCGTCGATGCCTCCCGTTACGACAGTCTGGCACTGCGCATGGGTGGCTTTACAGCTGCAGCGGACAGCATTGTGACCCTGCCCGTCGGCCCTGACAATCCGTTCACCGAAGCGGTGAATTTGGCGGTGCCCTTGACAAGCTACGATGGCGGCCGACTGCAGACCCGCTCCGAATCCCTGACCGAGCAGGTCAGCGGGGGGCTGATCGTGCGCCTGCCGCAGGAGTGGATGGTGCAGGGCGAATACGGCTGGAGTCGCTCAACTACCCACCATGATTACCCGGTAGATTTCTTGAGCGCGGACGGTAATGCCGCGTTGATCGACGGGCGGTTGAATTCCCTGGGCGATGTTAATGCCTATCCGCTGGATTTTTCCGCCTACTATCCGGACCGGTCGGAGTACCGTGGTACTTGGAGGCAGCAGTATCCCGCAATTCACCAGAACACCACGCTGCGTGTGGCCGGCCCCCTGTTGAGGCTCCCCGGCGGGCCGCTGCGGGCCGCCACCGTGCTGGAGAACCAGCGGCAACATACTGGAGATCGAGTATCTGCTGGCTACCCTTTGGACGGCGCACCCACCTATATCTATTTCGCCGAAATTGGCGCGACCACTCAAAGTGTGTATGCGGAGCTGACCGCGCCGCTGATCTCGGCGGCAAACGCCCGGCGCGGGTTTTGGGGTCTCGATCTGCAGGCCTCCTACCGCCGCGATACCACCAGGACCCGTACCAGGGAAATGACAGCGAACAATGTGTTTGTTCCCTCGCCCGACGGACCTTTTCCGGATGTGCCATTCCAGACCAATGAAGTGACCGGTAATCAGTACACGCTAGGATTTCGCTATATGCCGGCGCAACACCTGGCGCTGCGCGTCAGCTATGGCGAGGGGATCCTGCCGCCGTCGTCTTTACAGCTGTCCGTGCTGAATCTGGATCCGGGATTTATTAATTTCTTCGGCGTCATCGATCCCAAGCGCGGTGGTATGCCCATTACCAGCTCCACGGTTGAGAAGTTCTTGTACTCTTCGGGCGGCAGTCTGTTGCTGCGCCCAGAACAGTCACAGAGCTGGTCGGCCGGAGCGATTATTACCCCGGAAAGTCTGCCGGGCTTGAGAATATCGGTGGACTACACCCGCATTGAGAAAACCGATGAGATCGGTTCGCTGAATATGCAGGTGCTCATCGACCTGGAAGACAGCTTTCCAGGCCGCATCGCGCGAAATCCGCTGACGCCGGCAGACCAGGCGCTGGGTTATACCGGTGGGACGATACGTGATCTGGACGCAGGGTCTGTCAACATTGCCCACAGCCTAGTGGAAGCGCTCGACATTCAGGCTGACTATACTTGGGAGACGCGTTTCGGTGCTTTCGCGGCCCATGTGATCGCCACCGTGCAGCCACATCTGTTGCAGCAGGCGGCGTCGGATCGTGATGAGATCGATAGCGTGGGTTATAGAGACGGCCCTCTGAAGTGGCGGGCCAATGCGGGCTTGAGATGGAGCAGTGGCGCGCTGGATCTGGGCTGGAATTTGCAGTACTACGATGCTTCGCGGGTGTATACCAGCACGGCCTCGAATTTGAGTCGCGATAGGGCGATACTCAGCCAAGGTTCGGCGTGGATCCCTACGCAGACCTATCATGATGTGTATGGGCGCTATCGCTTCGACAACGCGCCCGGTTTCGCCCATGGTCTGCTGGAGAATACCGAGCTGCAGATCTCGGTGCAGAATGTCTTCAATACCCGCCCGCCTATCCTGGCCAGCGCCAGCGATGTGCCGGTCGGCGGCTACGCCACCGAAGGCGATCCGCGCCTGCGGCGCTATTCCATCGCCTTCACCAAGCGCTTCGGGCACTGAATGTCTGGCGTCGCTGCCCTCGCCGCCGTCATGGCGAGGGCAGCGGACATCAATAGCCACCACACCCGGTAACGCACGGTCGCCGCACCGCAGGCGCTACAGGCACCACCACGGAATCGCCAACACTCTTTCATGCGGCTGTTCCGGCCGGGGAGCGCGGCACACTACAAATCCGTATTGCGCCGGTTTTTCTGTTCCTCCAGGAGTTTGATCAGATGGCGCGCGTCCTCCGGCCGCGGCCGTTCAGTCCATTTGACCTCCACCGAGATAATCTGCCCCGCGGTTTCGACCAGAAAGTCGATTTCCGTGCCGTCCTTGGTGCGCAGGTGGTGCAGGCGGCCCGCGCCCAGATACCCCGGCCGCTTCCACAGTTCGATGCCGACCCATTGTTGCAGGTACCGGCCTGGATCGGACATCACCGCCTCGCGGCCCGGCGTGAGTCCCGCGGCCGCATGGCGGATACCCAGATCGAAAAAGAAGAATCGTGGCGTGGAGGTCAGATTATTGCGCGGACTGCGTGAGTAGCCGGGGACAGTGAAGCCGATGAAGATGTCCTCGAGCAGCTGGTAGTGAGAACGTACCGTAGCTGGAGCGATGCCGACATCATCGGCGATGCGTGCGTAGTTGATCACTTCGCCCGACTCGGAGGCTGCCAGTTGCAGGAACCTCAGGAAGGCGCTCCAATCCTTCACCAGTGCCTCGCGGCGAATCTCCTCTTCCAGGTGCGTGATCACATAGCTGCGCAGGACTTCCGCACGGAACTGCCGCACAGCACGAAGCGCCACCGCTTCTTGTCTTCGTCGTACAGGCTTTGCACCGCGTCGAATATTGCCGGCACGGTCTGCGCCTCATCCACCAGCATGACATGCGACTGTTTTCTTTCCGGCAGCGCGAGGCACGCGCGCTTGAACGGGTCGATACTGGCCAGCAGGCGTCCGCGTTCCGCCGGATCTGCCAGGTTGAAATTCAGCGCGGGAGTGGGCAGCAGTTCCCGCAGCAAAGTGGTCTTGCCCGTCTGGCGGGTGCCGAACAGCAAATGCACGAAGGGCATGCCTGGCAGGGCCGCCAGCCATGCCAGCCAGCTACGGCAGAAACTTTTGCAAGTTATTGATTTTTTTTAGATAGTTCATCGCTCCAAGGCGTATTTAAGCGGCGCGCTACCGGGCGAATGCCGGGGCTGCTGACGCTACGCACCGGATTTCCGCTTCCATTCACCTGCCCTGGTGCGTCTAATTCAACAGGCAGTCAAATTCCGTGCATTTTTCATGGATCCATTTCCCTCGAACCCGGTACCGCCAGATGACGCCTCTTCCGCGCCGGAAGAGACGCAGACCGAGCAGGTCCGCAAGCTGTTCGAGGAGCACAACCGCGCGCTGGTGACCTTCTTGGCTGCCCGCCTGCATTCCCAGGCGGAGGCGCGCGACGTGGCGCAGGAAGCCTATGTGCGCATGCTGCAACTGCACAAGGGCGGGGAGATCAGCTTCCTGCGGGCCTACCTGTTTCGCATCGCCTCCAATCTGGCCGTGGATCGCATGCGCCGGCGCAGCGTGCGTCAGGACGGCGCGCCACCAGCCCTGTTCGAGGAGCTGCTGGCCCAGCCAGATCCGGAGCGCGTGGTGCTCGCCCGCCAGGAACTCGAAATCGTGCGCCAGGCACTGCGCGAGTTGCCGCAGAAGTGTCGCCAGGCCTTCGCGCAGTACATGTTCGACGATGTCAGCGTCGCCGACATCGCCGTGCAGATGCGCGTCTCGCCACGCATGATTCGCCACTACATTGCCGAGGCGCTGGCCTGGTGCCGGTTGAAGCGTGAGCGCAGCGAACAATGAGCCCTGGAGCGCACATGTCTGAACAGGACAAACGAATGTACGAGGCCGGCCAGTGGTGGCTGCGCCTGCAGGAGAATCCGGATGCCGCCTCGGCTGGAGAGTGGCTGAGCTGGGCGCAGGCGGACCCCGCCAATCTCGATGCCTTTGACCGCATCGACCGGGAGGCGATGACCTACAAACAGCTCGATCCGCAGCTGCGGCGCCAGCTGGCGCGGGAGTTCGCGCCCGCTGCGGCATCGCCCGCGGTCACTGCATCTGCATCACGCGCAGGCAGGCGCAATCCTGTGCGCGCTTCCTGGTGGCTGGCGACCGCGGCCGGTGTGGCTGTTGTTGCCCTCGGCGCCTTCCTGCTGCGCAGCCTGACCGGTCCGGCGCCGGATGCGGTGTACGCCACCGAGCGGGCGCTGCATCAGAATGTCACACTGGCCGATGGCTCGCAGGTGACGATCGGCGCCAGCACGGTGGTCGCCGTCAGTATGGGAGAGCAGGAACGGCGCATTCAGTTGCGCGATGGCGAGGCGTATTTCGAGGTCAGCAAGGATGTCCGCCGTCCCTTCGTCGTCGACGTCGGCCGCATCTCCGTGACCGCCATCGGCACGGCCTTCAATGTGCGCCGCACCGGAGAAAACGTGGCCATCAGCGTCACCGAGGGACGTGTGCGCGCCACCCAGCCGGCCGGGGATGCCGTCGAGGCGGTGGCCGGCGAGCGCATCCTCTATGAGCCCGAGGGTCATCGTTTCAGGCTCACGCATGTCAGCCCCGCTCGCGCCGTGGCATGGCGCGAGCGACGACTGGAATTCGTCAACGAACCCCTGGCGGTGGTGATTGCCAATCTCAATCGCTATGTCAGTTCGCAGATCACTTTTTCCGATCCGGCCGCGGCGCAGCTGACCTTTACCGGCACGGTGAGTCCTGAGAACACCGTCGCCTGGCTGCGTGCGCTGCCGGATGTGCTGCCGGTGCGGGTCACTCACGAGGATCACAGGGCAGCCATCGGCGTGAAGTAGGAAATCTGCTTCCACTCGCCGTGACTCGCGCGTCTAGTTCAAGGAAGGTGCCATCGATTCTCGATGCCGGCCAACGTTGAACACCAGGGGTTACGACATGACTGACCTGCTCCGGTCCACTTTTTTCGCCGCGCTCAGCGTGGCGGCCATAACGCTACTCGCCGTTCCCGCTGATCTGCGGGCAGAAGACACCAGGCCTGAGAGCAAGGTCAGCTTCTCGATACGCGCGCAGGCGTTGTCCACGGCGCTGATCGAGTTTGCCAATCAGGCTGATATCCAGGTGCTCACCGCCGGTTCCGAGGTGGAAGGCGCCACCGCGGGCGATGTCGCCGGTCGCCTGACTCTGAATGCTGCGCTGGAGCGCATGCTCGAAGGCAGTGGCTTCACCTTTCGTTTCGTCGATGCAAAAACGCTGATCCTGGTGAAGGCAGGGCAGCCCGCCAAGACAACCGCCGCAGGCCCGTCGAAGATGTGGCTGGCGCGCGCCGAGGCGATGCCCACCGCGTCCTCCTCACCGGACTCCACGGATGCGGCGGATGCAGAGCGCACTGCTGCCAAGAGCAAATCCGCGTCGGACAAAGGCATTCCGGAAATTCTGGTCAGGGAAAGTCGCAGCTCCAATGTCGATATCAGGCGCACGGAAGACGACGTGCAGCCTTACGTGGTGTTCGAAGCCGAAGAGATCGAGAGCTCCATGGCGCAGGATCTGGAGACATTCCTCAAGACCCGTCTGCCGATGAACCAGCTTGAAGAGAGTCAAGGGCAGATATCCAGCGGCATTCGGGGCAATCAGAGCGTCATCGACCTGCGCGGTCTGGGCGCCGATCAAACGCTGGTCCTGGTCAATGGCCGCCGCATGCCCGAAGTGGCCAACAACATCAATTTCTACCAGCCGGACATCAACGGCATTCCGTTGTCGGCGGTGGAGCGCATAGAGATCCTGCCTTCCACGGCCGGCGGAATCTACGGTGGCGGCGCCACCGGCGGCGTCGTCAACATCATCCTCAAGCGTGACTACAACAACCTGCAGGTCAAGGCGGTGTACGACGGCACCTTTCAGGGCGGTGGCAGTCGCCGCCGGCTGGAGGCCACGGGTGGCTTCACCCTGGAGGAAGGCAAGACCCAGGTGATGATCACGGCCAGTCAGCGGCAATCAAGGCCGCTGTACGCCGGCGATCGGGAATTCAACGTTCGCGGCCGTGCGCTGATGAAGCAGAACGATCCCGATGAATTTGACGGTCCGCCCTTCGGCTACACCACAAACATCAGAAGTGACAGCGGCAATGACCTGGAACTGGTCTCCGGGCAGTCGTTGAACTCACCCTATGCCTCGGTCCCCGTGGGTTATGCGGGGCCAGCCAGCGATGGCGGTGCCGCTTTTCTGAACTCGGCGGCCTACAACCTGGACATACCCAACGACGTCAATGGCCTGCGTCGTTCCCTGGTCTCCGTGGCCGACGTCCGCTCCGCCGCGCTGAACGTGCGCCGTGAATTCACCCCGCGGATCGAGGCGTTTGTGGACACCTCCTATTACGACAACGATGGCGTGTCCAGCAGCCAGCGGCCATTGATAGTGACGCTGGATCCGGGGCCCAACAACCCGTTTACCGAGGAAGTGGAGTTGTCAATTCCCTTTGCCGGTATCTCCAGCTCATCGACAGGAAGCGGCAGCCGCTCACAGACCACCCAGGTTGCCGGTGGCATTATCGCGCGCCTGCCGTGGGCGTGGACCGCGCACGCCGAGTACGTTTGGAGCAAATCCGAACGCCACCGATGGTATTCCCCCGATCAGCTCACCGGCGAAGCCTTCGACGCGCTGGCCGATGGTCGCCTGGATCCACTGCGCGACGTCAACGCCGCACCGCTGGATCTGTCGCCCTACTACTTCATGCCCGATACCAACACCGATGACGGTATCTTCAACACGTTCCAGAAAACCGCCACCCTGCGTCTGGCCGGTCCCCTCTGGGAGCTGCCGGGCGGACCGATCAACCTGTCCATGTTGCTGGAGAATCGGGAGTCGAACAATGACGATACGGTTGTTACGAAGTTTCCGCTCAACGGCACTGGTCCGGAGCACCGGTACTATGGGCCGGTCGGCTCCACGGTCGACAGTATCTATGGCGAGGTGACCATCCCGCTGGTCTCGGCGCACAATGCCAGGCGCTGGGTGCAGGGGCTGGACTTCCAGGCCTCCCACCGCTACGACGCCACGGAAACCCGCGCCCGCCCGCTGTCCCAGTCCAGCCAAATCGTCGACTCGCCCAATGGACCCTTTCCGGATATCCCCTTCCAGACGAACAATGTATCGGCGAACCAGACCACCTTCGGCTTTCGCTTTCAGCCCACGTCGGCGCTGGCGCTGCGCCTCAGCTACGGCGAGGGCGTGCTGCCGCCCAACACAGTTCAGCTGACCGCGGCGGATCTGCCCACGATTTTTGCTCTTCTGCTGCGGTATACGGATCCGAAGCGCGGAGATCAGCTGATCTATCCCACGCTTACATCATTCACCTACATCGGTAGTTTCGACCTGCGCGCAGAGCAATCACAGAGCTGGTCGGGCGGCATGATACTGACGCCTGATGCACTGCCTGGATTCCGCCTGTCAGTTGACTACACCCGTATCAAGAAGAAAGACGAAATCACCAATCTAAGTCAGACTGAGTATCAGTACTTCATCGACCATGAAGACGACCTGTTTCCCAACCGGATCACTCGTGGAATGTTGACGCCGGCGGACGAGGCGCTGGGCTACACGGTCGGCCCCATTACCGGTCTGGATGGCGGGCCGCTCAACCTCACCCACTCACTCGTGGAAGCCTTCGATATCCAGGCCGACTACACCTGGGACACCTCCTATGGCGCCTTCACGGCCAATGTGATGGGCACCTATCAGCCGCATCTGAAGCAGCAGCTTGCCCAAGATGCGCCGGTGGTCGACCGTACGGGCTACCGCGGCGGCCCGCTGGAGTGGCGCGGCAATGTCGGTTTGAACTGGAAGCGGGGGGCCTGGACGGCGGGCTGGAACATGCAGTACTACGACGCTCACTTTGTATACGGCGTGCTTGATTCTGAATCCACGCGTGACCGCAAAGAACTGCAACAAGGTGCGCAGACAATACCCAATCAGACCTACCACGATCTGTTCGGGCGCTATCGCTTCGGGGAATCTTCCGCTTCCTGGATGCGCCTGCTGAGCAACACGGAGATTCTGGTGTCGGTGCGCAATGTGTTCGATGACCTCCCGCCGATTCTGGCCACGACCAGTGCGGGCAGCGGCGGCTACAGCACCTACGGTGATGCCCACCTGCGCAGCTACAGCATCAGTCTCACCAAGACTTTCTCGCCGGAGCCCGGATACCACGCGACGGCCCGGTCCCGGACGGGGTCTTCGCGGGCCAATATCACCAGGAATGCCCGCCAGCGCGGGCATTTTTTTGCGCTTGCCGCCGAACGTTATAACGCGGTATAACGGCCCCATGAAGCTTCCGCTAAGGCGCATCGGCAACTCCCTCGGGGTCATCATTCCGCGGACCACCCTCAAGTCGTGGGGCCTTGGCGAGGGGGACGACCTTGAGCTGACCGACCGCGGCATTCGTCCCCCTGCAATCGCCGGTACCTCGCACCAGGTGCTGGATGAGCTGAAGCGCAAGCTGGCTGCGGCGGTGACAGCGCGCTGCACATCCCGGCACATCCGCGCGCACAGTCTTGCCAATCTGCACCGCTGGCAGCAGAACGGGGTATGGGTCTCGGCGTATGCAGAGTGGGAGAAGATTCTCAGGCATACGGATGATGGCGAACTGTTCGCCGCCATGCTGGGCCGGGACGAGCGCTCAAACCGGCTGCGTCAATCGCCTCCCTATGTCGGGCTGCTGCCGCGCGAGGAAGTGAGGAAGCTCAATGAAGAAGCATCAGCTTGATCATGTCCTGCGCGCCGCCGGGCGGATTACCGGGGAGAAACAATTCCTGATCATCGGCAGCCAGTCGCTTCACGGCAAGTACCCTGACCTGGCTGATGACATTGTCCGATCAGTCGAGGTAGACCTGATTGCAAAGCGCAATGTGGCACGCACCGAATGGCTGAACGCGATCGGCCAGGACTCTCCGTTTCATGAGCAATTCGGCTACTACGCCGACCCTGTCGACGCGGCAACTGCCACGCTGCCGAAGGGCTGGAAGGGGCGGCTGGTGAACTTGGCGCCCGGCGACACCGACGGCGTACGCGGTCTGTGCCTGGACCCCCATGATCTGGTGATCGCCAAGTACGTTGCGCACCGCGAGAAAGACCTGGTGTTCAATCGCGAGTTGATCCGCAGGGGTGTCGTCAGTTGCACCCAGCTTCTGGCGTTGCTGGACAGAACCCAGGTTGACGAGGCTACGCGCACCAGCATACGCGCCGATATCGACCGCGACTGCAACTCAACCCTGTCGACATGATCCTGGCGCGATGCCCGGGGCATCGCCGAAGTCCTCCAGCTCGAACATCTGCCGAATCTCGACTTCGCCGTCCTCCATGGCGCCCGCCCGATTCGCAAACTGCCTGGCACTGAGTTGGCAGGGTGTGAGAAATGCAGGTTAGCTACAATGCGCCATGGGCCGCTTCCCGCCACCGGTTGAAATCCGCGCCATGGTGCATGGTGTTCCGCGGGCCGGCATCGCACGCCTCGCCATCTTTTGCTGTCTGGCGGCCGTTTTCGCAGGTTCAGCCTGCGTCGTCGTCGCCGAAGAAACAGCGGACCACGGCCCCTGGCAGAAGGAGCGTGAACTGCTGAACCGGGTGGAGCGTGTTCGCAACGAGCAGGGTGCGATGTCGTCCGCCCTGGTGCCGCCGCTGCTGGACCTCGGTCTGCTGTACGTCACCATGAATCGCTGCGAGGACGCCGTCGGACTGCTGACCCAGGCGCTGGGCATCAGCCGTGCCACCGATGGTTTGTTCAATCCGCGGCAGCTGGAGCTGCTCGATCCGTTGTTCGAGTGCTACCTGGCGCTCGACCTGCAGCGCGATCTCGATCGTGAAGTGCGCTATACGCTGCTGCTGGGTGAACAAACCTTCGGTCGCGAGGACGTGCGCCTGCTGCCGGCCATCGACCGCGCGGCGCGCTGGTATGAACAGGCCGGACGCTATATCAGCGCCCGTCAGCTGCACAGCCGCGGCGTGCGGGTGGCCGAACGCGCCGGCAGCGAGAATGATCTGCGCCTGATCGAGCCGCTGCGCGGCATTGCCCGCGCCTACCGGCTGGAGTACATGCACGGGCTGAATCCCATTGATCTCAGGGAGCATCAGATCAGCGTCCTGCGCAGCACGGCACAGCTGGCGGAGCCCCGGATTCGCCTGGATCGCATTGGCACCAACGCACTGCGGCGCGCGCAGAAGATTCTGCAGCAGCATGCGGACGCCGATCCCACCCCGGTGGTGGACACGCTGCTGGATCTGGGCGACTGGTATCAGACCGCCAATGCCCGGCGCGATGCCTTGCTGACATACAAGGCGGCCTGGGCTGCGGCGCAGTCGCCTGGATATGACGGCGGAGTCTCCTTCGACGAGCCGCTGCCAGTGGTCTATCGCACCAGTGCCGGCGTTGCCCTGCGCCGCCCGCCACCTTCACGCGAGGGTTTCAGGCGCTACTGGGTGGAGTTCGAGTTCACCGTCACGCGCGATGGTCTGGTGAAGGACATCACGGTGCTCGATTCCGATGCCTCGCGCGCCCTGCAGGACTGGCTGCGCGCTGATCTGCAGCGAACCCGCTACCGGCCACGGTTCAAGGAAGGCGAGCCGGTGGATGCGCCGCGGTTGCGTTTGCGGCAGGGCATGTACCTGGCGGCGGGAGACTGGAGAAATTGACGCCCGGACTGCAAACTGCGGTCCGCGCCGCTGCCGCGGTCTTTGCTCCCGATTGAAGGTATCAAGCTTATGAGGCCGTCCATACGCCTTGCCGGGCTGACACTTGTCTGCGCTGCTGCCGCGCTGGCGGCGGGCTGCTCCGTTGATGATGTGGAAGTGGCGGAGGGACCGACGCCGGTGAGGGTTCAGGACGCCATTTCAGGGCCCGCCATGCCGGCCATCGCCACCAGCGGCGTGGTGAGCAACAAGGATGAGATGCGGCTGTCCTTCAAGGTGGCCGGTGTCATCCGCAGCATCGCAGTCGAAGAGGGTGCGCCGATAAAGGCCGGTCAGCGCTTGGCGGCGATCGATCTGGCGGAGATCGATGCCCAGGTCGAGCAGGCGCGGCTGGCTGCCGGCAAGGCGCAGCGCGATCTGGTTCGCGGCGAGAAACTGGTGGCCGACCGCCTCATCAGTCAGCAGCAGCTGCAGGATCTGCGCACCCAGGCCGGGGTGCTGCAGAGCCAGCTGCAGTCCACTGAGTTCAACCGGGGTCACGCAGTGATTACCGCACCGGGTGACGGCGTCGTCCTGCGCAAGCTGGCGCAGGAACGCGAACTGGTGCCTGCCGGACAGGCCGTGCTCGTGGTCGGCTTGCGCAGTCGTGGTTATGTGGTGCGTTGTTCACTGGCCGATCGCGAAGTCGTGCGCGTGCAGCTGGGCGACCCGGCTCAGGTCAGCATGGATGCCTTTCCCGGGCAGACATTCGCCGCCAGCGTAACGGAGGTGGCCAGCGCCGCCGACGCGCGTACGGGTTTGTTTGCCGTTGAAGTTCGTCTGCAGGAACCGCCACCGCGGCTGGCCGGCGGGCTGGTGGCGCGCGTGGAGCTGTATCCGGAGTCGGCCCGCAACGAAGCGCGCACCTATGTGCCCATTGCCGCCGTGCTCGAGGGCGACCGGGACATGGCGGCAGTGTTCGTGCTCGATGGCGGGCGGGTGAAGCGCCGCCAGGTGCGAATCGCCTTCTTTGCGCCGCAGTCCGTGGCGCTGGAGTCGGGGCTGGAGCCCGGAGAAAAAGTGGTGACCGAGGGTGCGCCGTATCTGCAGGACGGGCAGGCGGTCAACGTACTGCCGCCGCGGGAATAGGCCGTGACCCTGCTGGAATTTCCGATCCGGCGCCATCAGTTCACGGTGGTGGTGTTCCTCTGCCTCATCGTCATGGGCTTGTTCGCCTTCAACAGCGTGCCGCGCGAGGAAGACCCGTACTTCAAGATTTCCGGCTTCTTCATCACCGCCATCTATCCCGGCGCCGATCCGAAGGACCTGGAACGCCTGGTGGCCAAACCCATCGAGGATCGGCTGGCCGAACTCGATGACCTGAAGAAGATGGAGACCACCATCAGCGACGGGGTGTCGTTCATCGCGGTGGAATTCGAGGCCTACACCGACCCGGACAAGAAGTACGACGAAGTCACTCGTGAGGTCAATGCGCTGCGCCCGGACTTGCCGGCGGAAATTGCCGATCTGGAGATCCGCAAGATCAGCCCCGGGCTGGTGAACATCGTGCAGCTGGCGCTGGTGTCGGACACTGCGCCCTGGCGTGAACTGGAAGATCACGCCCGTGAACTGAAGGATGTGCTGAAAACCGTCGACGGCATCCGCACGGCCGAGACCTGGGCCTATCCGCAGCGCGAACTGCGCGTGGAAGTCGACCTTGGTCGCATGGCCGAGCTGGGTATCACGCCCGGTCGGGTTATCCAGGCGCTGGAAAGTGAGAACGCCAACATTCCGGCAGGTTTTCTTGACCTCGGGCCGCGCAGCTTCAGCCTGAAGACCTCCGGCAGCTATCGCACGCTCGATGAGGTGCGCGATACGGTGGTGGCGTCCACGGATGGCGGTAGCGTGCGTGTGCGCGATCTGGCGCGCGTGGCCTGGGAAACCCAGCCCTGGAGCCACATCGGCCGCTTCAACGGCCGGCGCGCCGCCTTTGTCACCGCAAACCAGAAGGAGGGCTACAACATCCTGCAGGTGCAGGAGAGCCTCTCCGCGGCGCTGGATCAGTTCGAATCGCGGCTGCCGGCGCGCGTCACTCTCGAGCGCGGCTTTCAGCAATCACAGAATGTGTCTGCTCGACTGAATCGGCTGTACATCGACTTCGGCATTGCCATCGGCCTGGTACTGATCACGCTGCTGCCGCTGGGTCTGCGCGCCGCCGGCATCGTGATGGTGTCCATTCCGCTGTCACTGGCGTTTGGCATCGCGGTGCTGTACTTCCTCGGCTATTCGCTCAACCAGCTGTCCATCGCCGGCTTCGTGGTGGCGCTGGGGCTGCTGGTGGATGACTCCATCGTGGTGGTGGAGAACATTGCCCGACATCTGCGCGAGGGCTATGGGCGCGTCGAGGCGGCGCTGGCCGGCACCCGACAGATCTTTGTCGCCGTGCTCGGCTGTACGGCCACGGTGATCTTTGCCTTCCTGCCGCTGATGGCGCTGCCGGGCACCGCCGGCAAGTTCATCCGTGTCCTGCCCACCAGCGTGGTGGCCGCCGTTGTGGGTTCGCTGCTGATCGCCCTGTTCATCATTCCCTTCCTGGCCAGCCGCGTGCTCAGTGACAGGCACGAGCCGGATGGCAACCGTGTGCTGCAGAAAGTCATGGGCGCCATCCACCGCTACTACCGGCCGGCGCTGCACTACTGCCTGGCCCGACCCCGCGCCACGGTCATCGCCGCCATCGGTGGCTCGCTGCTGCTCACCGTGCTGCTGGTGCCGGTGGTGGGCAGCAGCCTGTTTCCCAAGGCCGATACGCCACAGTTCCTGATCACCGTTGAAGCGCCCAATGGCACCAGCCTTGCGGAAACCGACCGCGCGCTGCGTTTCGTGGAGGACAAACTTGCGGCCACGCCCGAGGTGAAGAGCTGGTTTGCCAATCTCGGCCACGGTAATCCGCAGATCTACTACAACCACATCGTGCGCAACGACGCCGCCAACTTCGCGGAAGTGTTCGTGCTGCTGAAGGACTATGACACCCGTCGTACGCCGGCGAAGCTCGATGAACTGCGCTCGCAACTGGACGGCTATCCGGCCGCGCACATCTACGTGAAGGAATTCGTCAACGGCCCGCCCATCACCGCGCCTGTGGCGGTACGCGTCGTGGGTCGTGATCTGGACGTGATCGAGGATCTGGCGGACCGCGTCGAGGCGCTGATCGAGCAGACGCCGGGTACGCGCGATGTGCAGAACCCGCTGAAGGTGGCGCGCACCAATCTGAAACTCACGGTCGATCCGCAGAAGGCCAGCCTGCTGGGAGTGTCCACGGTGGAGTTCGACCGCGCGGTTCGTTTGTCGGTGGCCGGCATTCCGGTGGGCACCTTCAAGGACCCCAGCGGCGAGCAGTACGACATCGTGGTGCGCACGCCGCTGCAGGAGCGCGCGGATCTCAGCGCCCTGCAGCAGGTCCGCATTCCCACCTTGAGCGGCGCCAGCCTGCCGCTGTCGCAGCTGGCGCGACTGCAGTTCGAGAAGGCGCCGACGGTGATCCAGCGCTACGACCGTGAACGCGCCATCACCATTGATTCAGAAGTGCGTCGCGGCTACAACACGGCCAGGGTGACCGCGGATGTGGTTGCGCGGCTGGACAGCATGGACTGGCCGCCCGGTTACCACTATGTGCTGGGCGGGGAGGCGCAGTCCGGGGCCGAGAGCTTTGCCGGCATCGGTATCGCTATCATTGTTGCCATCTTCGGCATATTCGCGGTGCTGGTGCTGGAGTTCGGTAACTTCCGCTCGACCCTGATCGTGCTGACGGTGGTGCCGCTGGGTGTACTGGGCGGCATTCTGATGCTGCTGGTTACGGGCAACAGCATTTCCTTCACCGCCAGCATCGGTTTCATCGCGCTGATCGGCATCGAGATCAAGAACTCCATATTGCTGGTGGACTTCACCAATCAGCTGCGCCAGCAGGGCGTGGGGCTGGATGAGGCGATCGAGCGGGCGGGGGAGATCCGCTTTCTGCCCATCCTGCTGACTTCGGCGACGGCGATCGGCGGCTTGATGCCGCTGGCGGTGCAGA
>JAJFKF010000077.1 GCA_021773365.1 Gammaproteobacteria bacterium | reverse complement strand
GCGGCTGCCAGGCGTTTCGGCCATCAACAGCGGTGGTGTCATTCGTCAACCCGACATCAACGGCATTCCAATCTCGGCGGTGGAACGCATCGAGGTGCTGCCTTCCACTGCCTCCGGCATCTACGGTGGTGGTGCTACCGGCGGAGTAGTGAATATCATTCTGAAGAGCGATCTCGATGGCTTTGGGCTTGGCGTCACGTACGACAATACCTTTGATACCGATTCAGGGACCCGAAGGCTGGATGCCACCGCAGGCTTCAGTTTGGGCAGTGGCAAGACCAATATTCTGATTGTCGGCAGTTATTCGGACGGAAACGGGCTGGCGGTGGGCGATCGCGACTTCGTCAATCGCGCCTACCGGCTGTATCTGGACAACACCCAGAATGATTTCACGAATAGTTTTCGCCCGCCGCTGGGCTCCACGACGAATATCCTGTGGCAGCGGGGTGATACACAACTGCGGCTGAAAGATCCAGGTGGTGGGCCCTCCATACCGCTCGGTTCGCGCCTGACGCATGTGCCCATCGGCTACGCAGGCGTGGACTCTGACGGCGGCGCAGCGCTTGTTGCCGCGGCCGGCAGTTACAATATTGAACTGCCGCGCGATATCCAGGGTCTGGCGGGCGGCATCCTGAGCCAGCCCGTCGTCAATTCACTGGGAGTGAACTTGCGCAGTGATTTAACGGCACACATAGAGGGATTTATCGATGTGTCCTGGTGGCGAAATGAGAGTCATGTCCAGGATGCTGTCGACAACAGCTCGATCACGTTGCGCGAAACCGACCCCGGGAATCCGTTTGATAACCGCATATACTTCACTTTTCCGACTCCTGGTCTGTCGTTTGACCGGATATACAACTCGGAGAGCCTGAATTCCAGTGCCGGCGTAATCTTGAGCCTGCCGCGCAAGTGGCTGGGACATGCTGATTTGCGTTGGGGCCGTTCGCGTATTGAGGGGATGCAGACTTCGCCAATCTACAATAGCATAACGATGGATGCCGACATCCGCTCTGGCGCGCTGGATATTTTCCGTGACTTGAATGTGTTTATGCCGGACTACGCCGGCAGGGGATATTTGCTCGATTCGCCAAACAACTTTACCGGACCGTTCATAAACACTCAGACCGGCGCGACTCTACGTCTGGCCGGCCCGACTGTCAGCTTGTCCGGAGGGCCGCTGGTAGTGTCGGCATTCTATGAACATCGCAATGAGGAGGCGGATCAGGGCTTTATCACAATGCCGTTTCGGGACTTCAATTTTGATACATTCGAGGAGTTCTATAGTACGGAGCGGTTGTACTATGCCGCCAGATCCCAACGAGCGAACAGTATTTCATTGGAGCTCAATGCTCCTGTCTTCTCGGCGCGAAACTCTCGACGTTTCATTCGTGCGCTCGATGGTCAGTTATCTGTGCGTCATGATGAGTATCGCATCAACGGTGTGGCAACAGCAGCCGTGTCTCTCCGTCCGGGTGATCCTGTTCCCACGGTTGCGCGTAGCACCACCGAACTGAGCGCGAATGACTATACCGTTGGTCTGCGCTATGCGCCTTCCCCGGATTTTGCTCTGCGTGCAAGCTACGGGACCGGATTTCTCCCGCCATCTGTTGCGCAGATTACGCCCAATGTGACCACCGGTGCGATTGTGGTTGTCGATCCAAAGCGAGAAGGTGTATTCGCCGTCGTGCAGGATGTTGTATCGACCACCGGTGGCAACCCTAATCTGGATCCGGAGGAATCCATCAGCCTGTCAGTAGGCATCGTGATCACGCCTCGCATTCTGCCCGGGCTTCGCTTGTCGGCCGATTACACCGAGATCAGCAAGGTCAACGAGATATCCTCGATCTCCAGCAGTACACTTCTGGCCGATGAAGAGTTGTTTCCGGGCCGCGTCACTCGCGCGCCCCTGACTCAGGATGATATCGATGCTGACTTCGTCGGCGGGCGCATCACAGCCATAGATTTGTCGCAGATCAATCTGGTCAGGTCAATCGTCAGGAACGTCGACATGCAGTTGGACTACCGGATCGATACCGGCTACGGATCTCTGCAGGCTTATGCCCTGGCCACCTATGCGCCGGATCTCATCAACCAGTACTATCCCCATGGTCCGCTGATAAACAGCGCCGGACATCTGAGCAGAATCAAGTGGCGCGGCAATGCTGGCCTCAGGCTGGATCGAAATACCTGGTCGCTGGAATGGAACATGCAGTATTTCGATAGTTACCTGTTCTATCCGGCGGGCGTGCCGCCGCAGGCGATCCCTTCAATAACTTCTCAGCAGGGGTCCGATAGTATTCCACGGCAGATGTATCATGACATCGTTGGTCGGTTCCGTTTCGGCGATATGGTGGGGCTGGGAGCCGGGATGTTCGCGAATGTCGATCTGCAGGTCGGCATACGTAATGTCTTCAATACCAGTCCTCCGATCGTGGCGACGCCCTTCCCGAACAACGGGTACAGTTTTTTCGGCGACCCGCGCCTGCGGCGCTATTCGATCTCAGTCAGTAAGCGCTTTAACTGACTATGTCACACGGACACATGGTCGGCCGGATCGTCGTGCTCGATCGCGGACAGGTGCCTGAGCGCGGCAGCACGAGGCCCGCATGGAGCCTGGCGGGCGTTACGCGCATCTGTTCAGTTTGCAGGCGCAAGGCTGGCGGTGGGCGGGCTGAGCCCGAGCTTCTGAACTGATGCGCCGGCGCCGGCACGCGAGAAGCCCAGCAGCAGTTCCTGCGGGCGGGCAGGATGGCCAGCCAGCGTCAGCGTATGAATGCCGATGGTGCCACCGCTCAGGACAGTATGTTCGGACATGCGCGCCATACCCTCGGCGGCGAAGCGGCGAGCCTGTACGGTGGGCTGGTCGTGCGCATCGAGCTCACCCCAGACGACGACCAGGTCCGCAGGGGCAACACTGGCGGCCGCCAGCGAGTAGAGCGATACCGCGCGGTAATCGGCTTTCAGTGCGACCGGCTGGCCTGCGGGTTCGCCCGAGCGGTTCAGGCGCTGCAGCCACAGTGTCTGGCGGTCGGCGCTGGTGTTGCCGATCCACACCAGCGCGGCGCCAGTACGGGTCGAATCCGTACAGACCAGATCGAAACTGTGAGCGGCCTGCAATGCCAGGGTGGCCGCGGCATGTGAGGGTCCTAGTTCGCCGTCCGGG
>JAJFKF010000076.1 GCA_021773365.1 Gammaproteobacteria bacterium | reverse complement strand
TTTTCAAATGACAAGACGAACACTCCGTTTGGGCACGCGCCGCTCCACCCTGGCCCAGGCGCAAAGCCTCTGGCTGGCCCACTACCTCCAATCCCTGCACCCTCACCTGCAAATCGAACTGACTCTGATCGAAACCCGCGGCGACCGGATCACCAACGTCCCCCTGAGTGCCATTGAAGGCAAGGCCTTCTTCACCGCCGAACTCGACAGTGCATTGCTCGATGCCCGCGTCGACCTCACCGTCCACTCACTGAAGGACCTGGCGCTCGAGCGCCCTGAAGGCCTCACCCTCGCCGCCATCCCACCCCGCGAAAACCCCCGCGACGTCATCGTCTTCCGCAACGACGTCGCCCAGCGCCTGGAGGAAGGCCGCTCCCTGCGCATCGGCACCTCCGCCCCGCGTCGCCTGGAGAACCTCCCCGCCTTCCTCAACTGGGCCCTGCCACACAACTCCCCACGGCTGGAGTTCGTGGAAATCCGTGGCAACGTCGACACCCGGCTCGGTCGCCTGCATGAACCGGACAACAGTGACAGACAGATCGACGGCGTGGTCCTGGCCTTCGCCGGCCTGATCCGCCTGTGGAACGACAAGCGCCCCGACGGCGGACGCGAACGGCTTACCACGCTGCTGGACGGCGTACGCTGGATGGTGCCGCCACTGGCCGACTGCCCTTCCGCGCCCGGCCAGGGCGCGCTGGCCGTGGAATGCCGCAGCGACGACGCAGAACTGCTGGCTCTTCTGCGCACCCTGCACGATGAACCGACGGCACGACAGGTGCAGCAGGAGCGTGCGGTACTGGCGCACTCCGGTGGCGGCTGCCACCAGCGCTTCGGCGCCACCTGCATTACGCATCCTGCCTGCGGTGACGTGCTGTACGTGCATGGCAAGGACATGAACGGTGAACCACTCTCACAGACGCGCTGGCTGTCGCTGCCGCCTGCGCCACCCGGCACGATCCACGCCTGGGACGGACTGAAGGAACGCGAGACCGCAGACCCCCAAAGCATGCTCGATGAACTCATTGGCGCCACCCTGCTCGGCAGCGATGCCGCCGTGTTCATCGCTCACAGCCGCGCCCTGCCCCTCGGTGTGGAAAGCGACCTGACAGGCAAGCGAATCTGGACCTCCGGCACCGGCAGCTGGCGGCGGCTGGCCGAACGTGGCGTCTGGGTGGAAGGCTGCGCCGATGCGTTGGGCTTTGACTGGATCGAGCCCACGCTTGCCGAACCGGTGCTGCAACTCTCATCCATAGAAGACTGGCAGATACTCACCCACGCCGCCGCGGTGGAAACCTGGTCCGCCGGACAGGTGCTGGCGACCTATAATCTACCCGAGGAAGACAGCCGGGAGATCCCGCAGGCCGCGGCGATCACGCATGTGTACTGGGCCAGCGGCAGCCAGTTTCGCCGCCTGCATGAACAGCTCGCATCCACGGTGCACCATGCCTGCGGACCGGGCAAGACCGCCGAGCTGATTCACTCCGCCGGCATCGACAACCTGGCGGTGTTTCCCTCCGCCGAGGAATGGCGGCGTTGGGTGGGCATCACGACTACGGAGACCGACTAGATGAGCGACAACACCTACCACGCCGGCCTGACCCTGCGCCGTCTGCGCCAGGATCGTCACATTCGCGAACTGTCACGCGAGGTTCGCGTCAGTCCGGATCAACTGATTCAGCCGCACTTCGTGGTGGAAGGACTTGGCGAGCGCGCCCCGGTTCCCGGCCTGCCGGATGTTCTCCGCGAGACGCCGGACAGCCTGCTACGGCAGGTCGAGAAGGACATGGAGGCCGGCGCCGACAAGCTGTTGCTGTTCGGCGTTCCGGGCGAGAAGCGCGAAGCGGACTTCGTCTATGATTTCACCGCGACACAGATCGCAGCGTTGCACAAACGCTTCGGCAACGACCTGTGGATCGCCGTCGATGTATGCCTGTGCTCGTACACCGCGCACGGCCACTGCGGCGTGCTTTCCCGCGAACAGGATCATGTGGTCAACGATGCCTCTGTCGATGAGCTGGCACGCGCCGCCCTCGTCTATGCGCAGGCCGGCGCGCAATGCGTAGCGCCCAGCGACATGATGGACGGGCGCGTGGCTGCCATCCGCGAAGCACTGGATGACGGCGGCTGTGAGCGCACACTGCTGATGAGCTATTCCGCCAAGTTCAACTCCCGCTTCTACGGCCCCTTCCGCGAGGCGGCCGATTCCGCGCCGCGCTCCGCGCTGAAGGACCGCGCCAGCTACCAGATCGATCCGGCGCGGCCGAAGGATGCACTGATGAGTTCGCTGCGCGACGCCGACGAGGGCGCCGACATACTCATGGTCAAGCCGGGCATGCCCTACCTCGATATCCTCAAGTCGCTGTCCGGGGAAATCGCCCTGCCGTGGGCGGTCTACGAAGTCA
This sequence comes from Gammaproteobacteria bacterium, assembly GCA_021773365.1. GTDB lineage: Bacteria > Pseudomonadota > Gammaproteobacteria > Steroidobacterales > Steroidobacteraceae > JAJFKF01. The sequence continues at coordinate 58,490 of JAJFKF010000076.1, read as the reverse complement.
GCGGCGAGTACGCCGCCATAGAAGCGCTTGCCGCCCAGGGCCTGATCCCCGCCCGCGCAGCCCACCTGGAATGCTGGACATCGTTTGTGCGCGCAGGGGCATCCATGATCATCACCTACGGCGCCAGACATGCGCATCAATGGCTGAACCCCTGAAGCGCATGACTCATGACCAGTACAACCTATCAGCGGAGTTGCGGATGGGGAGGGGTTTTCCGGACGCTCTTTGACAGGATGTCAAAGCGCGAGCCTACAGGGATGTATTCACGGCGTTCCGGAAAATCCCTCCCCGTCCGGAACTCCGCCGGCACGGACCGAGAACGTTCATGAATAATGCAATCAGCGTTGCTGCCTGATATGAAAACTGAAGTCTCACAGTCCCTGTTTGAACGCGCCCTTAAGGTTTCTCCGGGCGGCGTACATTCCCCGGTGCGCGCCTTCCGCGGCGTCGGCGGTCCGCCACGCTTCATTCGCGAAGCCGACGGCAGCCGCATCACCGACGTCGATGGCAACAGTTACATCGACTACTGCATGTCCTGGGGACCGCTGCTGTTCGGGCATCAGGACCCGGAGGTACGCGCCGCAGTGGACGAGGCGCTGAGTCGAGGCTGGTCCTACGGCGCCGCCGAGGCCGGCTCGCTGGAGCTGGCCGAGTTCATCGTGCAGCGCCTGCCCTGGGTGCAGAAGATACGCTTCGTGAACTCCGGCACCGAGGCGGTGATGTCCGCGCTGCGCGTGGCGCGCGGCGCCACCGGCCGCTCGAAGATACTGAAATTCAGCGGCTGCTATCACGGCCATGTCGATTCCATGCTGGTGAAGGCCGGTTCGGGTCTGGCGGAGATGGCCAGTCCCGACAGCGCCGGCGTGCCGCCGCAAACCGCGGCAGACACGCTGGTAGCGCCGCTGGATGACCCGGCGCAGCTGGAGGCGTTGTGGGCCACGCATGGCGGCGAAATTGCGGCAGTCATCGTCGAGCCGCTGCCCGCAAACAATGGTCTGCTGCCGCAACGACCCGGATTTCTGCAATCCCTGATTCAGCAGGCGCACAAGGCCGGCGCGCTGGTCATTTTTGATGAGGTGATCAGCGGCTTTCGCATCGGCTTCGGCGGCATGGCCGGCGAACTCGGGCTGGAACCGGACCTGGTGACCTACGGCAAGGTCATCGGCGGCGGCTTTCCGGTGGGCGCCTACGGCGGGCGCGCCGACCTCATGGACCTGGTTGCGCCGGCCGGGCCGGTGTACCAGGCCGGTACCCTGAGCGCCAATTCCGTCGCCATGGCGGCGGGCCTGGCCATGTTGCGCAAACTGGAGCGTGAGCCGCCTTATGCAGTGCTGCAGCAGCGCGTGAATGCACTCGGCAGCGCGCTAACGGCTGGCGCCGCCCGCAACGGCATCGGGGATTTCGGCCTGCAGTCGCACGGGTCGTTGTTCTGGCCGGTGTTCGGCAAGGTGGGCACGGCCGACGGCGTGGTGCGCGCGGTGGAGCATGTCCCGGCCAATCAGGCGCGCCGCTTCACCCGTTTGTTCCATGCCCTGCTCGCGCGCGGCGTGTACCTGGCTCCCAGCGGTTTCGAGGTGGGCTTTCTCTCCACGGCGCACAGCGACGCGGATCTGGAAACGACGGTTGCGGCATTCACCACAGCACTCACTGCAGCGCCGGGCGCGGACTAGAGACGGACCGGCAATGGGCAAGTACTCCAGCATCGCCACCACCCGCCGCGGCCTGAACTGGCTGGCAGCCATTACCGTGGTGTGGGTATTGCTGCTGTTCCTGCTGATGGGCTGGTGGGGACTGGTGGTGTACAACCAGGCGGAGAAAATTGCCGAGCTGCGCGTGGTGGCCGGCGAAAGCAGTCCGGAGGCACTGCAGGACTGGTCGCGCACACAGCGCATGCTCATCGGCGAGGCCAGTGCGTACTTCGTGCTGCTGGCCGGACTCACCGGCGCCATGGTGTGGCTGTACTGGCGCGACCGGCGCCGTATGAAGGCACTGCAAACTTTCCTCGCCTCGGTCACTCATGAACTGAAGACACCGCTGACCAGCATCCGCCTGCAGGCCGAATCGCTGGGCGAGTCGACGGGCAGCGGTGGCAATGAACTGATCGAACGACTGCTGCAGGACACCAGCCGTCTCGAGGCCCAGGTGGAAAAGACCCTGGAGCTGGCACGCCTTGAAGGCGGCGGCGCCCTGATGCTGCAACCCCTGCCGCTGGCAGCCTGGTTGACGCGCTATCGCGCCAGCGCGCACGCCCCGCGGGAGATTGCGCTGGAGCTGACGAGCGATGCGGACAGCGATGCGGCGCTGGTACTGGCCGACCCCAGCGCCCTGCAGGTGATCTTCCGCAATCTGCTGGACAACACCCTCCGGCATTCAAAGACGACACCGGCGCGACTGCAGGTGTCGATGCGACAGGAGGGTGACTATCTGCACGTCACGGCCACCGACGGCGGAAATGGCTTCAGCGGTGATGCGCGGCAGCTGGGCACGCTGTTCTTCCGTGGCGGCGGTTCACACGGCACCGGGGTGGGCCTGTACCTGATCCGCACGCTCATGGAGCGCATGGGCGGAAGCGCGACATTCGCGGCCGATTCGAACGCGGGTTTTCAGGTGGACCTGCACTTCCGCCGTGCCGAGGAGCCCACGTGAACGCCGCGCGCATTCTGGTGGTGGAGGATGAAGTCAACGTGGGCCGCACGCTGACCGAACGGCTTTCCGGCGAAGGCTACACCGTGGTCTGGGCCCGCGACGCCGCCGAAGCCATCGCGCAGGACGGCCAGGCCGCCTTTGATCTGGCGCTGCTGGACGTGGGCCTGCCGGACCGGCCGGGCTTTGAGGTGGCGCAGGCCATTCGTGGGCGTCATCCGCGCACGGCCATTGTTTTCCTCACCGCCTATGGCGCGCCCGAGGAGCGCATCCGCGGCCTCGAGCTGGGCGCCGAGGACTACGTCGTCAAGCCGTTTCATTTCAAGGAGCTGCTGCTGCGGCTGCAGAACGCGCTGCGGCGGGTCACGCTGCTGGCCAGCGGTGAGGCCGCCTTCGAGAAACCGCTGCAGGTGGGACGCGCACGCGTGGATCTGAAGCGCATGGAAGTCACCGTGGAAGGCCTGAGTGCGCCGCTGACACACAAGGAGTGTGCGGTACTGACGCTGCTGCTGGAGAAGCGCGGTGCGGTACTGACACGCGATGAGATACTCGACCGCGCCTGGGCGCAGAACGAGTTTCCCACCCCGCGCACCGTCGACAATTTCATTCTCCGCCTGCGCAAGCTGATCGAACCGGAGCCGGGCGAAGCGCGCGTCATCCGCAGCGTGCGCGGAGTGGGCTACCAGCTCGATACAGAGGCAGTGAAAGACGCATGATGCAGAACTCGTTTCAGGCAGCACTGGCGCGCAGCAATGAAGAACGCCCCCCGGTATGGTTCATGCGCCAGGCCGGACGCTATCACAGCCACTACCAGAAGCTGCGCGCGCAGTATTCATTCATCGAACTGTGCAAACGCCCTGAAGTCGCCGCCGAAGCGACCATGGGCCCCATCGAGGAATTCGATTTCGACGCCGCCATCCTGTTCTCGGACCTGCTGTTTCCACTGGAAGCGCTGGGCATGCCGCTGGAATACTCGCCCGGCCCGAAACTGGGCTGGCACCTCAAGCAGCCCAATGACGTAGCCCGACTTTCTTCCCCCCTCGCGCGCCCGCGGGAAAGGATCGGGGACAAGGAGCCCTCTCTTCTCTCCGCGCTGCAATTCCAGGCCGATGCTCTGAAGCTCATCCGCTCGCGGCTTTCTCCCGCCAAGGGCTTGATCGGATTCGTGGGCGGACCGCTGACGCTCTTTTTCTATGCCGCCGCCGGCTCCCACCATGGTGATCTCAGTCCCGCGCAGACGGGTCTGCGCGACGGCCGCTACAGCGGCTTCACGGAGAAACTGCTGCCGCTGCTAGCACGAAACATGGCGCTGCAGTGGCGTGCAGGCCTGGATGTCCTGGCCATTCTCGACACCTGTGCCGGCGAACTGACGCCGGCGGCATTCGCCGAAACGGTGGTGCCTCCGCTGCGCGAGCTGCTGAGCGAGTTTCACCGCCTGTGCCCGGACGGCCGGGTGCTGTACTACTCAAAGGGAACCACGGCACAGCATTGGGAAGCCCTGGGCGATCTGCCCATCGCCGGCATCGGCATTGACTGGCACACGCCCGTGGCCGAGGCGCTGGAGCGCTTTGGCGACCGCTGGGCCATCCAGGGAAATTTCGATCCCCATGCGTTGCTGCTGCCCGAGGCGCAGATGCTGCGCGCCGCGCGCAAGTTCTTCGAACCGGTGTGTGCCCTGCCGCCGGAGAAGCGTCGCGGCTGGATATGCGGGCTGGGACACGGCGTGCTGCCCTCCACGCCGGAAAAGCACGTTCATCTGTTTCTTGATATGCAAAAAGATCTGTTTTCATGAATGCGAATGCCGCCGCGCGCACTCATCTGCTGCGCAAGTACAACGTACCCGGACCGCGGTACACCAGCTATCCGACAGTGCCGTACTGGGAAACAACACCTACCGAGGCGGAATGGATCGCCGCACTCGGACGTTCGCTCGAAGGCTCGAAAGGCGCAGCCGTGTACGTGCATGTGCCCTTCTGTCGCTCCCTGTGCACCTACTGCGGCTGCAATGTCCGCATTACCCGCAACCGCGCCATCGCCCAGCCCTACCTCGAGACGGTCCTGGCAGAGTGGAAGCTGTACCTCGACAAACTCGGGGTGCAGCGCATTCCGCTATCGGAGATTCATCTCGGTGGCGGCACGCCCACGTTTCTCACTCCAGAGGAAATTCGCTTCCTCGTTGAGGGTCTGCTGGCGCATGCCGATGTCACGCCCGACGCCGAATACTCCATTGAAGCTGATCCACGCGTCACCGACGCCGGACAACTCAAGGTGCTGGGCGAACTCGGCTTCCGGCGTCTGAGCCTCGGGATCCAGGATTTCGACCCGCGCGTGCAGGACATCGTCAATCGCGTGCAGAGCGAGGAAGAGGTGCGCGTACTCACCGAGCAGGCGCGCGAGCTGGGCTTCACCAGCATCAACTACGACCTCATCTACGGCCTGCCGCTGCAGACCATGAACTCGGTAGAACAGACCCTGGCGGCAGTTGGCCGCCTGCGCCCCGACCGCATCGCCTTCTATGGCTACGCCCATGTGCCGTGGATAAAACCCAGTCAGCGCCGCTTCACCGAGGATGACCTGCCGCAGGGCGACGCCAAGCGCGCGCTGTACGAACGCGGTCGCCAGATACTGGAAGATGCCGGCTACCGCGAAATCGGCATGGACCACTTCGCGCTGGAAACCGACTCGCTCTGGCAGGCCGCCGGGCAAGGCACCCTGCACCGCAACTTCATGGGCTACACCTCAAGCCTGGTGTCGCCGCTGTTCGGGCTGGGCGTATCGGCCATCGGCGATGCCTGGAGCGCCTTCGCGCAGAACGAGAAGATCATCGAGCCTTACCGGGAGCGCATCGAGAAAGGCGAGCTGCCTTTGTTGCGCGGACACGTGCTGGATGGGGAGGATCTGGAACTGCGCCAGCACATCCTGAACCTGATGACCCGCTTCCACACGCACTGGGATGCGCCGGAGCAGATGCCCGCTTACCTGCAAGCGCTCCCGGAGCGCCTGCACGAACTGAGCGCCGATCAGCTCATCAGGATCGGCACCGGCTGCACCGGTACGGACCTGGAAGTGACGGACCTCGGCCGGGCATTCATTCGCAACATCTGCATGGCCTTCGACGCGCGGCTGGCGCGCAAGGCGCCGGACACGAAGCTGTTCAGCCAGACGGTTTAGCGGCCGGCAATCAACGCTCCATGTAGGGCCGCAGCACCGCCGGAGTAGCGACGGAGCCATCCGCCTGCTGATAATTTTCCATCACTGCAATCAGCGTGCGACCCACTGCCAGGCCCGAGCCATTGAGCGTATGCACCGGCTCCGGTTTGCCGGTTTCCGGATTGCGCCAGCGCGCCTGCATGCGTCGCGCCTGAAAACTTTCGCAGTTGCTGCACGATGAAATCTCACGATATTTTTCCTGGCTGGGCAGCCACACTTCCAGGTCGTAGGTCTTCGCACTGGCAAAGCCCACATCGCCGCCGCACAGCGCCATCGTGCGATACGGCAGCTCCAGCAACTGCAGGATCTTCTCCGCATGCGTGCGCAGCTCCTCCAGAGCCGCAACGGAATCCTGCGGCCGCACGACATGCACCAGCTCGACCTTCTCGAACTGGTGCTGGCGGATCATGCCGCGGGTGTCCTTGCCTGCCGCACCGGCCTCCAAGCGAAAACAGGGCGTATGCGCGACAAACTTCAGCGGCAGTTCTTCGGGCTTGAGGATCGACTCGCGCACAAGATTGGTGACCGGCACTTCGGCCGTGGGAATCAGGTACAGCCCGCTGTCACCGCGCGTGACGAACAGGTCTTCCTCGAACTTCGGCAACTGCCCGGTGCCGGTCAGCGCCTGCGCGCCGACCAGGTACGGCACGTACACCTCACTGTAGCCATGCTCACGCGTATGCACATCGAGCATGAGCTGGATCAGCGCGCGATGCAGGCGCGCCATCTGGTCACGCAGGACGACGAAGCGCGCGCCTGACATTTTGCTGGCCGCCTCGAAATCCAGTCCGCCGAGCTTCTCACCGAGCACGACATGATCCAGTGGCTTGAAATCGAACACACGCGGTTCGCCGTGCGTGTGTACCACCACGTTTGCGGACTCATCCCGCCCTTCCGGCACGCTGTCCTGCAGCAGGTTGGGCAGGCCCAGCAGAAGTTCATCGAGCTGCTGTTGCACTTGTGCCATCGCCTGTTCCGCCGCGTCGAGCTGTGCGCCCAGCGCATCGGACTGCGCGATCAGCGGGGCGATGTCCTGGCCCGAAGCCTTGGCCTTGCCGACAGATTTGGCCTGGGCATTGCGTTCGCTGCGCAGGCGATCGCAATCGATCTGTGCCGCCTTGCGCCGGTCTTCCAGCGCCTGAAAAGCGGCGACGTCCAGCATGAAACCACGGCGCGCAAGATTGGCGGCCACGGCCTGTGGATCGGTTCGCAGTTGTTTTTGATCGAGCATCGGACGAAAACCCCTCACCCTGATCCACTGCCGATGAAAGGCAGCGGGGATACGACATTATTTGTTGCGCGTGTCACCGGACTTGCAGTTTGCAGCCCGCAATTGCGCCAGTTTCTCGGCGATCCGGATCTCAAGACCGCGCTCGACAGGATGATAGTACGTCTGTGGCGGCATGGCTTGCGGAAAGTAATTTTCCCCGGCAGCAAAACCATCAGGCTCATCATGGGCGTAGCGGTACTCGCGACCGTAACCCAGGCCCTTCATCAGCTTCGTGGGAGCGTTGCGCAGCTGTAGCGGCACTTCCAGCGTGCCGTACTTGCGCACATCCGCCATGGCAGCACCGTACGCAGCGTACACCGCGTTGCTCTTGGGCGCGCAGGCCAGATAGACCACGGCCTGGGCAATGGCCAGTTCGCCTTCGGGGCTGCCCAGGCGCTCGTAACAATCCCATGCCTGCAGCGCCAGCGTCAGGCCACGCGGATCGGCATTGCCGATATCTTCATTGGCCATGCGGACCACGCGGCGGGAGACGTACAGCGGATCGCAGCCGCCGTCGAACATGCGGCACAACCAGTACAGCGCCGCATCCGGATCGCTGCCGCGCACGGCCTTGTGCAAAGCGGATATCTGGTCGTAGAACTGCTCTCCGCCCTTGTCGAAACGCCGGTAGCTGCCGGAGGCGACTTCAGCGCCAATGGCGAGGGTAATGACCGCCGTACCCTCCTGCGGCTCCGCCAGATCCGCGGCCACCTCCAGCAGATTCAGCGCCCGTCTTGCATCGCCGTCCGCCGCCGCCACGATCAGTTTCAACGCCTCCGCCTCGAGCGCAAGGTTGCGATCTCCCAGCCCCCTTTCACTGTCGCCCAGCGCCGCCTCAATCACGCGCACCAGATCCTGCCCGGTCAATGCCTTCAGCACGTACACCCGCGCCCGCGACAGCAGCGCGCTGTTGACCTCGAAGGATGGATTCTCCGTCGTGGCGCCGATGAGAATCAGCGTGCCGTCCTCGACATAGGGCAGGAAGCTGTCCTGCTGCGCCTTGTTGAAACGGTGCACCTCGTCGAGAAACAGCACCGTGCCGCGCCCCTGCTCCGCCCGGACCCGCTGCGCCGTTTCCACCGCCGCGCGTACGTCCTTGACGCCGGCCAGCACCGCGGACAAACCGATGAACTCGCAATCACAGCTGCCGGCGAGAATGCGCGCCAGCGTGGTCTTGCCCGTGCCCGGCGGCCCCCAGAACAGCATTGAATGCAGCCGGCCGCCGGCCACCACCCGCTGCAACGGCTTGCCGGCGGCAACCAGATGATCCTGACCGATGTATTCGCCGAGCGTACGCGGTCGCATCCGGTCGGCCAGCGGCCGGAAGGCTTCTACCGGCGTCGTGTCAGCCACGCTTCCATCCGTCGCGCCCAGTTGGCCAGTCCGAAGCCGGCCAGCACATAGCCGACGATGATGCCCGCGGCATTGGCGCCGAGATCGCGTACATCCATCTCGCGCGAGGCAGTCAGCGTTCCCTGCGCCACCTCCAGCAGCGCGCCCAGCAGCAGAAAACCCACCGCCAGCATCCAGTGCTGCCGCCGCGGATACAGACCGGCAAACCAGATCATGAGCAGAAAGTAGCCCAGCGCATGCTGCAATTTGTCGCTGATCGAAACCCCCACGGAGGGCAGGCTGGGCGCAAGGCTGCCATACACGATCAATGCGACCAGCACCCAGCCGACGGCAAGCAGCCATCGTCCATGAGGAAGCGGCAGCATCTACTGCAGCGTGCCGATCACATCAGCGCCCCTGGGCGGCTCGAACTGAAACAGCTTGTCCTTGAGCCGTGCATTGCGCCTGATCCCGGAGAAGCTGATGCGCGTGGTCTGACCCAGCTTGTCGCGCAACTCCATCTCACGCAGCTCCCCGTCCGCAAAGCCCAGCTCGACGCTGAGAAAATCCGTCTCGTCGCGCCGCGGCAGCATGCGGATCCACTCCAGATCCTCGCGCGCGCGCCCGGCGGAAATCTTGAACCCTGCCATCACACCGGTCTCGCCGGCCAGCAGCATGGCCGGCGTCGTCGCCATGGCCCGATCGATGGCGCGCACGGTCACCTGGTTCAGGTCCTTGTCGTACACCCACAGCCGCAGCCCGTCGGTGACGATCACCTGCGTGTGCGGACGCACGTAGTCCCAGCGCAGCTTGCCCGGCCGCTGCAGGTAGAACCGCCCGCTCGAGACCTCGCCCGCAGCCTGCGAACCGCTGATCGTCTGTGTAAAACGCGCCTCAAAGCTGGTGAGACCGTCGAGATACTTCTGCAGCTTTGCGGCCGCCGCCGCATCAGCCGCCGCCACTTCAGGCTCAGCCGCCTGTGCGCAGTTGAGCGCCATAACCATAGCCAGAACCATGGCCTGTACGAATAAAAAATGCTTCAACATTCTTCAATCCTCGTTTCGTTGCCGACAGCCACCTTGCGACACCGGGCACCTAGTCTTCAGCGGGCCCCGGCACCAGAATCTCGCGCGCGCCGTTCGACTGCAAGGGCCCGACAAGCCCCGCCGACTCCATGGTCTCCACCAGCCGCGCCGCCCGGTTGTAGCCGATCTTCAGTCGCCGCTGCACCCCCGAGATCGAAGCCTTGCGGGTCTCCAGCACCACCTGCACGGCCTGGTCATACAGCGGATCCTGTTCGCCGCCCTCATCACCCGCACCGGCCTCGCCGGCCGATTCGCCACGGATACCCGGTAATGGACCCTGCGGACCGTCGAGAATTTCATCTATGTAGGCTGGCACATCGTCACTGCGCAGGGCTGCCACCACGCGATGGACCTCCTGGTCGGATACGTAGGCGCCATGCACACGATTGGGCAGCGACGTACCCGGCGGCAGGTACAGCATGTCACCGTGTCCGAGCAGCGCCTCGGCGCCACCCTGGTCGAGGATGGTGCGCGAATCGACCTTGGCCGATACCTGGAAAGCAATGCGCGTGGGAATGTTGGCCTTGATCAGGCCGGTAATGACGTCGACAGATGGTCGCTGTGTCGCCAGGATCAGATGAATGCCCGAAGCCCGCGCCTTCTGTGCCAGCCGGGCGATGAGCTCCTCGACCTTCTTGCCCACCACCAGCATCAGATCGGCCAGTTCGTCGACAATGACCACGATGTGCGGCAGTGGCTCCAGCTCCGGTACTTCGGTGGAGGCCAGCGCCGGATCCTTGACCCTGCGCGCCACCTCCAGTGGATCCTTCAACGGCTTGCCCGCATCCGCCGCATCCCTGACCTTGCGGTTGAAACCACCCAGGTTGCGTACGCCGAGCGCGGCCATGAGCTGGTAGCGCCGCTCCATCTCCGCCACGCTCCAGCGCAGCGCATTGGCGGCGTGCTTCATGTCAGTCACCACCGGCGCCAGCAGGTGCGGGATGCCTTCGTACACGGAAAGCTCCAGCATCTTCGGATCAATCATGATCATCCGGATGTGCTCGGCGGTGGCCTTGTACAGCAGGCTCAACACCATGGCATTGATGGCCACGGACTTGCCCGATCCGGTGGTGCCGGCGATGAGCAGATGCGGCATGCGCGCCAGATCCGCCACCACCGGATGGCCGGCGATGTCCTTCCCCAGGGCAAGAGCCAGCGGCGACGGCAGTTCGTCATAGGCGCGTGATTTGACAATCTCGCCCAGAGTTACCAGTTCGCGCTTCTCGTTTGGAATCTCCAGGCCCACCACGGACTTTCCGGGAATGACTTCCACCACCCGCACGCTGATGGCCGACAATGCGCGCGCCAGGTCCTTGGCAAGATTGCTGATCTGGCTGACCTTCACGCCGGCCGCGGGACGCAGTTCGAAGCGGGTGACCACCGGTCCCGGATGCACGGCCACGACTTCCACATCCACACCGAAATCACGCAGCTTCAGCTCCACCAGTCGCGACATGGCCTCCAGCGTGTCGGTGGAATAGCCGGCTTCATGTTTGGGTGGATCGTCCAGCAGCGAAAGCGGCGGCAGCTCCGTCGCCTTGACCGATTCAAACAACGGCACCTGCTTTTCCTTCTCCACCCGCTCGCTGCGCTCAATGGGCGGTAGCGTGGGTTCGATGCGCGGCGCCGTGCGCGTGGCCGATTTCTTCTTCGCCTCGCGCATCACCTCAGCCCGCGCCTCCTTGCTTTCACGGCCCGCCGCATTGGCGCGCGCGGCAGCGATGCGCTCGCGCGTCCAGCCCAGCAATCGCAAGGCACCGCGCCCGAGCCTGTCCATCACCGCCAGCCATGACACGCCCAGAAACAACGAGACACCGGCCAGCCACAGTCCCAGCATCAACAGCGTGGCGCCGAGAAAACTCAGCCCATGCGCCAGCCCCTGCCCCACGGCGGCGCCCAGCACGCCACCGGCCGAACTGGGCAACGCACTGCCATCCCAGTGCAAAGCCGCCAGCCCACAAGCCGTGATCAGCGTGAGCGCGAACCCCCCGCTGCGGAAAGCCAACGTGGCGCGTGAGTTCAGCTCCGGCATTTTTACCGCCCGGTACAGCACCCAGCCGGTGATGGCCAGCATCACCGGAAACAAAAATGCCGGCCGGCCGAACAGGAACAGAAACACATCCGCCAGCCAGGCCCCCACCGGCCCCACCCAGTTGTGCACCGACTGCACCTCACCGCTGGAGGAGAACCCCGGATCCGACTGATCGTAAGTGGCCAGCGCCACGAACAGAATCAACGCCAGCGCGCCGAACACCCACAGCGCACTCTCCCGCAGTGCCCGCACGACCGGCGCCGAGAGATTACCCAAGGACTTCTGACGTTCCGCGGCAAGACTCAATAAAAAATCCTCTCTATACCAATGGCCCCGACCCATCCACCAACAACCGCAAGCCTCTCAGGCTCAGTGCCATTCCCCTCTGCGGACTCAACTCAACAGCGCCGGATGCACCACCTTGCCGGCCTGCACATTGATGCCCTTGCGCAGATCCGCGTCGTCCTGCCAGCCACCGTCCGCCAGCCGGCCGGCATACGGCGCAATCGCCGCCGACAGAGCCTGCGAGGAAGTGCGCGGCACCGCGCCCGGCATATTGGTCACCGTGAAGTGCGTAACGCCATCGTGCACGTAGGTGGGATTCTCGTAAGTCGTCGGTCGCGTGGTCTCCACGCAGCCGCCCTGATCGACAGAGATGTCCATGATCACGCTGCCCGGCTGCATGCTCTTGACCATCGCCGCCGAAACCACGTGCGGCGCGCGCGCGCCGGTCACCAGCACCGCGCCGATCACGATGTCCGCCGTGCGCACGGCCTCTTCGACGTCGGCCGTATGCGGATACAGGCCGGTGACATTCGCTCCCATGGCACGCGCCGCCACCAGTTTGTCACGATCCTTGTCGAACACCACCACTTCGGCGCCCAGGCCCGCCGCCACGATGGCCGCATTGCCGCCGGCAACGCCGCCACCAAGGATGACAACCCGTCCGCGCCGCGCCGCCGGCACGCCGCCGAGCAGGATGCCCTTGCCACCCTCGGGCTGATGCAGCAGGTGCGCACCGACCTGTACCGACAGGCGCCCGGCAATGTCGCTCATGGGCGCCAGCAGCGGCAGCCGGCCCAGCCGGTCTTCCACGGTCTCGAAGGCCACGGCGGTCAGACCAATGTCGCACAGCCGGCGGGTCAGATCGGGCAGCGCCGCCAGGTGCAGATAGCAGAACAGCAGGTGCTCCTTGCGCAGCAGTTTCAGGTCGCCGTCCACCGGCTCCTTGACCTTCACCACCATCTGCGCCTGCCCGTACACCTCCTGGGCTGTCGGGAGAATGTCAACGCCCACGGCACGGAACTGCGCATCGTCATAGCCGCTTTTCTCGCCGGCGCCGGCCTCGACCAGCACCCGGTGACCATTGCGCACCAGTTCGGCGCAGGCGGCAGGAATCAGCCCTACACGACCCTCACGTGGTTTCAGCTCGCGGGGCACACCGATTTGCATAGACGTCTCCTGTTAATATGTGGGCCGCAATGAACTTGAATCGCCGGGAAATTGCCCAATAGTGGCTCTCCCAGGCGCGGCCCCTGAAAAACCGGAGAATTATACATGGCGAGTCCTCGGCACAGTCCCCTTCTGATCCTCGGCTCAGGTCCGGCCGGTTACGCCGCCGCGGTCTACGCGGCGCGCGCCAACCGCAAACCGGTGCTGATCACCGGGCTGGAACAGGGCGGGCAGCTGATGACCACCACCGACGTGGACAACTGGCCCGGCGATGTGGAGGGTCTGCAGGGTCCGGCGCTGATGGAGCGCATGCGCAAGCATGCCGAACGCTTCGCCACCGAGATCGTCTTCGACCATATCAACCAGGTGGACCTCAAGACCCGCCCCTTCCAGCTCAAGGGTGACTCCGGGACGTACACCTGCGATGCGCTCATCGTGACTACCGGCGCCTCGGCAAAGTACCTGGGCCTGGAATCCGAACAGAAGTTCCGCGGCAAGGGCGTATCGGCCTGCGCCACCTGCGACGGGTTTTTCTTCAAGGGCCGCAAGGTCGCTGTAGTCGGCGGTGGCAATACCGCAGTCGAGGAGGCGCTGTACCTGGGCAATCTGGCCGAACACGTCACGCTGGTCCATCGCCGCAACCAGCTGCGGGCGGAGAAAATCCTGCAGGACCGGCTGTTCGAGCAGGAACGTAAAGGCAAGATCTCCATCGTGTGGAACCACGAGGTGGACGAGGTGCTGGGCGATGACACGGGCGTGACGGGCCTGCGCATCAAAAGCCGCCTCGACGACCAGAAGCGCGACCTCGAGCTCGCCGGTGTGTTCATCGCCGTCGGACATAGCCCCAACACCCAGCTGTTTGAAAACCAGCTGGAGATGCGCGGCGGCTACATCACCGTGCGCAGCGGGCTGGAGGGCGGCGCCACGGCCACCAGCGTGCCCGGAGTATTCGCCGCCGGCGATGTGATGGACCATGTGTACCGGCAGGCCATTACCTCGGCCGGCACCGGCTGCATGGCGGCACTGGATGCGGACAAGTACCTCGATACTCTGCAGTCTTGATGACATTGACGCCGCGCAGTGGAACGCGCTGCGCGGCGCCGAGCACCCCTTTCTTCGCCACGAATTCCTCGCGGCGTTCGAACACAGCGGCTGCGTGGGCGCCGACAGCGGCTGGGAACCCTGTCATCTGATCCTGCGCGACGTACAGGGCAGCCTCGTCGCCGCCATGCCCCTGTATCGCAAGCTCCATTCCTGGGGCGAGTTCGTGTTCGACTTCGCCTGGGCACAGGCCTACACGCAGGCGGGCCTGCCCTACTACCCCAAACTGGTGTGCGCGATACCGTTTACCCCGGCCGGCGGACCGCGCTGGCTGACGGCAACCGCGCAATGGGAGCAGCCGCTGCTGCAGGCGGCGATGGAGTACGCGCGCACTCAAGGGTTGTCTTCGTTTCACGTCCTGTTCCCGCAGCAGACACAGACGCTGGCCCTGCAGGCGCGCGGCATGCTGCTGCGGCGCGACTGCCAGTTTCACTGGCACAATCGCGACTATGCGGACTTCGAGCACTTCCTCGCCGGCTTCACCGCTGAAAAGCGCAAGAAGGTGCGGCGCGAACGGCGGCGTGTCACCGAAGCCGGCGTGAGTTTCCGCACGCTCACGGGCACGCAGATCGATGCAGCGCTGTGGCAGCATATATACGCCTTCCATGCCGCCACCTTCCTTGCGCACGGCCACATGCCCTATCTGAGCCTGAAATTCTTCGAGGAAATCGCCGTGCGGCTGCCCGACAACCTCGTGGTGTTCCTGGCCGAGCACGATGCACAGCCGGTGGCCGCCGCCATCTGCTTTCGCGGCCCGGACACGCTGTACGGCCGCTACTGGGGCGCCGGAGAGCACTTCCACAGCCTGCATTTCGAAACCTGCTACTACCAGGGCATCGACTACTGCATCCGCAACGGCCTGCAGCGGTTTGAGCCCGGCACCCAGGGCGAGCACAAGGTGGCCAGGGGCTTTGTTCCCACCGATACCTGGTCGGCACACTGGATCGCCGATGCGCGCTTCCGCGAAGCCATCGGCAGCTATCTGGTGCGAGAGACCGAAGCCGTGGGTCTTTACGCCGCCGATGTGCAGGCGCACGCGCCCTACCGACGTGGCGAACCATGACTTCAGTCACCTGGCTGAGCGATGAGCAGGGACCCGCCTGGTTTCCGCCGGTCGCCAGTGCCCTGAAGGAGCCCGATGGGCTGCTGGCGGTGGGCGGGAACCTCACCCCCGAGCGGCTGCTCGCCGCCTACGAGCAGGGCATATTCCCCTGGTACTCGGCCGGCCAGCCGGTGCTGTGGTGGTCACCCGATCCGCGCGCAGTGCTGTTTCCAGCCGAATTTCACGCCAGCCGCAGCCTGCGCCGCCGCCTGCGCGAGCCGCAGCTCACCACCCGCTTCGATACTGCATTTTCCGTTGTCATCAACGAATGTGCCGCCCCGCGCCCCTCGGCGGACGGCACCTGGCTGACGCCGGAAATGAGGGCTGCATACATCCGGTTGCACGCGCTGGGCTATGCCCACAGCGTTGAAACCTGGCGCGGGGAGCAACTGGTGGGCGGCCTCTACGGCCTGCAACTCGGCCGTGTTTTCTTCGGCGAGTCGATGTTCAGCCGCGAACCGGACGCCTCGAAGGTGGCCCTGGCGCGGCTGGTGGAACGGGCGCTGGCTGCGGGCATCGCCCTGATCGACTGCCAGATCACCTCCCCCCACCTGCACTCCCTTGGCAGCAGGGAAATCCCGCGCGAGCGCTTTCGGGCGCTGTTGGAGGAATACTGCCGCCCGCACGGAGCGCATCGCTGGACATAGTGCACACCGGCCTGCACAATTCGCGCGCTCATCAATGCCCCCAGTTGGAGCCTATGGCTAAAGAAGACGCTATCCAGATGGAGGGCGAGGTCGTCGAGACCCTGCCCAATACGACTTTCCGCGTGCAGCTGAAGAACGGCCACGTGGTCACCGCGCACATCTCGGGCAAGATGCGCAAGCATTACATCCGTATTCTTACGGGAGACCAGGTAACGGTGGAACTGACACCGTATGACCTGACGAAGGGGCGCATCGTTTACCGGGGGCGATAGTTTCGAGGTAAGTGGAGCCGCGCACGGCGGGCGCCAGCACCGAGCGGTCGGGGGGCGGTTGACAGCGGCGTGGCTTCACCACCGGCATCGCGATGCGGGTCCGCCGCCGGTGCCACATGCATAGTGGCAACGGCAAGTAAAGATGCACTGCCTTCGATGAGGGAAAACGCTGCGGCGGCTGCGTGCCTCCGACGGTGGGCGGCCACGCCGCTGTGCGAACCACCCCCCGACCGCTCGTCGCTGGCGCCGTGGGATGAACAATGCCCGCTGGGTAAGAACTAAGGTCCCTCATCACCCTGACCCTCTCCCCGCAAAGCGGGGAGAGGGGACAAGAGATCGAATTGCTGGTGACGGTGGGCGGGCCTGGACGGCGGACGGCCAGGCCGACCCTGCAGCCACTCAGTCCCCGGAAACCGCAGCTTTTTCCGCCGGTGCCGCCTCCTCGTCCGTCTGCGCCGGCAGCATGATGAACTCGAATGCGCGCTGCGGCCCCAGGTACTGTTTCGCCAGCGCGTTGATCTCCTCCACGTCGATGGAGCGGAAATCCGCCTCCCGCGAGCGATGCCAGTCGAGGCGCTGCGGAAATTCCTGCACGCCGGAAATCACCCCGTTCATCCAGTAGCCGTTCTGCTGCAGCGACTGGTGGATCTGCGTCAGGATCGGCTCCTTGGCGCGCTTCAGTTCATCCTCCGTAATACCGTTGGCCGCCATGTCCGCAGCCACCTCGCGGATGGTGTCAGCCACAGTCCGCGCCTGTGACGGCGCCACGCTGGCATTGGCAACAATGAACCCGTAGTCCGGGAAGACTTCGCTCAGCTGCTGGCGCACGCCCGGGCTGTATGCCTGGCCCATCTCCTCGCGCAACCGCACCCGCAGGCGGTCGGAGAACACGCTGGTAAGCACTCCGATGCGACGCGCCACGGGCACATCGCGCCCATCGGTCGCCGGCCAGCGCATGTCCACTACGCCGCGCGGCAACTCCGTCTCCACCTTGAACTGCCTGCTGACCGCTTTGTCCGGATACGACACTTGGCGCTCTGCAGTGTAAGCCGGCTTTGGCTTGCGCTCCGGCAGTGCTCCAAAGGTCCGCGCCACCGCCGCGATTGTCTGCTCGACATCGAGATCGCCGACGATGGAAACTTCCATGACTCCACTGGCCAGCTGCGGGTTGAGCCAGGCGCCGGCTTCCTCCAGATTACGCTGCGCCAGCACCGACTGTGCGGGCAGGCCGAAGCGCGGATCGTTGCCCGCCATCAGCCGTGCGATCTCGGTGTTCTGCGGTCCGGTGATGGCGTGCGACAGCTCGGTGTACATCCTGTCCAGACCTTCACGGAACTCGCGCAACGCATCCGGGCGATACCCCGGATCGGTGATGAAGGCCTGCAACACCTGCAGCTGCAGCAGCAGATCGTCCGGCGTTGTCGAGCCGCTGAACTCGAAGGCATCCCCACCGATGCCAAAACGATAACCGACGTTGCGGCCCGCAAGTATGGTGCTCAGCTGTTCAACGCTGTGTTCGCCGAGGCCACCGGAGACAAAGGAGCGACCCAGCAGCGCCGGCAGACCCGGTTTGTCGCGCGGCGCGGTCAGAATGCCGCCACCTACGCGCACATCGACATGGATGCGCCCGGGTTCAAAGTCCGTGGACTTGACGTTCAGCTTTACGCCGTTGCCGAACTGCAGCAGGGTCAGGCCCAGATCCTCAACCTCGCGGCGCTGCGCCACTGCGCCGGGCTCAGCGACAACGTCGTAGGCAAACTTTGCCTGCTCTTCTTCGTCGTTGGCCTTCACCGGCTGACTCGCGCTCGCCTGGTAGGCCGCGAGAATATCCTGCTGTTCGATCTGCACGTTGCCGGCAACAAACAGCGCGGGCGGCACGCCCTGCCCGAACAGCCCGCGCAATGCCGCGAGGCAGTCCTTAACCGTCAGTTCTTCCAGCACCGGTTCCAGCAGCGCCTGGTTGCTGGCCGGACTGGTGAACACGCCCTCCTCGATGATGGAGCCCAACAAACCCTGCGCCAGCTGCGGCGAGGTTCGTGCATCGGCCATGCGCACGCCCTGCTCGAGCTGATTGCGCACGTTGGCAACGATCTCGTTCAGCTCTGCCTCCTGGAAACCGTATTCCAGTGCGCGGCGCAACTCCTGCTCGCCGGTGGCCAGACATTCACGCCACTGCACCGATTCGCGACAACCCACATCCAGAGTGGCCACGCGCAGAAAATCAAGCATGCGTGTCTCCTGCGCGCGGCCACCGACAATTTCGGCGCCTTCCTGGCGTGCCAGCAGACCCAGTCGGCGATTGAGCAGGGCCAGGGCGATGTTGGTGCGCAGGTTCTGTGCGCGTCGCGCGGCAGAGTCCTCCTCCTCGACGAAGGGCAGGACCACGTCGAAACCCACGGATACCGAACCGGCATCGGGCTGGTGATGGAAACTGGCGACGGATTTCTCCGGCGGGGCGATCGTGCCCATGCCCGGATCAGGACGCGCCGGCGCCCGCGCCTTCACCGGCCCCAGCATCGCGGTTATCTGCGCCTGCACCACGGTGGGGTCGAAATCACCCACCGCGACCACGACGAGATTCTCCGGCCGGTACCAGGTGTTGTAGAAATCCACGAAGCGCTCGCGCTTCGCATTGCGAATGACGTCCTCGGTCCCGATGGGCAGCCGCCCGATAAAACGCGCATCCGGTGCTACAAACTGCATGCGTGCCAGCCAGCCGCGCAGACCCTGCGAATCGCGATCACGCATTTCGGCGAGGATGATGCCGCGCTCTTTGTCGATGGAGTCGGCTTCCAGCAGAAGACCACCGGCATAGTCGGCGAACAGCGTGAAGGCCTGCTTGAGCGTCTCCGTCCCCGTGTCCGGCAGTTCCAGCTGGTATATGGTGCGATCGAAGTTGGTGGATGCGTTGGTGTCACCGCCAAAGCTCATTCCCAGGCGCTGGAAATACTCAACCAGCGTGCCGGGCGGGAAGTGTTCGCTGCCATTGAAGGCCAGATGCTCGAGGAAGTGCGCCAGGCCACGCTGTTCCTCGGTTTCCTGCAACGAGCCGGTCATCACGCCCAGCAGCAGCGAGGCACGGCCTTCGGGGCGGGCATTCTTGAGGATGGCGTAGCGTACGCCGTTGTCCAGCCGGCCGAAGCGGACCGCCGGATCAGGTTTGAGATCGGTAATTTCGTGCGCGAAAGGCTTGTTGACGGGCTCGGCTGCCGACGCCGGCACGGCGCCCGTGAGCGCAAGCAGGTACAACAGAGCTGGAATCAGAGAAGTGGGCTTCAGCATTAGGAACACCGCCTGAAATAAGGAGTGGGCAAGTATAGGCGGTGGACTCCTCCGGGAGCCCTTAATTGAAATTAATACGGTAAATGCAGGCAGCCTGCGGACCCGTGAAAGCTACTTGATCAGCTCCGGCTCCCTGAGCGAGCGCGTCAGCAGCTGCAGGCCCTCCCCATCCTCGCCGGCAATCACCCGTACATGGCCGCCGTCCACCAGCTTGCCGAACAGCAGGTCCTCGGCCAGCGGACGCTTGATCTGCTCCTGGATCAGCCGCGCCATGGGGCGAGCGCCCATCTTCGGGTCATAGCCCTTGCGCGCGATCCATTCCCGGGCGGAATCATCGACGGTGAGCGCCACGTTCTTCTGCTCCAGCTGCGCTTCCACTTCCACCAGCAGCTTGTCCACCACCCGCTCGATGGTCACCGGATCGAGCGAGGCGAACTGGATGATGGCGTCGAGACGATTGCGGAACTCCGGAGTGAACAGGCGCCGGATGGCCTCCATGCCGTCGCTGGTGTTGTCCGCCGGCACGAAGCCGATGGGCGGGCGGTTCATTTCATAGGCGCCGGCGTTGGTGGTCATCACCAGAATGACATGGCGGAAGTCGGCCTTGCGGCCGTTGTTGTCGGTGAGCGTGCCGTGGTCCATGACCAGCAGCAGCAGGTTTAATACATCCGGATGCGCCTTCTCGATCTCATCGAGCAGCAGCACCGAATGCGGATGTTTGGTGACGGCCTCGGTCAGCAGGCCGCCCTGATCAAAGCCCACATAACCCGGCGGCGCGCCGATCAGGCGCGAGACGGTGTGCCGCTCCATGTACTCGGACATGTCGAAGCGGGTCAATTCCACACCCAGCGCCAGCGCCAGCTGACGGGTGACTTCCGTCTTGCCCACACCGGTGGGACCGGCAAACAGAAAGGAGCCCACGGGCTTTTGCTGATCGCCCAGGCCCGAGCGCGACATCTTGATGGAAGCGGCCAGCGCTTCGACCGCCGCATCCTGACCGAAGATGGTGAGCTTCAGGTTGCGCTCCAGGTTCTTCAGCACATCGCGATCAGACAGCGAGACGCTCTTCGGCGGGATGCGCGCCATGCGCGCCACGACGTTTTCCACCTGTTCCACACCCACGGTGTCGGGCCGCTCGGCCAGGGGCTTGAGGCGCAGGCTGGCGCCCGCCTCGTCCACCACGTCGATGGCCTTGTCGGGCAGATGACGATCATTGATGTGACGCGCGGCCAGCTCGGCGGCCGCTTTCATGGCCTCGTCGGCGTACTTCACGCCGTGGTGCTCCTCGAACTTAGGCTTCAGGCCCATGAGAATCTCGATAGTCTCAGGCACCGAGGGCTCCACCACGTCGATCTTCTGGAAGCGCCGCGCCAGGGCATGGTCTTTTTCAAAGATGCCGCGATATTCCTGGTAGGTGGTCGAACCGATGCAGCGCAGATCACCGTTGGCCAGCACCGGCTTGATGAGATTGGAGGCATCCATCACCCCGCCCGAGGCGGCGCCGGCGCCGATCACGGTGTGAATCTCGTCGATGAACAGAATGCCGCCGGGATTTTTCTTCAGCTCCGCCAGCACACCCTTGAGGCGCTTCTCGAAATCACCGCGATACTTGGTGCCGGCGATGAGCGCGCCCATGTCCAGCGCGTAGATGGTGCAGTCGGTGAGGACATCGGGCACCTGCCCTTCCACGATCATGCGCGCCAGACCCTCGGCAATGGCGGTCTTGCCCACGCCGGCCTCGCCCACGTACAGCGGATTGTTCTTGCGGCGACGGCACAGGATTTCGATGGTGCGCTCAACTTCCACGCGACGGCCGATCAGCGGATCGATCTTGCCGTCCTCGGCCAGCTTGTTGAGGTTGCTGGTGTACTTCTCCAGCGCGCTGGAACCGCCTTCGGACTCAGGACCGGCCTCGCGCTCGCTCTCGACACCGCCCTCGCGCGGTTCCTCGCCAACCTTCGTCAGGCCATGCGAGATGTAATTGACCACGTCCAGCCGCGCGATGTCCTGCAGACTAAGCAGGTAGGCGGCGTGGGACTGCTTCTCGCTGAACACGGCCACCAGCACATTGGCCACCGTGACTTCCTTGCGGCCACTGGACTGCACGTGGAACACGGCGCGTTGCAGCACGCGCTGGAAACCGAGAGTGGGCTGCACCTCGCGGTCGTCTTCCGGCGGGATACGCGGTGTGGTCTGGTCGACGAAGGTCTTCAGCTCCGTACACAGCTTGGCGGTATCGGCGCCGCAGGCGCGCAGGATCTCGCGCACCTTGGGGGTATCCACAATGGCCAGCAACAGGTGCTCGACCGTCATGAATTCATGGCGGGCTTCCCGGGCGCTCTGAAACGCCTCGTTCAGGCAGTATTCCAGTTCGTTGCTCAACATGAGCTACGCTTCCTCCAGAGTACACAGCAGCGGATGCTGGTGCTGCCGTGCGTACGCCGTCACCTGTGCCACCTTGGTCTCGGCGATCTCAAAAGTAAAGACCCCGCACACCCCTTTTCCCTTGGTGTGCACCTCGAGCATGACGCGCGTCGCAGTCGTACGATCCAGGTTGAAAATCCGTTCCAGCACGTCCACGACGAACTCCATCGGGGTGAAGTCATCATTGAGGATGATGACCTGGTACAGGGGCGGTCGCCTGACCTTCGGCTCGGCCTCCTCGACCGCCAACCCGTGGTCAGACTGCTCCTCACCGAAATGATCCCCGGAGGGGTCCTGCTCTTCCTCGCTCATACGTCGCTAAATCATGACAAAACAAAAGCTTGTGAGCGCAACCAGCCACCCCGTATGATTGGCCGCGCTGCAAAAACCCGCCTCCGGCACTTTCGGCCGGCGCGTGGGGCGGCTCAGGAGCCAGGACCCGGGAACGAGGATACATGAACGAGCTGTCGATCCAACGCGTAGTGCCCCATCTGCCGGTGGCACTGGCGTGGCTGCTCGCACTGGCCATCGGCGTGCAAACCGCGCTGATCGCCCGCGAGCTCATTCCGCAACCCGAGTCCGAGCCGGCGCCCGTGACTACCGCAGGCGCTCAGCCGTCCGCACAGGCTCAGGCTTCCGCAACCCAATCTATGGACTTGCAGCCCGTTCTCAATGCCCATCTGTTCGGTGAAGTGGCTGCGGACTCGGGGCCCGAGGGCGATCCGGCCAATGCACCGCAGACCCAGCTCAGCCTGGTGCTTGCCGGCACCATCGCTGTCGAGGACCCTGAGAAGGGGATCGGCCTGATCGGCCCCACGGCCAGCAACGCCAAGGTCTATTCGGTGGGCGAGGCGGTCGACGGCGGCGTCAAGCTGCACGCGGTGTATGTCGACCGGGTCATCCTGAACCGCAGCGGCAAGCTGGAAGCCCTGTACCTGCCGCGCCAGCTCGCCCGCACCGCGCCGCCGCCCACGGCCCGCGCCCAGGGTCAGGGCCGCAACACAGCGGCCGGAGTGGCCAACCGCGTACGCCAGATGATGAACCAGGATCCGGGAACCCTGGCAGAGATCATGCGCCCGCAGCCGGTATTCGCCGACGGCGGCCAGCGCGGCTACCGGGTGTATCCCGGACGCAATCGCGCGCAGTTCCAGCGTCTGGGCCTCACCCCGGGGGATCTCATCCTCTCCATCAACGGCACGCCGCTGAATGATCCGGCGCGCGGCATGGAAGTGTTTCGCACCCTGGGCGCCTCCTCCCAGGTCAGTGTCACCATCGAGCGGGCCGGGCAGCAGCAGGAACTGGTGCTCGACATGACCCAGCTGGCGAACCAGGTCGAGGAACTGAACCCTGCCGGCGGCGCAGTGCCTATGGATCAGGCCGATCAGCCGCCGCCCAATCCGCAAACCGAATGAGTCCCATCATGCTGAAACGCGTCCTTATCCTGGCCCTGACATTGCCGCTGTCCTTTGCACTGCCGGCGCAGAACCAGGGCGCCACCATCACGCCCAACTACAAGGAGGCGGACATCACCACTATTATCGAAGCGGTGAGTGATGTGACGGGAAAGAATTTCATTGTCAGTCCGCTGGTGCGCGCGCCGGTGACGATGATTTCGCAGTCACCCCTGTCGCCCGAGGCCTTCTACCAGGCCTTCCTGTCCATCCTGCAGGTGCATGGCTTCGTCGCGCTGCCTGCCGGAGATGTGATCAAGATCGTACCCGACGCCAACGCGCGCCAGTACCCGGGCAATGACCTGAACGTCAACGGCCGCGAAGGCCCCGATGAGTATGTCACCCAGGTGGTGGACCTTAAGTACGTCAGCGCCGCCATGCTCTTTCCCGTGCTGCGGCCGCTCTCGCCCACCCAGGGTCACATGGCGGCCTTCGCACCGTCGAACTCGCTGATCATTTCCGATCGCGCCAGCAACGTGGACCGGCTGCTGCGCATCATCCGGCGCATCGACAAACCCGGCAGCGATGAGTTTGATGTGGTGCAACTCGCAAACGCCGCGGCGGGCCAGATCGTCACCGTGGTGAACCAGCTCTATCCGCCCAATCCCCAGGAAGGCGCCAACGCCGCCAAGATGGTGGCCGATGAGCGCACCAACAGCGTCATCATCACCGGCGAGACCACCCAGCGACTGCGCATGAAGACGCTGGTCACGTATCTCGATACCCCGGTGGAGAGCGGCGGTGGCACCGAAGTAAGGTTCCTGCGCTACGCCGATGCCGAGAAGATTGCGGACATTTTGAAGGAACAGGCCACCGCGTCCGTGGCGGTGGCCGGTGGACCGCCAGCGCCCCAGACTGCCAACCGTGGCTCACAGTTCGGCAGCGACGTCACCATCCTGGCCGAACCGGAAACCAACGCGCTGATCATCACCGCGCCGCCCAAGGTCATGCGCCAGCTCCTGGACGTGGTCGCCAAGCTGGACATCCGCCGCGCGCAGGTTCTGGTGGAAGCCATCATCGTCGATGTGTCACTCAACAAGTCCGCGGAACTCGGCGTTAACTGGGCCATGTTCTCCAATGAGGACGATACCCGCATACCGGCAGGCGGATTTCTCACCCCCGTCGGCGGCGCCAGCCTCATCGATCTGGTCAGGGCCGTTGACGACCCCTCCAGCGCCAACCCCGCGCTTGCCAACGGCACCACCCTGGGAATCGGCCGCATTGCGCAGAACGGCTTGAGCTTTGCAGCCATGCTGCGGGCACTGCGCAGCGACGACAACAGCAACATCATCAGTCTTCCTGAAATCGTCACCATGGACAACCAGGAAGCGGAGTTCAAGGCAGCGCGCGAGGTGCCATTCATCACCGGTTCGTTCACCAACACCGGCGGCGGCGGCAACAACGGCGCCGTCAATCCCTTCCAGACCATCAACCGCGAGGAAGTCGGCACCATTCTCAAGGTGACTCCGCAGATCAACGAGGGCAATGCGGTCATGCTGAAGATCGAGCTGGAAAGCTCGGACATTCTGCCCACTTCCGCAGTACAGGGCGCGGTAGACCTGACCACCAGCAAGCGCACCATCAACACCAACGTGCTCATCGAAGACGGCGGCATCGTGGTACTCGGCGGGCTGATCAGCGAGAACTACACCCGCCAGGAAAGTCGCGTGCCCTTCCTCGGTCGCATCCCCCTGATCGGCGCGGCCTTCAAGAGCCGCTCCGGCCAGAACAACCGCACCAACCTGATGGTCTTCATCCGCCCGAAGATCCTGCGCACCGGTCAGCAGACGGCCATCGAGACCAATGCGAAATACAACTACATCCGCGAAGAGCAGAGAAAGGTCGGCAAGCCGGAGCTGCTGCCCATCCTGCCGGGCGTGGACAAACCTCTGCTGCCCGAACTGCCCGAGTCACAGCGCAAGAACGCCGAGACGCCACCCGACACTCCACCGCCGCCTTCCGGAAGTGAGCCGGTCAAGACCACGCCGCTGCCTGTCGAAGACCCCCCGGGCAATGCCACTCCACCACCGCCGCCCACGGAATAGCGCGCCGCGATGAGCGATATGGCCTCTGATCCCCAGCTCCCGCCCACGGTCCCGCCAACCCCGGGCGCCACCATCGCGCGCAAGCTGCCGTTCACCTTTGCCAAACGCCACGGCATCCTGGTACTGAAGTCGGACGGGACCGGCGGCGAAGGCGTGTACCGCCCCGGCATATCGCCCGCAGCCGTGGCGGAAGCGCGTCGCTTCACCGGCCTGCGCCTGAACCTGGCGCCGGCCGAACCCGCACTCTTCGACAAGCTGCTGCAGCAAGCCTATGAAGGTGGCTCGGGCGCCGCCATGCAGATGGTGGAAGGCCTGGAGGACACCACCGACCTCGCCCACCTGGCGCAGGAACTGCCCGAGCCCTCGGACCTGATGGAAAGCGAGGACGATGCGCCCATCATCCGCCTGATCAACGCCGTGCTCACGCACGCCGTCTAGGACACCGCCTCGGATATCCACCTCGAGCCCTTCGAGAAGCGCCTCGTGGTGCGCCTGCGCGTCGACGGCGTGCTGCGCGAGGTATTGCAGTCCCGCCGCGCCGTCGCCCCGCTCATCGTTTCGCGCATCAAGGTGATGTCCAAACTCGACATCGCCGAGAAGCGCCTGCCGCAGGACGGCCGCATCAGCCTGCGCATCGCCGGCCGCGCCGTGGACGTGCGTGTGTCCACCATTCCTTCCGGCCATGGCGAACGCGTGGTACTGCGCCTGCTGGACAAACAGGCCGGCCGCCTGGACCTCGGATCGCTCGGCATGAACGAGCCCACCCAGCGCACCATGGACGAGCTGATCCACAAACCGCACGGCATCATCCTGGTCACCGGCCCCACCGGCTCGGGTAAGACCACCACCCTGTACGCGGCGCTGGAGCGCATCAACGACAACACGCGCAACATCATGACGGTCGAGGACCCCATCGAGTACTACATCGACGGCATCGGCCAGACGCAGGTGAATACAAAGGTGGAGATGACCTTCGCCCGCGGCCTGCGCGCCATCCTGCGTCAGGACCCGGACGTGGTGATGGTGGGTGAAATCCGCGACGTCGAAACCGCACAGATCGCGGTCCAGGCCAGCCTCACCGGCCATCTGGTGCTGTCCACCCTGCATACAAACACTGCCGTCGGTGCCGTCACGCGCCTGCGCGACATGGGTGTAGAACCCTTCCTGCTGTCCTCCAGCCTCATCGGCGTGCTGGCGCAGCGCCTGGTGCGCGTGCTCAACCCGGAAAGCCGCCAGGCCTACACCGGTGGAGACTACGAACGGCGACTGCTGAACCTGCCTGACGAAGCACCGGAGCCCACGCTGTACCGCCCCGGACAGGACTCATCCGGCGGCTACCGCGGCCGCTCGGGCATCTATGAACTTATCGCCGTGGATGACACCATGCGCACGATGATTCACGACGGCGCCAGTGAACAACAGATGGACCGCTACGCGCGCCAGTCCAGCCCCAGCATCCGCGATGACGGCCGGGCAAAGGTACTCAGCGGCGAAACTTCACTGGAAGAGCTGCTGCGCGTGACGCGCGAGGATTGAGATCTCCAGCAGGGCTGCAGATGCGGGGCGGCACGCAGTTCACTTCATGACAATCATCTTCCCGGGAATAAGTTAGCCCGGAAATCGGCTGGCAGGTCACATCAATTCATCATGACGAGAGCCTGCTGACAAACATGTATCGACGGCTATTGACTGGACTATATATTGGTTTGCTGGCAGGCCTGTCAGCAATAGCTTGGCTTTGGATTGGCAAGGCGCTCACGCAAGAGACAATAACGGCCCAGGACTGGATATACCTACTCTTCATTTTCTTGTATGCATATTTTGCCACATCCTTTGATATTTCCCCCACTCATGACCAAGTCCGTCCGTATCACCAATGCGCTCTACAGCGAGGCCGAGAATACGGCTCCCCGAATGCGCCGTTCCCCAGCTCAGCAGGTGGAGTACTGGGCGGAACTCGGGCGCGCGCTTGAAGCCGCAGGTGTGACAAGCGCGCAAGCGGAGGCAATCATGGGAGATGACTTGCGCAGCCGCGAGCGCGTAATGCTGAAACTAGGACTCGCGAAGCAGGAAAGCATGTACTTCATGCCTCCCTCCCTCGCCCGGGAGACAAAGGTGCTCTTCCCGGAACTATACGATGAAAAAGTCCTCGACGATTGACCGGGAAGTCGCGCCTGACTTGAAGCGGATGGAACGCACTCTGGAGCGGCCCGGCACCAGAGATATAGATCTGCTGGTAACGCGTGACGATGTCGCCCGTATGGCTCACGGTCTGGGAGCACCGGTGCCTGCAGCAATTCCTCTGTAAGTCTTTTCTGCGAGCGCTTGCTTCTCCCCTCCCCCCTGCCAGACTATGTCCCCATGGGCGCCTTCGAATACACCGCAGTAGACACCACCGGACGCGAACGCAAGGGCGTGGTCGAGGGCGACACCGCCCGCCAGGTGCGCCAGCAGCTGCGCGAGCAGCAGCTGCTGCCCGTGCGTGTCGACGAGGTCTCCGATTCCGGACCGGTCAAGGCCGGGCAGCCGCGCCGCCGCCGGCCGCGCGGCATTTCCGCCACCGACCTCTCCCTCCTCACCCGCCAGCTCGCCACCCTGGTGCGCTCGGGCCTGCCGCTGGAGGAGTCGCTGCTGGCCGTTTCCCAGCAGACCGAGAAGCCGCGGGTGCGCAGCATCCTCATGGGCGTACGCTCGCGGGTGATGGAGGGCCACACGCTGGCCGACGGTTTTTCTGATTTCCCCAAGGTGTTCCCGGAGATCTACCGCGCCACCGTGGCCGCGGGCGAGCAGTCCGGGCGGCTGGACGTAGTGCTGGAGCGGCTGGCGGACTACACCGAGAACCGCCAGCAGATCCACCAGAAGGTCACCAATGCGCTGGTCTATCCCATCGCACTGGTAGTCATGTGTTTCACCATCGTGTCCATCCTGCTGGTGTTCGTGGTGCCCAAGGTGGTGGGGGTGTTCGAGAGCGGCAACCGCGAACTCCCCCTGGCCACCCGCGCGTTGATTGGCGGCAGTGATTTCATCCGCGACTGGGGTATCTACCTGCTGGCGGCGCTTATCCTGGTGCTGTGGCTGCTGCGGCGCTGGCTGCGCAACGAGGGCCCGAAGCGCCGCTTCCACCTCATGCAGCTCAGTATTCCGCTCATCGGCCGTCTGGTGCGTGGCTTCAACACCGCCCGCTTCACCCGCACCTTCGCCATCCTCACCTCCAGTGCGGTGCCAGTGCTGGAGGGCCTGCGCATCTCCGCCGAGGTGGTCACCAACGTACCCATGCGCGAGGCGGTGCTGGAGGCCAGCGACCGCATCCGCGAGGGCTCGCCCATCGGCCGCTCGCTGGGCGTCAGCCGCCTGTTCCCGCCCATGACCATCCACCTGATCTCCAGCGGCGAGACCAGCGGCGAGCTGGAGACCATGCTGGAGCGGGCCGCCACCAACCAGGAGCGCGAGCTGGACGGCTTGATCGGCACGCTGCTGGGGCTGATGGGGCCGGCAATGATCATCGTCATGGGCGTCGTCGTATTAGGCATCGTTTTTGCTTTACTGCTGCCCATCTTCCAGCTGAACGAACTGGTGCAGTAGGGGGTATTGCCACCCTCGCGGTTTAGACATATAAATCGCTCGCGACAGCCGCTTGTCGCACACGACTGCACACTGATGGCTCAGGTCGAAAACAAAGCTGATTCTGAAGAGCTCGAGGAAGACGACTCTGACGAGGCGCCGGAAGACGCCGAGTCGCTGGACGTCGACCATCTCATGAAGAGCATGGACCGGCTCAAGCGCCGCGGCGCGCGCGCCGACGACCCGGCCTGGAGACGCCTGGAGCGCTACAGGGAGGATCGCTATACCAGGGAGCTGCTCAGCGACTTCGACGACTATGACCTGGAAGGCGAGGTCATCATGAGCGAGGACCTGAATGGCGGGCTGCAGACCGCCGAAGAAACCGAATCCGCTTCAACGCCCTCCCGGGCCCGCAAGAAGCGCAAGCACTGATTCCAGCAGCGGCCTGCCCTCCCCAGCCTCCACCTGCGCCTCCACCGGCACATACCAGTGCTGCGTGCCGGCGAAGCGCTCACATTTCACCGCGTCTTTCTCCGTCATCAGCACAGGGTGCCCGTCGGCAAACTCGATATCGGCGCGCGAGAGTGGATGGTGGTCGGGATGGGCGTGGCGGATCACCTGCAGCCCGCAGCCTTCAAGCAGCCGGAAGAAACGCCCGGGATTGCCAATGCCCGCCACGGCATGGACCGTCTGCCCTGCAAAGCCGTCCAGCGTCTGCGACGCCCCGCCGACCAACGGTCGTGCCGTACCCGGCTGCAGCCCCAGCGAAATTTCTCCCTGCCGCCCCATTCCGCCGTTGACCACCACCGCATCCACTGTGCGCAGCCGCTCCAGGGGCTCGCGCAGGGGTCCGGCAGGCAGCAGGCGGCCATTGCCGAAACGCCGTTCCCCGTCGATCACGACGATTTCAAAGTTGCGCTTCAGCGCCAGGTGCTGCAGGCCGTCGTCAGCCACGATCAGCTCCACGCCCTGCTCGGTGAGCAGCCGCGCGGCCGCGACCCGGTCCGCACCCACGGCCACCGGACAACCGCCGCGCCGGGCCAGCAGCAGCGCCTCATCGCCTGCATCCTCATAGGTGGCGCCCACATCGACCAGCCGCGCCTGCGCATTTCCGCTGCGGTAACCGCGCAGCACGATGCCCACCTTCACACCCCGCCCACGCAGCCGCTCGACCAGCCACAGGGTCAGCGGCGTCTTGCCCGATCCGCCCACGGTGAGATTGCCCACCACGACAACCGGCACACCCACCTCATGCGAACGCAATACACCGCGCGCGTACAGCCAGCGCCGCAGCGCCACAAGCCATCCGAACAGCCACGAAAAAGGCCTGAGCACCACTCCCGTGGGCTCATCGCTGTACCAGACATCCAGTAACCAGTCGTGCATGCGCATTCCCAGACAAGGCCACTGCGAGGGAACCTCCCTCGCAGCCGGATCAACATCGCACCAGGCCGGACACGAACCACCGGACAGCCCGACAGGCTCAGGCTGCGGAGCGGGGAAGGGTTTCCGGGGATGTGAAAAACCATGGATGGTTTTTCCCAAGGCCCCCAGGATGGGGTCTTACCGCCGTTCCCCGGAAACCCTTCCCCGCTCCGCAGCCTGAGCCCGGCACCGCCCCGGAACCACCTGACTCAATTCAGCCCAGCTGCTCATGAACCCGACTGCACTGCTCCCCCGCGGTGTCCTACGCCTCGAACTGCATCCGGTACAGTTGCGCATACACCCCTTCGCGCGCCAGCAATTCCCCATGCGTCCCGCTCTCAACCACGACGCCACCATCCAGCACCACGATCCGGTCGGCCTTCTCCACCGTGGACAGTCGATGTGCGATCACCAGCGTGGTCCGGTTCTGCATCAGTTTTTCCAGCGCCGCCTGAATAATGCGTTCTGATTCGGTATCCAGCGCCGAGGTCGCCTCATCCAGAATCAGAATGGGTGCATTCTTCAACAGCGCCCGCGCGATGGCGATGCGCTGGCGCTGCCCGCCCGACAGCAGCACTCCGCGATCACCCACCATGGTGTTCAGCCCCTCGGGCAACTCCCGCACGAACTCCATCACATGCGCCGCCTGCGCCGCCTGTTCGATCTCGGCGTCACTGACCTCGCGGCCAAAGGCAATGTTGCTGCGAATGGTGTCGTTGAACAGCACGATGTCCTGACTGACAAAGGCGATCTGGTCGCGCAGGCTGGCGAGCCGGTATTCGCGCACGTCACTGCCGTCCACCAGCACCGCTCCGCTATCGCAATCGTAGAAACGCGGCAGCAGATTCACCAGCGTCGATTTGCCACTTCCCGAACGGCCAACAATGGCCAGGGTCTTGCCCGCTGCGGCGGTCAGACTCACGCCATTCAACGCCGGGTCCTTGCCCGCTTCATAGCGGAAGCGCACATCGCGCAGCTCGACATCGCCCCGCACCCGGCCGACTGCCCGCGTGCCGCCCTGCGGCTCGAGCGGTTCATCGAGCAACGCGAAAATATCCTGGCCGGCGGCAATGCCCTGCTGCAGCGGGCCGGCGACATTGACCAGGCTGCGCAGCGGCTGGGTGATGATGATCAGGCCGGCGAGGAAGCTGGTGAACTCACCAGGCGTCAGCCTGTCATCCAGCGCCTGCCGGGTGGCCACGTACAACACCACGGAAAGCCCGCAGGCGGCTATGACCTGTACCACCGGGTTGGACAGCCCCTTGGTAAACAGCAGCTTCATGTAGGCGCGGCGGTTGCGCTCGTTGACTTCCTCGAACTGCGCCGCCTCGTACTGCTGCGCATTGAACACCTTGATAACCCGCGGTGCCTCCACCGCCTCCTTGGCCACCCGCGTCACATCGCCCATGGAGTTCTGGATACGCTGACTGTAGCGGCGGAACTGACGATTTATTTTCGAGATCAGCCAGGCAATGAGCGGGCCAGTAATCAGCGCGATTCCCGTGAGGAAGGCATTGAGATAAATCAGGTAGATCAGCAGCAGCACGATGGTGGCCGTTTCGCGCACGAAGATGGTGATCGAGTCGGTTGTGGCCTGCGCCACCTGCTCGGTGTTGTAGGTCAGGCGCGAAAGCAGCTTGCCGGCGGCGCTGCGGTCAAAGAAGGACACCGGCAGATGGAGAAAGTGATCGAAGATCTGCCGGCGCAGCCGCTTGACGATCTGCCGGCCCACATAGCCGGGGAAATAAGTCTGCATGAAATCGCCGGCGCCGCGCACGATGAACAGCGTCACCAGCGCCACCGGCACGAACCAGATCATCCGTTCGTCCTGCTCGAGAAATGTGCCGTCCAGAAACACCTTGGTGAATACGGCCCAGGCGGCGGCGGTACAGGCAAACATGATCATGCCCAGCACGCCCACGGCGAACATCCCCTTGTGCGGACCGATGTAGCCGAGCAGCCGGCGATAGGTGCGCAGTGAATCCTGCGACAGCGGCAGCGCGCTCACCCCTTACCCACCCTCTTCATGCAGGGTGGCGATGTTGATCTGCGCGAATCCCAGTCGGCCAATGACGTCCATCGCCGTTACCACCGACTGATGTGAGGCCTGCGCATCGGCGCGGATGGTGACGGGCGCGCGCCGGTGCTCGCCGGCCAGCTTCACCAGTGCAGCACTCAGTGTGTCAGGACTGTTGTTGATGAGATCACGCTCGTTGACCCGGTAGGCGCCGCGGGCGGTCACCGTCACGACGATGGCGTCGCTCACTGCCGGGCGCAGCGGCTCGATGCCGGCCTCCGGCAGCTGCACCTTCAGTCGTCCCTCCTCGACAAAGGTGCTGGAGACCATGAAAAACACCACCAGCAGCAGCACCACGTCCACCAGAGAGATCAGGTTGATCTCCGGTTCGGCATGCTGGCGGGGACTGAAATTCATCGTGGCAGGAACGACAACGTGGGCTGCGAGGAGTACATGCGGTCAGGCGGAGGCATTGTCCTGGTTGCGCTCGGCATCGCCGGGAATCGGATGCATGCCGGTGTGCTGTCCGTTCTCGGTCTCAATGGCCTCCACCAGCTTCATGGCTTCCTTCTCCATCTGCACCACGATGCCATCCACGCGGCCCCGCAGGTAGCGGTAGGCGAGCAGCGCGGGAATGGCTACGGTGAGACCCGCGGCGGTGGTGATCAGCGCCTCGGCGATGCCGCCGGAGAGTATGCGCGGATCGCCCGTGCCCTCCACGGAGATGGCGTTGAAGGCCTTGATGATGCCGGTGACCGTGCCCAGCAGCCCCAGCAGCGGGGTGACCGAGGCGATGGTGCCCAGCGTGTTCATGAACCGCTCCAGCTCATGCACCACGTGCCGGCCGGCGTTCTGCAGGCGCTGTTCGATGACCTCGCGCGGGCGGAAACGGTTGCTCAGCCCCTCGGCCAGCACCTTGCCCAGCGCGGAATTCTGGCCCAGGGCGTAGATCAACTTGTCACTGACCTGGCCGTTCTCGATCCACTTCCAGACCTGGTCGGTGAGCTCGCGCGGCAGCACGCGTTTCTGCTGCAGGGTCCACAGACGTTCAAGGATGATCGCGGCGGCGGCGATGGAGCAGATCAGGATCGGCCACATCAGTGGACCGCCGGCTTTAATGATTTCCCACATGAATCCTGATCAATTTGTATGAAGTGTCGCGGGGCGGGCGCGATCATAGCAGGCATGGCGACCGTCCCGCAGCCGCCGGCGCATGGTGCCAGTAGCGGCGGTGCTCCAGGCGGAATGCGCGTGGCGCCTGCGGGCCCAGCTGAGGGTCGATGAACAGCGAAACCGCGCCCCAGCCCGCCGTGGTGGACATCCGCGCCCCGGACATCAATGCGCCAGACCGGCACCAGCGCTCTACCACACGCGGATCCGGAAATCCCCAGCGGTTGCGGTAACCGGCGGATACGATGGCATATCGAGCCTCGACGGCCTCGATGAATGCGCGGGTCGATGAGGTACGGCTGCCGTGATGGGGCACCACGACCACGCTGGCCGGCGTGATGGCGTCCCGCGCCGTCAGCGCATTCTCGGCGCGGGCCTGGATATCGCCGGTGAGCAGCACACTGCCACCGGGGGCATCGATGCGCAGCACACAGGATCCGTCGTTGCGATTCCAGCCCTCGCCGGGCGCCGGATGCACGAACTCGAAGCGGACCGCATCCCAGGTCCAGGACTGTCCCTGCAGGCAGGCCTGTGCCGGCAGATGCGCCGCGGCATGCGGCGGCGCCTCGCCACCAAAACTCACGGCCTCCACATGGACTGCATTGACCACCGCACCGGTCCCGCCCGCATGATCATTGTCGAGGTGGCTCACCACCAGCCTGTTCAGCCGCCGGATTCCGGCATGACGCAGGAAGGGCACCACGGCCAGGTCCGCGGCCGAGCGGCCACCGCGAAACGCAGGGCCGGTGTCGTACAGCAACGCATGCTTGTGCGTGCGCACGAACACCGACAAACCCTGCCCCACATCCAGCACGGTCAGCAATACGCCCCCTGGCGGCGGCCGCTGCGGCGTCATGAACAGCAGCGGCAGCAGCGCAAACACCGCCAGCGCACGCAGGCGCCACGGCAGCGGCGTCACCAGGATCAGGGCGCTGGCGGCCAGCGCCGCCAGCAGCCAGGGCCCGGGCGCCGGGAAATAGGTGAAGGCGCCGGGCAGATCTGCGGCCCATTCCAGCAGCCGCCAGAAATACTCCAGGCTGAGCGCGGACAACTTCAACAGCCCCGCCGCGGCCTGGGGCGCGATACCCATCAACCCCAGCGCCAGCAGAATGGCCGGCACGAGAACAAGGCTGAAATACGGAATCGCCAGCAGGTTCACCAGCGGCGCCACGGCGGACACGCCGCCAAACAGCGCCAGCGTTGCCGGCAGCAGGAGGACAGTCACCGCACCCTGTACGCGCACGAACGCGCGCAACGCTGCACCGGCACCCGTGTCCTTGCCCTGCGGCCCACCGTGCGGGCTCATCGTCCAGAGGATGGCCGCCACACAAAGAAACGACAGCCAGAACCCGGCCGCCAGCGCCGCATGCGGATCAAACAGCAGCACCGCGATCAACGCCAGCGCCAGCACCTGCCGGGGCGGCTGCGCCCGGCGCAACCACAAGGCTACCAGCGCGGCAAGAAACATGATCAGCGTGCGCTGGGTGGGCACGGAGAATCCGGCGAGCAGTGCGTAGGCCGTGGCGGCCAGCGCACCCACGACCACCGCCATGTCGCGGCGGCAGCGCCGTGGCGCCGGTTTCCAGGGCAGGCGCCACGCCAGTCCCACCAGACCCATGCCCAGCACCGCCACCAGTGTCACATGCAAACCCGAGATGGCGATGAGGTGAGTGATGCCGGTGGCCTGGAACACCCGCCACTGCTGCGGCCCGATCTCATGCGTGGCGCCCACGGCCAGACCCGCAATGACGCCACGGTTGTCACTGTCACCGAGCACATCCGCGATGCACTCCACAATCGCTGCGCGTAACCGCAACACCGGCCGCCGCCAGCGGGCCGCTGCGAACCGGACGTTGTCGGGCGCGGCCCGCACGTAACCGACTGCACCAATGCCCTCGCGAAACAACTGTCCCTCGTAGTCGAACCCGCCGGGATTGGCAAAGCCGCGCGGCGCGCGCAGCCGCACCTGCAACTGCCATCGCTCAGCGGCACGTACCGGCTCCACCGGGTCATACCAGCTCAGCCGCACCTTGCGCGGCAACTGAAGCGCGCGTGCATTCTCGAGGGCGAAGTCGAAACGCAGGCGGCCCGCCTGCCGTTCGGGTATGGACACCACGGTGCCGGTAATGAGCAGGTCCGCCGGCCAGTCCACGCCAGGCTCGCCAACTCCGCGCGCCGCCAACCCAAGGTCCGCGCGCCAGCCTGCCCAGGCCACGCCGGCTGCCGCAAAGGCCAGCAGCAACGCCAGCAGGCGCCATGACCAGCGGCTGCGCACTGCGAACGCAGCTGCGCCAGCCACGGCTACAAGCAGCAGCGGTACGGCAACGAACCACAGCATGTTCAGCTCCGGTCGGGTTTCGACCCAGAGCACACCGGCGAGAAACGCCAATGCATTGCCGACCACAGCGTCCCTGCCCTTGCGCCCTCCGGCGCCGCGCCCAGTCCGGCGCTATCGATAGCAGTGTCGGCGGAAAATATTAAGCCTCTAAAGGTCCGCGTTCGACCAGCACTCCGCCCTCCAGCGTCAGCACCCGCTCCATGCGCGCGGCCAGCTGCGGCGCATGGGTGACGATGACCAGGCTGGTGCCCAGTTCCCGGTTCAGCTCCAGCATCAGTTCGAATACCGCATCGGCATTGCGCCCGTCGAGGTTACCCGTGGGTTCATCGGCCAGCACCAGCGCCGGCTGCGTCACCAGCGCCCGCGCCACCGCGGCCCGTTGCCGCTCGCCTCCCGACAGCTGCGCCGGCCGATGCGTCAGCCGCTCGCCCAGCCCCACCCGTGCCAGCAGCGCCGTGGCCTTGCCGAAGGCCTCTGTCCGCGGCATGCGTCGCACCAGCAGCGGCATGGCGACGTTTTCCAGCGCGGTGAACTCAGGCAGCAGGTGATGAAACTGATAGACAAACCCCACTGCACGGTTGCGCAGCTCGCCACGCGCCGCATCGGTCATCGCGCTCATCTGCTGCCCGAGAATGGAAACCTCGCCGGTGGAGGGCAGGTCGAGTCCGCCCAGCAACTGCAGCAGTGTGGTCTTGCCCGATCCGGACATACCGACAATAGCCACCCGCTCGCCCTGGGTGACTTCAAGGTTCACGCCGTCCAGCACTTCCAGGGTGGCGTCACCCTGGCGGAATGTCTTGCGCAGGTTGTGGGCTGTCAGAACTGAGGTCATGTGATATCTCTTCGATGGCTATCGATAACTATCGATGATTCGGAGCGGCATCGCTGCGAATCCGGCTGTACCTGCAAAGCTACTCATGCCGCAAAGCCTCCGCAGGCTGGGTTCGTGACGCCCGCCATGCCGGATACAACGTCGACAAACAACACAATGAAAATGCCGTCCCGCCGATTCGCCATACATCCGCACTGCGCACCTCCGCCGGCAGATCACTCATGAAGTAGACCTGCGCGTCCATGAAACGCGTCCCCAGCGCCGATTCCAGCATGTGCACCAGCGACTCCACATTGCCCGCGATCAGCACCCCGATACCAAGACCGGCCAGCGTGCCCAGCAGCCCGATCGCGGCCCCCTGCACCACGAACACCAGCAGGATCCCGCGCGGCGGCACGCCCATGGTGCGCAGGATGGCGATGTCGCCCTGCTTCTCCTTCACCACCATCACCAGCGTGGAAATGATATTCACCGCGGCCACCGCCACCACCAGCAGCAGGATGACGAACATGATGGACTTGAACAACTCGATGGAACTGAAGAAGTTGCTGTGCCGACGCGTCCAGTTGTCCACCAGATAGCGCCCGCCACCGTCGAGTCCCCTCGCCACCTCCATCACCGTGCGCCCGGCAGCATACAGGTCTCTTACATTCAGGCGCAGGCCGGTCACGCTGTCGCCCGTGCGGTACAGCCGCGCCGCATCCGCCATGGCCACCAGCGCCAGTCCGCGGTCGTACTCATACATGCCCGCCGAGAAAATCCCGCTCACTGTGAAGCGGCGCATGCGCGGCATCACGCCAAAAGGCGTTGCACTGCCCTGCGCCACCACCACGATGACCGAATCGCCAACGCCCACTTCCAGCTCCCCGGCCAACGCGGAGCCCAGCACAATGCGATACGCCCCGTCCCGCAGCGAACTGAGCTCTCCAGCCTTCATGTGCTGATCAAGCGTCCCAACCAGCGCCTCTTCCTCCGGCAGGATGCCGCGCACCTTCGCCCCGCTCACCGCCTGCCCGTTCACCAGCATCCCCTGCTCCTCAATGTACGGCGCCGCAGCCACCACCTGCGGATGACGCAGCGCCGCCGCGCGCACCTCAGTCCAGTCCCGCAAGCGATAGTCGACCCCGGTCAACGTTGCATGCGAAGCCACGCCCAGAATGCGCTGGCGCAACTCCGACTCAAACCCGTTCGATACCGACAGCACCACCAGCAACACCGCCACGCCCAGCGCCAGGCCGACAATGGAAATGCCCGAGATGAACGAAATAAAGCGATTGCGATGCCCTGAACGCAGATACCGCCCGCCAATGAACCACTCATACGGCCAGCCGCTCATGAGCCCACCCGCGTCGCGGTTGCATCTGCCGGGCCGTCCGACGACGCTTGATCGGTGTCGGCAGGCACCATCCGTTGCCCGCGTAGCGCGGCAGTGGCGAGGAGAGTTATCCACATTTCAGGGGAATCCCCCCCTGGAAATGTGGATAACTCCCCTCGCCACTGTCGCGCCCCCACGATGCCTGCCGCGTCACTCATACCGCAACGCCTCCGCCGGCGAAGTCCGCGCCGCCCGCATCGCCGGATACAACGTCGCCAGCACCGTCAAACCGAATGCAGTCACCGCAATCCCCACCACATCCGCCACCTCCACAATGGAAGGAATCTCCGTGATGTAGAACACCGCCGGATCCATGATGTGAAAACTGAAAGCGTGCTCCAGGAACGGCACGATACTGCCCACATTCAGCGCCAGCGCCAGCCCCACGCCCACCCCGAGCACCGCACCCAGCCAGCCGATCACCACCCCCTGCGTTACAAACACCCCCAGTATCGACACAGGCTTCATCCCCAGCGTGCGCAGGATAGCGATGTCCGTCCGTTTGTCCGTCACCACCATCACCAGCGCCGCCACGATATTGAACGCCGCCACCGCCACGATCAGCAGCAGCAGCAGCGTCATCATGGTCTTCTCGATGCGGATGGCGCGCAGATAGCTGGCATTTTCCTGCGTCCAGTCGCTCACCTTGAAACCGCCGCCGAGCTGCCGCGCCACCTCGCGCGCCAGCCGCGGGGCTGCGAAGGCATCGTCGAATTTCAACCGGATGCCGGTGGCCGCCATCTCACCGCCCTGCAGTGCCAGCGCATCCCTCAAGTGCACCAGGGCAAGTCCACCGTCGTGCTCCTGGATGCCGACTTCGAAAATGCCCGACACCGTGAATCGCTGGATGCGCGGACTGAGCACGCCGTCGGCGCCGACCACCGGGACCATGACCGTCACGCTGTCACCCACGTTCACTGAAATCATGTAGGCCAGCACCCGGCCCAGC
The DNA here is from genome assembly GCA_021773365.1 of Gammaproteobacteria bacterium. Classification (GTDB taxonomy): domain Bacteria; phylum Pseudomonadota; class Gammaproteobacteria; order Steroidobacterales; family Steroidobacteraceae; genus JAJFKF01. The sequence goes on along the minus strand of JAJFKF010000076.1, from coordinate 19,475 downwards.
ACGATGTTGCGGCTCCCCGGAAACAGCTGCTGCAGATCTCCACTCACCATGGACTGACCAATGGTCGAAATACTGGCCTCTGCCGCCGGATCGATGCCACGCACTAGTGCGCCGCTCATTTCGGCGTCACGGGTCAGCAGCGCCTGGCGCTCCACGTAGGGGGCCGCACCGGCGACGCCAGGCAGCGCCTGCGCGGCCGCCACCACCGGCGCCCAGTCGGCCAGTACGGCAGGGTTGTCGCTCACCGTGGCATGCGAGGCCAGACTCAGCAGGCGCGCGCGTCCCTCGGCCTCGAAACCGTTCATCACCGACAGGATGGTGATCAGCGCCGCCACCCCCACACAAATGCCCAGCATGGACACCCAGGTAATGAAGGAGACGAAGAACTGGCTGCTGCGGGCGCGCACATAGCGAAGGCCGATCAGCAAAAACAAGGGTAAAGGCATGCGGGGAGGATGTCGAACGTTCAGCTTTGTGAAGCAGCTCACGGAGCAAAAGCTTGTGGATCATGCCCTTGCGACATAATGTTCCGCAAGCTTCTGCACATTGTTATAGTGCGCTCGCATCAGCGGGGAGGAACCTTTATGAGACTTGAACGATTGCTTGCCCCCACCGCCGGCCTGATTCTGGGCCTGGCCGCCAGCATAACCACCACCGCCGTGGCGGAGACCATCATCATCAATGAGGGTGTCGCCGTACGTGAATCCGCTGTCCAGCGGCCCGCCCGCGGCATGTCCATGGAGGCGGTTGAAGAAAAATTCGGTGCACCCGGCACCCGCCACGAGGCCGTGGGCAGTCCGCCCATCACCCGCTGGGACTATCCGGACTTTTCAGTGTTCTTCGAGTACCGGCACGTCATTCACGCCGTGGCCAAAGCCAGCTGAAGACCCCCCAGGGTCTGTAGCAATCCACATATGAGCCGGGCCTCCTTTTTTGGGAAGGCCCGGCTTTTTTGTTTGCGCCGGTCCTTGACAGTGACAGTGCCCGTCATAGAATGAACGTTCATTCTCATCTGTGAGCCCATTGGCTGATCAGCTTATGTTCAATACATTGACGCACCCACGCCTTCCCACCGCCGCTCTCCTCCTGTCAACAACCACAATCCTGTGCGCATGTGGGGCGAAACCTCCACAGCAGAATGCCCCGCCGCCCACGGAAGTCGGCGTAGTCACGCTGACAACCCAGCCGGTGCCCCTGGTGCGCGAACTGCCGGGCCGCATCGGTGCTTCGCTGATCGCCGAAGTACGGCCCCAGGTCAGCGGCATCATCAAACAACGGCTCTATCAGGAAGGCTCACAGGTGCGGGCCGGACAGGCGCTCTATCAACTCGACGATGCCCTGTATCGTGCCGCGTTGAATACGGCGCGCGCGGCACTGGCCAGCGCTCAGGCCACTGTGACTGCCGCGCGCCAGCGCGCCAGACGATCCACCGAACTGGCCAGGACTGGCACGATCAGCGCACAGGAGAATGAAGCAAACGCAGCCGCTCTGGGTCAGGCCGAGGCTGAGGTCGCCGCCGCCGAGGCGGAACTGGCCGCCGCCGAAGTCAGGCTTGGCTACTCGCGCATCACCGCGCCCATCAACGGTCGCATCGGCCGCTCCTCGGTCACCCAGGGCGCCCTCGTCACGGCAAACCAGGATGCTGCCCTGGCCACGATCCAGCAGCTCGATCCCATCTACGTGGATCTCACGCAGTCGAGTACCGAGTGGCTGCGACTGCAGCGCGATCTGACCAGCGGCAAGCTCGAACGCGACGGCGCACTGCAGGTGCGCATCGTGCTGGAAGACGGCACGCCTTACCCGCACACCGGCCAGCTGCAGTTCTCCGAAGTCAGTGTCGATCCGGGTACCGGCAGCTATGCACTGCGCGTGGTGATAGCCAATCCCGAAAAACTTCTGCTGCCCGGTATGTACGTGCGCGCGCTACTTGATGTCGGCGTGCGCCCGCAGGGTCTGCTGGCTCCACAGCAGGGCATCACCCGCGACGCCAAGGGCAATGCCGTAGCCATGATGGTCAACGACGAAGGCAAGGTTGAAGCCCGCACCGTGCGCGTGACGCGCACGGTCGGTGATCAGTGGCTGGTCGAGGACGGCCTCGAGGCCGGTGATCGCCTCATCGTATCGGGTTTGCAGAAAATCAAACCCGGCGCACCGGTAACCGCAGTTCCGGCCGCGCCCGATTCCGACGTCCCGGCCAGCAGCGGCAGCTGAGGAAACCACGCCCATGGCCAGATTTTTCATCGACCGCCCCATATTCGCCTGGGTCATCGCCATCATCATCATGCTGGCCGGTTTGCTGGCGCTGATGAAATTGCCCATCGCCCGTTATCCCAACATCGCTCCACCCACCGTCGCCATCGCGGCCAATTATCCAGGGGCCTCGGCACAGACCCTGGAAAATTCCGTCACCCAGATCATCGAGCAGTCGATGACGGGCCTCGACGGTCTGCTGTACATGTCGGCCACAAGCGATTCCAACGGCGCGGTAAACGTCACCCTCACCTTCTCTTCCGGCACCGATCCGGACATCGCACAGGTACAGGTACAAAACAAACTTCAGCTGGCCACTGCACAGTTGCCACAGGTTGTGCAGGAACAGGGCCTGGCGGTGACCAAGGCCAACGCCGCCTTCCTGCAGGTCATCGGTTTCGTCTCCGAAGACGGCAGCATGAACCGCAACGACATTTCCGATTTTGTCACGGCCAATCTGCTCGATCCGCTCAGCCGCGTGCCCGGCGTGGGCAACATTCGTGTGTTCGGCACCCGCTATGCCATGCGCATCTGGCTCGATCCGGACAAGCTTGCCGGCTACCGCCTGATGCCCACCGACATCGCCGCCGCCGTTCGCGCGCAGAATGCGCAGACGGCGGTCGGCCAGCTCGGCGGCACACCCGCCGTAAAAGGCCAGCAGATCAATGCGCCCATCACCGCGCAGGGCCGCCTGCAGACACCCGAGCAGTTTCGCGCCATCGTCCTGCGCAGCAACACCGATGGCTCGCTCCTGCGTCTGGGTGACGTGGCGCGCGTGGAGATCGGTTCGGAGAATTATTCCGTGGTCGGCCGGTACAACCGCCAACCCGCCAGCGGACTGGCGATTTCCCTGGCCACCAATGCCAATGCACTGGAAACGGCGGACAGCATCGAGGCCAGACTGAAGGAGCTCGAGGCCTCCTTCCCTCCCGGCCTGAAGGCTGTCATTCCCTTCGATACCACGCCCTTCGTGCGCGCCTCGATCAATGAGGTGCTCAAGACGCTGGTAGAAGCCATCATACTGGTGTTCCTGGTCATCTTCCTGTTCCTGCAGAACTTCCGCGCCACGCTCATTCCCACCATCGCCGTGCCGGTGGTGCTGCTGGGTACGCTCGGAATCCTCCTGGCGCTGGGTTTTTCCATCAACATGCTCACCATGTTCGCCATGGTGCTGGCCATCGGGCTGCTGGTGGACGACGCCATCGTGGTGGTGGAGAACGTCGAGCGAGTGATGAGCGAGGAAGGGCTCTCGCCGCTGGAAGCCACACGCAAGTCCATGGACCAGATCACCGGTGCGCTGGTCGGCATTGGCACCGTGCTGGCCGCGGTTTTCGTACCGATGGCTTTCCTCGAGGGTTCCACCGGCGTGATCTACCGCCAGTTCACTGCCACCATCGTTTCGGCGATGGGTTTGTCGGTACTGGCCGCGCTGGTGCTTACCCCGGCGCTGTGCGCCACGTTGCTCAAACCCATACCCAAGGGCGGGCATGGTACGCACCGGGGATTCTTCGGCTGGTTCAACCGCAAGCTGGATCAGAGTAATGCCGGCTACCGCAGCGTGGTCGGGCGCATGGCGGCCCGCAGCGGGCGCTTTCTGCTGCTGTACGGCACGCTGGCGGCGGTAATGCTGTTCCTGTTTTTGCGCCTGCCCAGCTCCTTCCTGCCCAACGAGGACCAGGGCACGCTGTTCACGCTGGTGCAGACCCCGGTCGGCGCCACGCAGGAACGCACTCTCGAGGTCATGGGACAGATCGAGGACTATTACCTGACAAACGAGGCACAGAACCTCAAGGCCGTTTTCTCCGTGCAGGGCTTCAGCTTCAGCGGCAGCGGCCAGAACACCGGCATGGCCTTTGTCAATCTCAAGGACTGGGATGAGCGCACCGACAAGGCAGCAGGCGTACAGGCTATTGCCAACCGCGCCATGGGCGCGCTCAGCGGCATCAAGGACGCCATGATCTTCGCCATTGCGCCGCCGCCGGTTACTGAACTCGGCACGGTAGGTGGCTTCAATGTTTACCTGAAGGACAATGCTGGCCACGGACACGAGGCGCTGGTGGCCGCACGCAACCAGCTGCTCGGCGCCGCCGCACAAAGTCCGCTGCTCACCGCGGTACGGCCCAACGGCCTGGAGGATCAGCCACAATTTCGCCTGGAAATCGATACCGCCAAAGCCAGCGCACAGGGCGTGGCCATTGCCGACGTCAATTCGCTGCTGAGCATGACCTGGGGCGGACAGTACATCGACGATTTCATCGACCGCGGCCGGGTCAAACGCGTCTACATGCAGGCCGATGCGCCCTTCCGCATGGTGCCGGAAGACTTCGAGCGCTGGCATGTGCGCAACGCAGCCGGCGAGATGGTGCCATTTTCAGCCTTCGCTGACTCGCAGTGGGCCTATGGTTCCCCGCGGCTGGAACGCTACAACGGCGCACCGGCCATCAACCTCACCGGCAGCGCGGCGCCGGGCGTCAGCTCCGGCGAGGCCATGGCGGAGATCGAGCGGCTGGCCGGCGACCTGCCCGCGGGCTTCGGCATCGAATGGAGCGGACAATCCTACGAGGAGCGCACCGCCAGCGCCCAGATACCATTGCTGTACACGTTGTCGGTGCTCATCGTCTTCCTCTGCCTGGCGGCGCTGTACGAAAGCTGGTCCATACCAGCCTCGGTGTTGATGGTAGTGCCGCTGGGAATTCTCGGTACGGTACTGCTGACGTCGCTGCGTGGCCTGGAGCGCGATGTGTACTTCCAGGTGGCCATGCTCACCACCATCGGCCTGTCGAGCAAGAACGCGGTACTGATCATCGAGTTCGCCAAGAGCAACATCGAGCAGGGCATGGACCTCATCGGCGGCACCCTGGCGGCCATCCGCGACCGCCTGCGACCCATCCTGATGACCTCCATAGCTTTCGGCTTTGGTGTGCTGCCACTGGCCATCGCCACCGGCGCCGGTTCCGGCGCGCAGCGGGCCATCGGCACCGGTGTCGTCGGCGGCATGCTTGCCGGCACCTTCCTCGGTTTGTTCTTCATTCCGCTGTTTTTCATTGTCGTGCGGCGGCTCACGCCGGACGGACGCAGGGCGGAAGCGGCCGCAAACCAGCCGGACAGCAGTCCATGAAACCTGCCGCCGAACGGTGCGAGGCACCGAGCCCACGCGCCCTCGCGCAGCGCGAGCGCATCCTGTGCGCGGCGCAGGAATGCTTTGTCCGTCACGGCTTTCACGCCGCCAGCATGGCCGAGATCGCCGAAACCGCCCGCATGAGTGCGGGGCTGATCTACCGCTACTTCGAGAACAAGAACGCCATCATCCAGGCCATCATCGTCCGCCAGATGGAGGAAGGCGCCAGCGCCATCGGCCAGGTGCACTCCCCGGATGAACTCGCCAGCGCTCTGCTGGAAGTCTTCGAACACTGGCAGCGTGGCGATCATGCCGACAAAAATGCCGCGCAGTTTCTCGATGTCACCGCCGCCGCCGCACGCGAACAGGAAATTGCCGCGGTGGTACAGGCCGCGAACGCCCAATTCGGGCTGCACCTGCGCGAGATGCTTCGCCGCAATGCCATACGCGAGGGCTTCGCGCTCGACGAGGAAGCACTGACCAGTCGCACCGTCCTGCTGCAAAGTCTGATCTCGGGACTCGCGGTGCAGTCCATCCGTGATCCGGCGATCACCCGTTCCAATCTGGAAGGGGCGCTGCGGGAACTGATCAGCTGGTTGATGCGGCGCTGAACAACCGGTCCACGCCCGCCCGGAGCAAGGCGCGTCATGCCGCCCGCCCGTGCGCTCGCGGCCTATCCAATCTGCACAGTTGACGCCTTCCGGCGGGCGATGCACTGTAGCCCGCCCATGGAAAACTCCCGCACAGCAACGTGAGCACCGCCGGAACGGACGTCGCGGAACCGGTCGGCCACGACCGCCTCGCCGACAGGGTGGCGCTCGAATCGCTGTTCCGCAGCTACCGGCGCGACCTCACGCGCTACTTCCTGCGCCGGCACGCCACGATGGAGGAAGCTGCAGATCTGGTCCAGGAAGTCTACTGCCGTCTTGCGGCGCGACCGGGTATTGCCACACTGCAATTCCAGAAGGCCTTTCTCTTCCGCACCGCGGACAACCTGCTGAAAGACCGTCGGCGCCAGATCAAGACCCGGCATACCTTCGATCACATCCCGCTCGAGCCCGAGGCCCTGAGTTCCACCGAGGCGAGCCAGGAGCAGCAGATCTGCGGACAGCAGGAGCTGGCGCTGCTACGCACCGCGATCCTGGAAATGGCACCGCGCTGCCGCCAGGTCTTCCTGCTGCATCGCCTGGACAACATGTCCTACCCGGAGATCGCGCGCCACTGCGCCATCTCGGTCAGCATGGTGGAGAAGCATATCTCCCGCGCACTCGCAATCTGCCGCGCCAGGCTGCGCGGCGAACCGCCAACGCTACAGGACAGGTGAGGTAATCGCAGCTGTGAACGTTATTACGCCCGTCATGGACGCGAACGCATCCGGTTTGTCCACGCAGACGCTGCAGGAAGCAGAGCAGTGGCTTGCGCGCCTGCAAGCCGGGAACTGCCCGGCCGGTGTTCTTGCCGCCTTCGAGCAATGGCGTGCCGCCGATCCCCGCCATGCCAGCGCCTATGACACAAGCCGGCGACTGCTGGGCCGGGTCGGCGATCTGGCGGACGATCCCGCCATTGCCGCGGCGTTGCGCGAAGCACGGGTGCCCGTCAACGCGCCTCACATCGCCTCCGCCCGCCGGGCGACGCCCGCCGGGCGCTGGGCTCTGGCCGCGAGCCTGGCCGCGGGTGTAGCGGCGATATCCGCTGCCGGCATCCTGATCTACCAGACACTGTCCACGCCAGCCGGTTATCAGACCGCCGTGGGTGAGCAGCGCGAGGTGAGGCTTGATGACGGCTCGGCGGTCATGCTCGACACTGCCACCTCTATCCGCATTGAGTTCGATGCCGGGCAACGCCTGGTCCACCTTGACCGCGGTCGCGCCCGCTTCGATGTGGCGACGGAGAATTCACGACCGTTTGTCGTTGCCGCAGGAGCGAACGCCATCACCGCCCTGGGCACGGTGTTCGACGTGCGCAGGGACGGCGAGCACATCGTCGTGACCCTGCTGGAAGGTCGAGTGCGCGTCGGGCATTCCCCGCCGCCATCCGCGCAGCTGACGCTGCCAGCGGCACAGGAACTCGCCGTGGGCGAACGCCTGGAGATCGCGGCGCGCGGCGCCACTGAACGGCAGGCCATCGATCTGGACGCTGCAGCCGGCTGGACACGCGGCAATCTCATTTTCAGCTCTGCGCCGCTCAGCGAGGTGCTGACCGAGATCAATCGCTACACTCCGTGGACCATCGCCATCGGCGATCCAGCGCTTGTCGACCTGCCAGTGAGCGGAGTCTTCCATGTCGGCGATCTCCAGGCCGTAGTCCCGGCGCTGCAACGCTCCTTTCCCATTGAGGCCTTGACTGCTCCGGACGGCAGCACCCGACTGCACCTGCGCAAATAGTTTTCCGGGTGGGGGTGGGGGGTTGCCCACCCGTGTCGTTACAAACGGCACATCCCTGTCCTGGAGTTCAAACCCATGCATCCGCCAGTAGCCGCAATAGCCGCCGCCGCACTGTCCGTGCTGATGATGACGGGCATCGCCACCGCCGATGAGCGGCTGATTGACTACGACATCACCACCCGGAATCTTGGCGACGCCCTGAGCAAGTTTGCCGTGCAAAGCCGCCTGCAGCTGGTCTATCCACCAGACCTGGTGGAAGACATCAGCGCCGCCGCACTGCGCGGCAGACTGTCTCCTCGCGCCGCTTTGGAGAAACTGCTGGCCGGCAGCGGACTGGAATATGAATTTGTCACCGCAACCACGCTGATTTTGCGCCGCAAGAATTCCGAGCTGCAGCCTGCTGCGGCTCCTGCCGCCACCGGAACCGCAGCGCCCGGAAACGGCGCATCCGGGCATCTACGCCTGGCGCGGACGCCGGATACGGATAGGGACGCCACGACCGGGGCCAACAGCAAACCGGAACAGCAATCCGATACCCGCGGCATCCCGGAGATGCTGGTCAAAGGCCAGCGCAGCGCCAACACGGGCATCCGCCGCACCGAGGACGATGTGCAGCCCTACGTGGTGTTCGAGGCCGATGAAATCGCCCGCTCCATGGCCGGCAACCTCGAGCAGTTTCTCAAAACGCGTCTGCCGATGAACGCCGTAGCCGCCACCACGTCGCAGTTGCCCGGCGAGCAGTTTGGCAGCCAGAGCCAGATTGATTTGCGTGGTCTCGGCACCAGCCAGACACTGGTGCTGGTCAACGGACGGCGCCAGCCCAGCGTCACCGACATGTTTCTCAACGGTAATTTCCGCCAGCCCGACCTGAACGGCATCCCCCTGTCGGCAGTGGAGCGCATTGAAATACTGCCCTCCACCGCCTCGGGTATCTATGGCGGTGGCGCCACCGGCGGTGTGGTGAACGTGGTCCTGCGGCAGGATTACGCAGGCATGGAGTTTCTTGCGAGCCACGATAATTCCTTCGACACCGATTCGGGCCGTACGCGACTGGAGGCCAGCGCCGGCTTCAGCTTCGAGGGCGGCAGGAGCAGCGTGCTGGTTTCAGTCAGTCACTCCCAGGCCAATCCCCTCCTGATCCGCGACCGGGATTTCAGCGCCCGTGCCCGCGCCCTGCAGCTGGCCAATGATCCGGCCGGCATCTATGCCGCCTTCCAGCCACCGGTGGGCAACGGCTTCAACATTCGAAGCGCTACCGGACTTGACCTGGTGTCCGACGGCGGACAGTCCCTGGGTTCGCCCTTCACCTTCGCACCGGCCGGCTACCCCGGCGTAACCGCCGGTGGGACGGCTCTGCTGGCGGCGAATGCCGGTCAGTACGACCTCAGCCTGCCAGACGATGGCCGCGCGGATGTGAGTCTGCTCAATCATCCGACGGTGCGCTCTGCCGGCGTAAGCGCCCGTCGTCAATGGACATCATGGCTGGAAAGTTATGCCGACCTGTCGATGGCCGACAATCGCGGACAAAGCCGGGTGAACGTGCTGCCGGGCACGCTGACGGTGTCCGCCGCTGCACCCAACAACCCCTTCGACAGCGATATCACCGTTTCATTTCCGACTCCGGCCCTCTTCTCGAACTGGCGCTCAACCTCGGAAACTGCCTCAGCGACGGGCGGTTTGATCTTCCGCCTGCCACGACAATGGGCCGCACATCTTGACTACAGCTGGGGCCGCTCACGCTACAAGTGGGCATCCACCCTGCCGGCTGTCAGTTCCGCGACCTATGACGCTGTCGCCAATGGCGACATTGATGTCCTGCAGGATGGGCGTGAAAGCGCGTCTGCCTACGCGCCCTATCTGCTGCCCTCGCCAAATTTCTTTGATGGGCCAGTCGACACCGTGCTGCAGAACGCAGCCGTACGCCTCGCCGGACCAGCGCTGGAGTTGCCCGGTGGTGATCTGGCGCTGTCGGTGCTGCTGGAGCGACGGCGCGAGGAAGCCAGGGATAGCATCCGTGAAGATTTCTTCCTGGAGACGGAAAGCTACTCGTACGCGCCCGCACGCAAACAGGACGTCGACAGTGTGTACCTGGAGGCCACCGTGCCGCTGGTGTCCGCCCGCAATGCGCGCCGGGGGCTGCGCGGACTTGATCTGCAGGCCTCGATCCGCCGCGATGAGTATCAAACGACGACGCCTGCTGTCGGCACCCTGCCGGTCGCTTCCCGCACCGCGCCACGGCCCGAAGTAAGCCGGTTGTCGAATCAGGTCGCCTCCACCGACTACACCGTCGGCCTGCGCTACTCACCAGTACCTGACCTGACCCTGCGCGCCAGCTTCGGCACCGGCTTCCTGCCGCCATCCATCGCCCAGCTCGCTTCGCAAACCTATGACTTCAACTTTCTGCTCGCCGCCGACCCCAAACGTGAGGGTTTTCCCAGCTTCATTGCCCCGGTCACCACCACCGTCGGCGGCAGTCCCGACCTGCAAGCGGAGAACTCCGAGAGTTTGTCGGCGGGTGTGGTGCTGACGCCCAGTGCATTGCCTGGTCTGCGCCTCTCGCTGGACTACACACGCATCAGCAAGACCGATGAGATATTCAATCTCAGCGACCAGGAAATCCTCGACAACGAGGAGCGCCTGCCCGGACGCGTGGTGCGCGCCCCGCTGACCGCCCTCGACATGATGCTGGGTTACAGCGGCGGACAGATCCTGTCGGTCGACAAACGACTGGATAACATCGCCAGGACTGAACTGGAGGCCTGGGACGTGCAGGTGGACTACACCTGGGCCACGCCGTTCGGTGCCTTCCACTTCTTCGCGCTGGCCAGCCATCAACCGCGCCTGGAGCGGCAAGTGCAACCCGGCGCCCCCTTGATCGACAGCGTCGGTTTCCTCGCCGGTCCGCTGGCCTGGCGTGGCAACGGCGGACTGACCTGGGAGCGTGACAACTGGACGGCGGCGTGGAGCACTCAGTTCTACGACTCCTACCGTGTGTACTTCGCATCTGGAGATCCCGCACTGCGCGATGCGGCCATTCGCGGCCAGGGCGCCTCAAGCGTCGGCAGCCAGACTTATCATGACCTGACCCTGCGCTATCGCTTCGACGATGCGCGTTGGGGGGCAAACCTGCTGTCAGGCACTGATCTGACAATTGGCCTTTCAAATGTATTGAACACCTCACCGCCCACGCTCGCCAGCACCAGCTTCGCCGCTGACGGCTACGGCACGCATGCCGATCCGCGCCTGCGGGTCTATTCAGTTGTCCTGCGCAAGGAATTCGGCCGTGCCGGAGCCGGCCGATGAACGCAGCTGCACCCGCGATTCCCGCCTTGCTGGCCGTGTGCCTGACATTGGCGGTGTCCTCGTCCACGGCTGGGGGCGATCCGGATGTCAGCCCGGAACCCCAGTCCGTCGAAGAGATCTTCGCACGCACGCAGAAGCTCAAATACCCGCAGCTGGTTGAGGCTCTCGAGTCCGCGCTGGCAGGTATCACCGAAACAGCGGCCCGCGGCGAACTGTCGATGGCGTTGATGCTGGCGCATGCCGACTACATGCACCTGCACGACCTGCAGGCACCTGCCTACACATCGATCTCATCAAAGCTGCGTTCGATCGCCGAGGACATTCTGGCAACCCAGCCTGCGACGAGCATCCAGACCACCACCGCCCGATTGCAGCTGCGCGCCCTGGAACGCGCGCGCGGCTGGAGCCTTGCCGATGTCAAAGGCAACAAGGTCGACGGCACTGCCGATGCGCTGGCGAATTATCGCAACAAGGTTGTGCTGCTCGACTTCTGGGCCACCTGGTGCGGGGCCTGCATTGCCGGGCATCCCGACCTCGCCGTGCTGAAGCGCGAAATGGCCGATCGCCCGTTCGAGATCATCGGCATCAGTGTCGACGATACGCGCGAGACAGCGGCACGGTACGTGGCGCAGCATGACATGCCCTGGGTGCAATGGAATATCGGCTCGCGCTCCGCCCTGGTTGAAGAACTGGCCATTTTCGGCTATCCCACCTACTTCCTGGTCGATGGCTCGGGCACGGTGCAGCGTCGTCTGTCCGCCTTGCCGGAAACCTTCAAACAGGAATTGCGCAAACTGGTAGCTGAGCAGGAGCGAGGCCCGACTGCGGAAAATCCATAAGCGCCCGGCTGGATGATGGTGCGTCCGCCGTAATCAGGACGCGACTGCACTCTTGCAGCCAGGCGTACGGCCTGGCGGCCTCACGGTCGCCGGAAAATCGCCAGGTAGTTGTCGCGCAGGTTGAGATCCACCTCGCGTTCGAGCACAAAACCAGCGGCGGTGATCTCGGCGAGGGCTTCAGTCCTGCCCAGGCGCAGGTGCCCGAGCAGCCAGCGTGACGAAACGCCTGGAATGCGATCGTAGTCGAACACCACCCAACGCCCGCCCGGACGCAGCGCTTCAAAAATGCTGGCCAGCGTCTGCGCCGGATACTCAAAGTGATGATAGGTGTCGCTGCTGAACACCAGATCGACCGAAGCCTTCGGCAGTCGCACCGAGCGTTCGCCACCCGTGACCACCCGGACCTGCCGGAGACCCTTCTCCTCTGCCAGGGTCTGCAGGTGTTCAATCCAGTTAGGCGCGATTTCCACCGCATACACCGTACCGGCCTTCCCCACCGCCGCCGCCATCAATTCCACATAGAATCCCGATCCGGCACCGACATCCGCAACATCATCGCCCGGTTTCAGGTCCAGCTCAGCAATGACATCCAGCCGGCGCGCGAAGGCTTCACGGCCTTCGTCCTCAAAGGTCGCGGTCATCCGGTCGGTATCGAGCCGCTTGCTGACATAGCTGTCGTTGATGCCGGGACGAACGCTAGACTGGGGCCGGTCACGGTCGGCTGCCTGGCAGGCCATGGCGAGCAGGATCAGGACCGGCAGGAGGGTCCGGGGCATCAGACTGGAGCGGCTAGCGGACATACAGCCTGTCTGAGTACGCGTATCCACGGAAGTTCGGTAAGCTGCGCCCCCTTTTTGACCGACCTGCCGTTGCCGACATGCTGCTCCGCCCGCGCCTGCCCGATACGACCACTCCTGCCCGCTGGGGCCGCCTCTACGGCAGCGCCGATGCACTCGCCATCGCCGAGGCTGCCATTGGCGCCGACGCGCCAGTGCTGGTCATTGCCGCTGACGCACGCGAGGCGGAGCGGCTGCAGGGCGCGCTGCGTTTCTTCACCGGCGAATCGCTGACCGTACGACTGTTCCCGGACTGGGAAACCCTGCCCTACGACCTGTTCGCCCCGCACCCGGACATCGTCTCCGAGCGCCTGGCGGCCCTGTATGCGCTGCCGACGACCCATCGCGGCATCACCGTCGCGGCCCTGTCCACGCTGCTGCAGCGCCTGCCGCCGCGCGCCTGGATCGAAAGTCACTCGCTGCAGCTCGATCGCGGGCAACGGCTCGAGGTCGAGCCCTTCAGGCAGCGGCTGATTGCCGCCGGCTACGCCAGCGTGGGACAGGTCATGGCGCATGGCGAGTTCGCAGTCCGCGGCTCGCTCATTGACGTGTTCCCCATGGGCGCGGGATTTCCGCTGCGCATCGACCTGTTCGACGAGGATGTCGACTCCATCCGCAGCTTCGATCCCGAAACCCAGCGCTCGGGCGAGGCCATACAGAGCATCCGTCTGCTGCCGGCGCGCGAGTACCCGCTGGCCGGCGATGGCATCAAGGCCTTTCGCCGCAGCTATCGCGCGCGCTTCGAAGGCGATCCGGCCCGCTCGCCGGTCTACCGTCAGGTTACCGAGGGCCTGGCGCCGGCCGGCATCGAGTACTACCTGCCGCTGTTTTTCGAACAGGTGGAAACACTGTTCGACTACCTGCCGGCGCAGACACTGATCGTCGATACCTGCGATGTCGCCGCGGCGGTCCAGAGCGTCTGGCGTGACATCGAGGATCGCTACGAACAACGCCGCCACGACCTGGAACGCCCGGTGCTCAAGCCACGGGAAATCTGCCTGCAGCCCGATGAAATGCTCAAGGCGATCTCCAGGCACCGGCTGGTCGGACTTTCGCGCAACAAACTCGACCCGCTGACCGACCTGCCCCCGCAAGGCGGGCAGGCGGACATCAGTGTCAATTTCCTCACCCACGCCCCGCCTCTTCTGCGCATCAATCCACGGGCCGAGGAGCCTGCGGCCGAACTGTTCAGGTTCATGCAGGAATTTCCAGGACGCATCCTGCTGGCCGCCGAGTCCGCCGGCCGCCGCGAAGTACTGCTGGAGCTGCTGCGCGGCCGCAGGATCCAGACGCAGCAGGTCGACGGCTGGCAGGCCTTTCTCGACAGTGAGGCCCGGCTGGGGTTGACCGTCTCATCTACTGCCGGCGCGCTGCTGCTGGAAGACCCCTCGCTGGCGCTGTTGACCGAGGAGCAGATCTTCGGCGAACGCGCCCAGCAGGAACGTCGCCGCCGCCGTGCCGAACGCGATCCGGCCGCCATCCTGAAGGAACTGACGGACCTGACGCTGGGCGCGCCGGTGGTACACGAAGACTACGGCGTGGGCCGCTACCAGGGCCTGCAGGTCATGGAGATCGCCGGCGAGCGTGGCGAGTTCCTGGTGCTGGTATACGCGGGCGGCGACAAGCTCTACGTGCCCGTACATGCACTGGAACGGGTCAGCCGCTACACCGGCGCACCGGCGGAAACCGCGCCGTTGCACAAGCTGGGCAGTGAACAGTGGCAGAAGGCCCGCCGCAAGGCCGCGCAACGCATCCGCGATGTGGCGGCGGAACTGCTCGATCTGTACTCGCGCCGCGCCGCACGCAAGGGCGTCAGCCTGCGAGCCCAGGAAGGCGACTATCGTTCGTTCGCGGCGGCGTTCCCATTCGAGGAAACTCCGGATCAGGCACAGGCCATCGAACAGGTGGTGGGTGACCTGCAGTCGGACCAGCCCATGGACCGGGTGGTCTGCGGCGACGTGGGTTTCGGCAAGACCGAAGTTGCCCTGCGCGCGGCCTTCGTCGCGGTGCAGGCCGGCCGCCAGGTGGCGGTGCTGGTCCCCACCACGCTCCTGGCGCAGCAGCACTTCCAGAATTTCAGTGACCGCTTCGCCGACTGGCCGGTGCGGCTGGAAGTACTGTCGCGCTTCCGTACGGCCAAAGAAACCGAACAAACCGTCGCCGGCCTGAAGCGTGGTGAGGTGGACATCGTCATTGCCACTCACCGCCTGCTGCACGCCAATGTGTCCTTCAAGGACCTGGGTCTGGTCATCGTCGATGAGGAGCATCGCTTCGGCGTACGCGACAAGGAGAAGCTCAAGGCGCTGCGCGCCGAGGTGGACATGCTCACCCTCACCGCCACACCCATTCCACGCACACTGAACATGGCGCTGGGCGGCATCCGCGATCTGTCGCTGATCACCACACCGCCGGCGGAACGCACCGCCATCCAGACCTTTGTCACCGAATGGAATGGCGGCCAGGTACGCGAGGCCTGCCTGCGTGAAATCCGGCGCGGCGGCCAGATCTACTTCGTACACAACAGCGTGGAATCCATCGAACGGCGGGCACAGGAACTGGCTGAACTGGTGCCGGAAGCGAGCGTACGCGTGGGTCATGGCCAGATGCGCGAACGGGATCTGGAGCAGCTGATGCTCGACTTCTACCACCGTCGCTTCAATCTGCTGATGTGCACCACCATCATTGAAAGCGGCATCGACGTGCCCACGGCCAACACCATCATCATTGATCGCGCCGACCGCTTCGGCCTGGCGCAGTTGCACCAGCTGCGCGGGCGTGTGGGGCGTTCGCACCATCGCGCCTACGCCTATCTCATCGCCCCGCCCAAGGGCGCCATGACCGCCGATGCGGTCAAGCGGCTGGAGGCCATCGAGTCTCTGGAAGATCTTGGCGCCGGCTTCACGCTGGCCACGCATGACCTGGAGATCCGCGGCACCGGCGAACTGCTGGGCGAGGAGCAAAGCGGTCAGATTCAGGAGATCGGTTTCAATCTCTACACCGAACTGCTGGACCGGGCTGTGAAGTCACTGCAATCCGGCAAGGAGCCGGACCTGGAAGGCGGATACCGCGGCGGCCCGGAGATCGAACTGCATGTGCCCGCCCTGCTGCCGGAAGACTACGTCGCCGACATTCATCTGCGCCTGACGCTGTACAAACGCATCGCCAACGCCGCGGACACCGAGGCGCTGGATGACCTGCAGTCCGAAATGATCGACCGCTTCGGCCCCCTGCCCCCGGCCGCGCGCAATCTGTACAGAATTGCTGCCCTGAAGCTGCGCGCCCGCGCCCTGGGCCTGCAGAAAGTCGATGCCGGCCCCTACGGCGGCTACATCCTGTTCACCGAGGACAGCAGCGTCGAGCCGGCCGTGCTCATTCGCCTGATTCAGCGCAACCCCGACGACTATCGACTGGATGGGCCGCTGAAATTACGCTTTGAATGGGATGCGGACGAGGAAGCCGAGCGTTTCGAACAGGCCGCGACGCTGCTTGATCAGCTGCAGGCCTGAAATCCCGTGCAGTCACTGAGAAGGTCCGTCAGAGCCCGATTCGTCCAGCGTGCTGCTCAAAGTTTGATGTCGGTTTGCAGCTACGAGCCAAGTAGGTCAAACAGCGGGGCGTTGATATAGAAGTTGGTCCGTCCAATCTTCACCTTGCGCACGATCCCGGCTATCGCCAGTGCATCCAGATATTTCATGGCTGTAGGGCGGGAAACGCTCAGGTCGTGCTGGACAAATTCGATCTTGGTGTAGGGATGGCGGAACAGATTGTTCAGTAATTCCTGGCTATAGATTTTTGGCAGCTCGACCTGCAGTCGCTCTTTTGTCTTTTGCATCAGCGTGCGGATGCCGCTCACGCGCCTCAGGGTATCGATGGAGGTTTCCTCCACGCCGCGCAGCATGTAGAGAATCCATGCCTCGATCGCGCCGCTGTCGCGCACGGCTTGCAGACCTTTGTAGTAATCCTCTTTCCGCCGGACGATATAGCGGCTCAGGTACAGCACAGGAATGTCCATGAGCCCGTTCAGCACAAGATGCAGCAGGTTCAGGATTCGGCCCGTACGTCCGTTGCCGTCGTAGAAAGGATGAATGCTTTCGAACTGATAGTGCAGGATGGCCATTTGCACCAGCGGATCGAGATTGCCTGATTCGGCGCGGTTCAGGTGCGTGACGAAGTTATCCATCAGCACCGACACTTCGATGGCGCTCTGGGGCAGTTCATAGACGACCGCGCCGGTCTCGGCGTTCTTCAGAACGGTGCCCGGGAGCTTCCGCAGGCCGGGGCGATTGGCTTCCAGCGCCGCCTGCACCGCCAGGATGTCATCGAGACGAATGAATCCTTGTTTTCGCACACGCTCGAAACCGACTCGCAGCGCATATGCGTAACGATGCACTTCTTTGGCCGCCAGGCTGGCGAACTCTCCAGCGACGCTATCAGTCTGGAACAGCTCATCGTCAGTGGTGATGATATTTTCGATGGCGGAGGAGTCTTTGGCTTCCTGCAGGGCCAGCGTATCTATCAGGATGTTTTCGGTGGGAATCGTGGCCACCGCCCCCTTCAGCTCCGCCAAGTGCCGGTGCGCCCGGGCCACCTGGCGCAGCACGGCCGGTGTCTCCAGGGTCGGATGACCCGATAAAGGAAGAGGGGGAAGAGAGGCGGCCATATGGAAAGAAAAACGTGATTTTTTGACACGTTACGCCGACATGTAAAGAAAAGCGATATTTCTTTACATGTCTATAGGAAGCGCCGACAAGCACGTACGGTGCTTTATGCGCGTAACTATTTGTAGATATTGAATAAATTCTCTGCTGAAGCAGTCAACTGCCGGAGCGAGTCAGTCCCTGCGCTCCAACCTGACACTCCTGTAAACCGACTTTCAATATTGACCGCATCGGCGTCCAGGTAAGGCCACCCCTTGGGGCAACAAGTCAGCGTTACCTCTTGAAGTATTCGATACGTCCGCTGATCTGGATTCGACGCCGATTCGTCCAGAGTGCTGGTCAAAGTTGCATATCGGTTTGCAGCTCACTCCAGTGTTGCTTCAGCTTACCCGCCCGCCCCCTGGTTTCAACGCGGTGGAGCGGCGGCCCGAACGGCTTCCTGATACTTCTTCAGATCCTCTTCCAGCGGCTCCATATCCACCGGAAGCGCGTTCATGCTCCTGACGATTTCAATCAGCTGCTGTTGCAGCTCCACGGCCTTTGACGGCTGGCCCAGCCTGAAGTTCAGCGATGCCAGCGCCAGCATCGACGCGCCGTCCGTCTGGCCATCCACGGCGCGGAAGGCCAGCGCGTATGTTTCCTTTGAGAGGCCATCCTCTTTCGCAATGATCGTGGCCATCTCACGCGCCATTCGCTGCCCGGCCATGGCGGTGTGCGCGCTCTTGCGGGCTTCTTCCTCATCGACGTGCAGCAGCGCCTGGTAGCGCGGGAGCCGCAGGAGGGTCCGGTACTTCTCATCGCGCGCCGCTGCCTCATCGGCCAGCTTCACCACCCTGGCCCATTCCTTCGCCTGCAGCGCGTCGAAGACAGGGACCAGCACCGCGTTCAATTCCTCGGCCTTGCTGAACTTCTGCCCGGCATCCACGGCGGAGGCCTTGTAGTCAAAGGTCCCGGCCACCAGATCATCGAGCGCCTTGTCCAGACCCGCTGCGGGATTTCCCAGCCAGGCGATGTTGCCTTTGCCGTCCACGACAATCGTTGCGGGAATGCCCGGCGAGCCGGAGCGCTTGTACCATTCGTTTGTCAGGTACAGATCGGAGGTGTCGCGGCACACCGGATATTTCATCGCATTGCCGCCATCGGCCATGAAGCGGTCGACCTTGGCGTCAATTTTCAGCGGATCGTCGCCCTTCTCCAGGATATCCACGCCGATGATGGTCACACGATCCGCGTGCTTGCGCGCCAGCTCACTCAAATGAGGCATGGCCGCGCGGCAGGGACCGCACCAGGTGGCCCAGAACTCCATCACATAGATCCGGCCGGGCTCGAAGCGTTCGACGACAGGGCCGTTCAGCCAGCGTCCGGCGCGGAATTCCGGGGCGGGCTCTCCTATCCCGAAGGCCTCTTTGCCATCAGCAGCCTTCCCACCCTCTCCGGCCAGCGCGATGGCGCCCGACAGAGCCAGGGCGGCTCCAGCAAGCGACAGACCCAGTTTGTAGAACATATGAAGACTCCGCGTTTATTTTACTGCCGGCGCACGATGATCTCGTCTGCCCGGCGCTCCACCACTAGATCCGGTTCCCGCTCCAGCACCGCGGCCAGCGATTCCGGATCGGTAGCGTCGAAGATACCGCCGTAGAGCCGGCTGCCGATCTGCGCATCCTCCAGTCGTAGCTTCAGCGCGCTGTACCGGTTGATCTGCGCCACGATGTTCTCAAGTGGCGTCTCCTGGAACTTCAGATTCCTGCGCTGCCAGGCGGCCGCACTGATCACATCCGGCAGCGCCTTTTTCCGGATGCGGCCCGTGGACTCCACCTTGGCCTCTTCTCCGGCTTTCAGATCCTGGATGCCGGGATCAACGGGAGCAGCAAGCCCTGGTTGATTCTGCAGCTGCGTCACGACACGCACGCGTCCTTCCAGCACGGAGACGACCGTGCCGGACGGCTGCTGATTCACATTGAACCGGGTGCCGACCGCGCGAACGATCGCGGTGGGCGTGTGGACCTGGAAGGGTCGCGATGCTTCACGCGCTACGCGGAAGACGGCCTCGCCGCTGTGCAATTCCACATTGCGCTCGCGACTCGAAT
>JAJFKF010000075.1 GCA_021773365.1 Gammaproteobacteria bacterium | reverse complement strand
AGCCACCAGGCGATGAGCCAATTCCGCCGCCACAGGTTTGTCGCGGTCACGCACACTGATGAAGCATACCCCGCCGGCCGGCAAAATCACGCCCGATGCGGACTGCGCCTTGGCATAGGCCTCGCCAAAACTGCGCCCGGTGCCCATGACCTCGCCGGTGGATTTCATTTCAGGCCCGAGGATCGGATCGGCCTCCGGAAATTTATTAAAGGGAAACACTGCTTCCTTGACTGAATAGTAGGCAGGGATGCGCTCACTGGTAAATCCAAGTTCGGCGAGCTTGCGCCCGCTCATTACACGGGCAGCCAGCTTGGCCAGCTGCACGCCCGTTGCCTTGGATACGAAGGGTACGGTGCGTGAGGCGCGAGGATTGACCTCCAGAATGTAGACGATGCCGTTCTGGATGGCGAACTGGATGTTCATCAGGCCGACGACCTTCAGCGCATGCGCCAGCTTGCGGGTTTGTTCACGCAGCTCAGCCTGCACCGCCGCACTGAGTCCGTTGGGCGGCAATGAACAGCCCGAATCGCCGGAATGCACACCCGCCTGTTCAACGTGTTCCATGATGCCGCCGATGAGCACGGTTTCGCCATCGCAGATGGCATCGACGTCAACTTCCGTGGCCAGATCCAGGAAGCGGTCGAGCAACACGGGACTGTCGTTGGAAACCTTCACCGCGTCAGTCATGTAGGCGCGCAGGTCCTCCTCGGTAAACACCACTTCCATGGCGCGCCCACCCAGCACGTACGAAGGCCGCACCACCAGCGGGAACCCCACTTCGCGGGCCAGCTCCACGGCCTGGTCTTCGGTACGCGCCGTGGCGTTGGCCGGCTGCTTGAGCCCAAGGGACTTAACCAGCTGCTGGAAACGTTCGCGGTCCTCGGCAACATCGATCGAATCGGGCGTAGTACCGATGATCGGCGCGCCAGCGGCGGCGAGTTCCCTTGCCAGCTTCAACGGTGTCTGTCCGCCGTACTGCACGATCACCCCCTCGGGCTTCTCCCTGGCAATGATCTCCATGACGTCTTCAAACGTCAGCGGCTCGAAATACAACCGGTCGGAGGTGTCGTAGTCCGTAGATACGGTTTCGGGATTGCAGTTGACCATGATGGTCTCGAATCCGTCCTCGCGCAGCGCCAGCGCGGCGTGCACGCAGCAATAATCAAACTCGATCCCCTGGCCGATGCGGTTGGGACCGCCGCCGAGGATCATGATCTTGCGCCGGGAGGAAGGGTCCGCCTCGCACTCCTCTTCATAGGTGGAGTAAAGGTATGCGGTCGATGTGGCGAATTCCGCGGCGCAGGTATCCACGCGTTTGTAGACCGGAAGCACGCCCGCCTTGTGGCGGCGGCGACGGATCGTCGGCTCATCGGTGCCGGCCAGCAGGGCCAGGCGGCTGTCGGAGAAGCCTTTGCGCTTCAGGGCGCGAAGCCGCGCGGCATCCAGACTGTCGACGCCACCGGCGCGCACGGCCGCCTCTTCAGCGAGCAGGTCGTGAATCTGGTCGAGAAACCACGGATCAATACCGGTCAGGCCCGCCACTTTTTCCAGCGTCCAGCCGGCGCGCAACGCATCGGCGGCATACAGCAGCCGGTCCGGGCCGGGCATGTTCAGCTCGTAGGCCAGCGCATTCTCCGCATCCTCGCTCAGGGGCAGGGTCACGCGCTCAACCAGACCATCGGCACCGGTCTCCAGGCTGCGCAGGGCCTTCTGCAACGATTCCTGGAAAGTACGTCCAATGGCCATGGCCTCGCCCACCGATTTCATCTGTGTGGTGAGGCGGGTGTTCGCGCCGGGAAATTTCTCGAAAGTGAAGCGTGGAATCTTGGTAACGACGTAATCGATGGTCGGTTCGAAGGAAGCCGGCGTAGCGCCGCCGGTGATGTCGTTCTTCAGTTCGTCGAGGGTGTAACCCACGGCCAGCTTCGCGGCCACCTTGGCGATGGGAAAGCCGGTGGCCTTGGAAGCCAGTGCCGAGGAGCGCGAGACGCGCGGATTCATCTCGATGACCAGCACCCGGCCATCCTTCGGGCTGATGGCGAACTGCACATTCGAGCCGCCGGTGTCGACGCCGATCTTGCGCAACACGGCAATGGAAGCGTCACGCAAGCGATGGTATTCCCGGTCGGTCAGCGTCTGCGCCGGCGCCACGGTGATCGAATCGCCGGTGTGCACGCCCATGGGATCGAAATTCTCAATGGAACAGACGATGATGCAGTTGTCCTTGTGATCGCGCACCACCTCCATCTCGAATTCCTTCCAGCCGATAACCGATTCCTCCAGCAGGATCTCGTTGGTGGGCGAGGCTTCCAGGCCCCGCGCGACAATGGTCTCGAACTCCTCGCGGTTGTAGGCGATGCCACCGCCGGATCCACCCAGCGTAAAGGAAGGCCGGATCACCGTCGGATAGCCGATCTCGGCCTGCACGGCCAGTGCCTCTTCCATGCTGTGCGCCAGACGCGCCTGTGGCACTTCAAGTCCTATCTCGCGCATGGCGTTGCGGAACCGCTCGCGGTCCTCGGCCATGTCGATGGCTTCTCGCGAGGCGGCGATCAGTTCGACGTTGTACTTCTCCAGTACGCCTTCACGCACCAGATCCAGGGCGGTGTTCAGCCCCGTTTGTCCGCCCATGGTGGGCAGCAGTGCACTGGGACGCTCCTTCTCGATGATGCGAGCGATGGTGCGCCAGTTCACCGGCTCGATGTACACCGCATCGGCCATCTCCGGGTCGGTCATGATGGTCGCGGGGTTGGAGTTGACCAGGATGACGCGATACCCCTCCTCACGCAGCGCCTTGCAGGCCTGGGCGCCGGAGTAGTCGAATTCGCAGGCCTGGCCGATAACGATGGGGCCGGCGCCTATGATCAGGATGCTTTCCAGGTCTGTACGTTTGGGCATTGTTTTATCGGTGATTGTGGTACTGGCGGGGTGCGGTACGGGGAGGGGGTGGTTTACAACAAATAAAGGGGGGGGGTGCCAAAGAAAGTGGGTTA
>JAJFKF010000074.1 GCA_021773365.1 Gammaproteobacteria bacterium | reverse complement strand
CGGGGATGTGAAAAACCATGGATGGTTTTTCCCAAGGCCCCCATGGGTTCGGTGCACAGCACCGAACGGGTGCCCAGGAAGGGCACCCAGGGCTTTTTGCGAAGCAGGGACTGCGGAGTAAAAAGGGGTCTTGCGGCCGGTCCCCGCAAACCCCTCCCCGCCCCTCAGACCGAGCCCGGCGTTGCCTTCGCCAACGCAAGGACTGTGCTCAAGTCAGTGTCATTGCCGCCAGCTGGCCAATTCAGACCTGTTCGGGCCCGTTCAGGCCATTTCAGGCCAATTCAAACTCTTTCACTCGAGTCAGGCCTGCGCCGGCCGCAGGATCAGCAATTGCGCGCCCTCCTCCACCCGCGCGCCGACGGCGAAGGGGATCGACTCCACCACGCCGTCGGTCGGGGCCAGGATGGTGTGCTCCATCTTCATCGCCTCCAGCACCAGCAGCGCCTGACCTCGAGTGACCGTATCGCCGGCCTTGACGTTGACCTGCAGCACCTGTCCGGGCATGGGCGCCGTGACGTTGCCGTCCTGCCCACCGCCAGCTGCGGCCGCCGCACCACCATCCGCCTCATCGGCATCCGGCAAACGAATCGCGGCGCGGGCCAGGTTGAGGCGCCAGCCGTCTGCCTGCGCCCAGGGCGATGCCGGAGACGCATCTTCACCACCCCCCCGATCACCTGCCGATACGGCGGAGGCAGCAGCGGCGAACAGGTCGGCATGATGTTCAGCAATGAAGCCCGTGTGAATGCCCCCGGCCGCGAAAGCCGGGTGGGCCGCGATGGCGCGCAGCAGCTGCAGATTGGTCCTGACGCCCTCGATCTCGCAGGCGGCCAGTGCCGCCTGCAGTCCCTCCAGGGCGCTATCGCGACCGGCGCCGTGCACGATGAGCTTGGCGATCATCGGATCGTAGTACACCGTCACCTCATCGCCCTGACGTACGCCTGTGTCGATACGCGCCAGCTGCTCCGGCGGCCAGCGCAGTGTGGTCAGCCTGCCGGTGGAGGGCAGAAACTCACGCGCCGGATTCTCCGCATACAAACGAACTTCGATGGCATGACCCTGCAGCGGCACCTTCTCCTGCTGCAGCGGTAGCGGTTCGCCGGCTGCCACCCGCAGCTGCCACTCCACCAGGTCCAGCCCGGTGATGGCCTCGGTGACCGGATGCTCCACCTGCAGGCGGGTGTTCATTTCCATGAAGAAGAACTCATCCCCTGCCGCAATGAACTCCACGGTGCCGGCGCCGACATAACCCACGGCGCGCGCGGCCTTGATCGCAGCGGCCCCCATGGCCTGGCGACGCGCAGCGGTCAGACCAGGCGCCGGCGCCTCCTCGATGATCTTCTGGTGCCGGCGCTGGATGGAGCAGTCGCGCTCATATAAATGTATGCAATTGCCCTGCGCGTCCGCAAAGACCTGGATCTCGATGTGCCGCGGCCGCTCCAGGTAGCGCTCCACCAGCACACGGTCGTCGCCAAAGGACTTCAGCGCCTCACGTCGCGCGCCATCGAGCGCGGCACGAAAATCCTCCGCCTTCTCCACGATCCGCATGCCCTTGCCGCCACCACCGGCGGAAGCCTTGATGAGTACCGGATAGCCAATGGTCCCGGCATGGACGGCAAGTTTGTCGGCATCCTGTTCGTCACCGTGATAGCCCGGCACCAGCGGCACGCCGGAGGACTCCATGAGCTGCTTGGCGCCGATCTTCGACCCCATGGCGCGAATGGCAGCGGGCGGCGGCCCGATGAACGTCACGCCTGCCTGCGCACAGGCTTCGGCAAATTCGGCATTCTCGGACAGAAATCCATAGCCGGGATGGATGGCCTGGGCGCCGGTACTTTTCGCCGCCTGCAGGATGGCGGCGGTGTCGAGGTAGCTCTCGGGCGCCGGGGCGGGACCGATGCGCACGGCTTCATCCGCCATCTGCACGTGCATGGCCTGCGCGTCGGCATCGGAGTACACGGCAATGGTGTGGATGCCCATCCGTTTGGCGGTGCGGATGACGCGGCAGGCAATTTCCCCCCGGTTGGCAATCAGCAGGCGGTTGAACATGCGTTGTCTTTCCTCACATCCTGAATATCCCGTACGGCCCTTCCCCTGCATCAGGTCTGTTGCGCGCAGCAGCCAGCGCCAATGCCAGTACCCGCCGCGTATCCACCGGATCAATCACTCCGTCATCCCACAATCGCGCCGAGGCATAGTAAGGATGCCCCTGCCGCTCGTACTGACTGCCAATCTCATCGCGAAAGGCCTTCTCTTCATCTTCCGGCCACTCCTTGCCGCGCCCCTGCAGGCCATCGCGCTTGACGATGGCCAGGACCGTTGCCGCCTGCTCGCCGCCCATGACGGAGATGCGCGCATTGGGCCACATCCACAGGAAGCGGCCACCGTAGGCGCGCCCGCACATGGCGTAGTTGCCTGCGCCAAACGAGCCACCGATGATGACGGTGAACTTTGGCACCGTCGCCCCGGCCACGGCGGTCACCATCTTCGCGCCGTCGCGGGCAATGCCGGCGTTCTCGTACTTGCGCCCGACCATGAAGCCGGTGATGTTCTGCAGGAACACCAGCGGAATGCGGCGGCGGTTGCACAGCTCGATGAAGTGCGCGCCTTTCAGCGCGGACTCGGAGAACAGGATGCCGTTGTTGGCGATGATGCCGCACAGCTGACCCTCGATGTGGGCGAAGCCGCAGACCAGCGTCTTGCCATACAGCGCCTTGAACTCGTCGAACTCCGAGCCGTCCACCAGGCGCGCGATGATCTCGCGTACATCGTAGGGAAAGCGCGTCTCGCGCGGAATCACGCCGTAGAGTTCTTCCGCAACGTACTTCGGCGGCCGCGACGGGCGGCTGGCCGGCGGCGGCGCCGCGCGGTTGAGATTGGCCACCAGCTGCCTGGCCATGACCAGCGCATGCGCATCATTGTCGGCCAGGTAATCGGTGACGCCCGAGGTACGGCTGTGCACATCGCCGCCGCCCAGCGCCTCGGCATCGACAACCTCGCCGGTGGCGGCCTTCACCAGCGGCGGACCGCCGAGGAAGATGGTGCCCTGGTTGCGCACAATGATGCTTTCGTCGCACATGGCCGGGACGTAAGCGCCACCGGCGGTGCACGAACCCATGACCACGGCCAGTTGCGGAATGCCGCGCGCGGACATCTGCGCCTGGTTGTAGAAGATGCGGCCGAAGTGCTCGCGATCAGGAAACACCTCATCCTGCAACGGCAGGAAGGCGCCGCCGGAGTCCACCAGGTAGATGCAGGGCAGATGATTGTCCTGCGCGATTTCCTGGGCGCGCAGATGCTTTCTGACGGTAACCGGGTAGTAGCTGCCGCCTTTCACCGTGGCGTCGTTGGCGGCGACCATGCATTCAACGCCGTTCACTCGGCCGATGCCGGCTACCAGTCCGCCGGCGGGAATCCAGTCGTCATACAGTTCGTGGCCGGCGAGCTGGCCGATCTCCAGGAACGGCGAGCCGGGATCGAGCAACCGGTCGATGCGCGTGCGCACCAGCAGTTTGCCGCGGGCCGTATGTTTGTTGCGCGCCTGCTCGCTGCCGCCCTGGCTGATGCGGGCAATGAGCGCACGCAGTTCCTGGGCCAGCCTGCTGTTGACTTCCGTATTGCGCCGGATCTCATCGGAATCCGCGGCAAGGGCAGATTGAATGACCGGCATGTCAGCGTCCCCGCATCCCGCAGCCCCCGATCCCGTTCACGCCGAGGTCGCCGCGAACAGTTCGCGCCCGATCAGCATGCGCCGCACTTCGCTGGTGCCGGCGCCGATCTCATACAGTTTTGCGTCCCTCAGCAGCCGCCCCGCCGGATATTCATTGATATAGCCATTGCCGCCCAGGGCCTGGATGGCCTGCAGTGCGCACTGCGTCGCCTTCTCGGCCGCATAGAGAATGCAACCGGCCGCATCGAAGCGCGTGGTCTGTCCGCGGTCGCAGGCGCGCGCCACCGCATAAACGTAGGCGCGGCAGGCATTGAGCGTGGTGTACATGTCGGCGAGTTTAGCCTGCATCAACTGGAACTCGCCGATGGGCTGGCCGAACTGCTTGCGCTCGTGCACATAGGGCAGCACCAGGTCCAGGCAGGCTTGCATGATGCCCAGCGGACCGCCTGCCAGCACCACGCGCTCGTAGTCGAGACCGCTCATGAGCACCTTCGCGCCCTGCCCCGGTTCGCCCAGTACATTGGCGGCGGGAATTTCGCAGTCCTTGAACACCAGTTCGGAAGTGTCAGAGCCGCGCATGCCCAGCTTGTCGAGCTTCTGCGCCGAGTAGAAACCCGGCATGTCTTTCTCGACCACGAAGGCGGTAATGCCCTTGGGCCCCAGCGCCGGATCCAGCGTGGCGTAAAAAACCACCACATCCGCTTCCGGCCCGTTGGTGATCCACATCTTGCTGCCGTTGAGCACAAAAACATCGCCGCGCCGTTCGGCGCGCATGCGCATGCCGACCACATCGGAACCAGCGCCCGACTCGCTCATGGCCAGGGCGCCCAGGTGCTCGCCGCTGATGAGTTTCGGCAGGTAGCGCTGTTTCTGTTCATCCGTTCCCCAGCGCCGCAGCTGATTGACGCAGAGGTTGGAGTGCGCGCCATACGACAAGCCCACCGAGGCACTGGCGCGGCTGATTTCCTCCATCGCCACCACATGCTCGAGATAACCCATGCCGGCGCCGCCGTAGGATTCCTCCACGGTCAGGCCGAGCAGGCCGAGTTCACCGAGCTGCGGCCACAGATCGCGCGGAAATTTATTGCTGCGGTCGATCTCATCGGCGCGCGGCGCGATCTGCTCGCGTGCGAAGTCGCTGACGGTCTGACGCATCAGATCGATGCTCTCGCCCAGACCGAAGTCGAAGGTGTTCATGGGGTCTCCTGCCGCCAAGGGTTGACTGGGCGGCATTTTGTCGGACAATCCGACAGATCGCAAGCCGCCCAGGGTTGAGCCCGAACCGTCGCATTCTGCCATTATTTATTTAAGATTCAATAAGTTATATGGATATCTTCGAGCCAGTCCAGGTCGATCCTGCCTACCGGCGCATTGCCGCAGCCGTGGAAGAGAAGGTCATGGCCGGTACCCTGAAGGACGGTGACCCCCTTCCCGGCGAGGTTCACCTCGCCCGCCAGTTCGCCGTGAACCGCTCCACCGTGCGCGAGGCGCTGCGCGAACTGCAGAGTAAAGGGCTGATCACGCGCCGACCCGGCAGCAAGCGCCTGCGCATCGCGCACCCGCGGACAGCGGACGTCGCCTCGGGCGTCAGCCGTGCATTGGCGCTGGGCGGGGTGACCTTCTATGAAGTCTGGGAAGCCATGATGATCGTCGAACCGCAGACAGCGGCGCTGGCCGCGCGCAAGCGCGATGCGGACCAACTGGAGGAACTGACACAGCTCATCGCACGCTTCGAGGCCGCCGGCGGGAACAGCCGCGAGGCCGTGGCCACGGTGGTGGATTTCTTCCGTGCGCTGGCGCGCTCCAGCCAGAACGAAGTACTCGTCCTGGCGCAGGCCCCCCTCACACGCCTGCTCTCCCCCACCCTGGCGCAGATGATCGACCAGGTGCCGCAGGCCAGGACGCGCATCATCGAGGCACAGCGCAAACTGCTCGCCGCCATCGGCAAGGGTGACGGCGAGCAGGCGCGGATATGGATGGAGAAACATATCCGCGACTTCAGGCGCGGATATGAGCTGGCAGGAATTTCAGCGGATGATCAGGTCACTGTCTGACCTTCGATAAAATGCGCCGTGTCCCGCGGCGGCGGGGCCAGGTTTCCAGTTCCATAACGGCGTTCATAAGGGTTCCTCGGACAAGTGAGGCCAGCCCGGAGCCTCAGCCCTTCCACAATCTTGAATCGAATGAGAACGGCTGCGGCTCCGACACCCGCACGCGCTGAAACTGCGGATGGCGGACGTTGAGAACGACATTGGTCTCCTGCGGCACGATGACCGATGGCGCGATCAGCGCCAGTGTCGTACCGCGCTCCAGCCACGAGCGTCCGTTCTCCTGGGTGACGCGCATCGGGTGATACCCCGGTCGGGAGGTTCGCGGGCGATGTGATCGGGCCCCTTTTGGCAGCGTGATTTCATACAGAAGAAAATGCAGGTCGCGCGCCTCCAGCGGCAGATGTACAAACATCTCCAGCACCGCGAGTGCGCGGGACTCGGCCGCATACACCACCTCAAATCCGGGTGGATTCCACCGGCCGCCGTACAGTTGGGCACCCTTCCCCGAGACAGCTTCATCGGCATGTCGCGCCTTGACCAGCCTGTACACCTTCACGTGTACACCCCGTATTCGATCCGGTGCAGCAGCGTTTCAACTTCCTCCGCGCCTGCCTGCGTCACCAGCAGGTCGAGCGGCACCCTTCCGCCCAGGCCAGGCTGGGTACGGCGCAGCCATGTCACCGCGTTGTGGCCGCTTTCGAGGACATCCATGGCGACAGCGAGCACCTTCGAGAAACGATAAAGCCGGTCGCTGGTAGCGGCGTCCAGCGGCGCGCCTGCCGAACGCAGGCGACGCAACGTCGCTTCGCTGAGCCCCAAAAGCAAAGCGACTTCCGCATCGGTGAGTTCCGCGCGCGCCTTGACCGCATCCACTGCCCTGGCGGGCAGGCCTTCGAGCAACCGTGCGTGCCATTGCTCCGGCTCGCGAACCGTTAGCCGTCCTGTCAGCAACGCGGAAAGGTGATTGCCATATGTTGTCGGGCGTTCGCTCATTTGAGCGATACTATACGCTCATATGAGCGCCGCCGGCTACCTTCCCTGCAGGCCGCTCCACCCCTGCCCTTCCTGCGCCAGACGTTCCAGCAAGGCGGACGGCGCCCAGCGTGCGCCTCGTTTCGGCGCCAGCGCGCGCATTGTGGCCACCACGCGGTCCAGCCCCTCACTCTCGGCCCAGTACATCGGGCCACCTTTGTAGGCCGGGAAGCCGTAGCCGCTCACATAGACCACATCGACATCGCTGACGCGCATGGCCGTGCCGTCCTCGACGATCTTCGCGCCTTCGTTCACCAGCGGATGCAGCAGTCTTGTGAGGATTTCGCCGTCGGAAAGCGGACGGCGGGCAATGCCCAGCTCGCGTGAGACCTCCTCTATTAAGGCCACCACTTCAGGGTCCGCAATGCGTTTGCGGCCCTCGTAGCGGTAATAGCCCTTGCCGGTCTTCTGCCCGAACCTGCCCTGTTCGACCAGCCTGCCCAGAATGGGTGAGGTGCGCTCATCCGGTGGCAGTTTTCTGTTCTGACGAATGCGGTAGCCCA
>JAJFKF010000073.1 GCA_021773365.1 Gammaproteobacteria bacterium | reverse complement strand
GTCTCATCCACCTGGTCCATGAGCCGCTGAACATCGTGGTAGCTGCCGATATTCATCGTTTGCGCCACCACACGGTCGGGCATCTGGATAGCCTGCGCCGCAGGCTTCCACCAGACATATCTGGAGGCCAGTTCAGTTAGCAGCTGTGGAGTGGGTTGCATCAACGCCGTACCGGACATGGTCACGAAGAATGAAGGGAATTATACGCTCGTGGGGTCCACGCGTAATCCCTTGCCGCCTCGAATCTCCAATCTTCGGGGTAGCCTCCCCAACCCCGTCTCCGAGCCGGGCGGGTTGCTGTGGATCGAGAGCGTGACCTTGCCGCCTGCGGCGGCTGCAGTCGTGGCATCCTTCCCTGCAGCAGCCAAGCACGGACGGCCTTGTCCGGACCTGCATATCCGATCTCTCACCTGTCGATGCCCCTAAGCCCATACTCCGACTCATGGTGATCAAGGTTTCCACGGCAACGTGAACGCTGATTCCAGCGTGACTTGAACAAGATTCCGGGTTGAATGTAGACGTTTTTGAAGTCGCGGCGGAGTCGTGATTCCGTAGCCGTGCTGGCCGGGATGAGCGCGGCCGCCGTTGGACATGATGAGGTCAGGAGGACCTCGCCCAGTGAAAAGAATCCGACGCTGCCGATGCCAGTATTGCCAGAAGCTGTTTCGCAGCGATCCGCACTCTCGAACGCAGCCCGTGCTTCAATGAGGCCGCGGCAAAATGCCGCGGATAACCGACAACGGCTGCATTATCGGGGCATATCAGATGCTGGCTTCAATGAGGCCGCGGCAAAATGCCGCGGATAACATTCCACCGGGCAGATCGAACGGCACTTGTCGAATGCTTCAATGAGGCCGCGGCAAAATGCCGCGGATAACGACTGACGAGTCTTAGACGGCTCACCTAAACTACAATGCTTCAATGAGGCCGCGGCAAAATGCCGCGGATAACCACATCAGCGGAGTGATCTGCGTAGCTGCCAACGCCGCTTCAATGAGGCCGCGGCAAAATGCCGCGGATAACATCATCTGCCGCCACACCATGGCCGGTCAGTTTGGTCGCTTCAATGAGGCCGCGGCAAAATGCCGCGGATAACGGTCCACAAGGGACCACCTAGCACAGTTACATCAAGGCTTCAATGAGGCCGCGGCAAAATGCCGCGGATAACAACTGCACTTCTTCATCTTCCTTGCGCGCCAGTTTGGCTTCAATGAGGCCGCGGCAAAATGCCGCGGATAACTAATCTCACCAGACCACGCCAGCTTCTCGCCCCACGGCTTCAATGAGGCCGCGGCAAAATGCCGCGGATAACCCCGCCGGTACGCGCCAGACGATCACGCGCAACGTGGCTTCAATGAGGCCGCGGCAAAATGCCGCGGATAACCTGAAAGACGCCGACTCGCAGTTCAGCGGAGGCATCGCTTCAATGAGGCCGCGGCAAAATGCCGCGGATAACACGTACCCGGCTGTAGCCGGTACTGCCACATCCCCAGCTTCAATGAGGCCGCGGCAAAATGCCGCGGATAACGTCATTGTCAATTCCTCACTAGAGATATGTTTTCATGAAGCTTCAATGAGGCCGCGGCAAAATGCCGCGGATAACACTACGAGCGCACACTCGGGCGGATAACTTCATACCGCTTCAATGAGGCCGCGGCAAAATGCCGCGGATAACCCTCCAGTAAGGGAGCGCCCGCCCACCGCTGCGGTTTGCTTCAATGAGGCCGCGGCAAAATGCCGCGGATAACATGATTCACCCCTCGAAGGTTTAACAGCCCGTAAAGCGCTTCAATGAGGCCGCGGCAAAATGCCGCGGATAACGAAGCATTGGACCGGAGGAAAAGGTAATGGCAAAGCGGCTTCAATGAGGCCGCGGCAAAATGCCGCGGATAACCACCGGCGACCGGGTGATGACATCTCCGGATGGGATGCTTCAATGAGGCCGCGGCAAAATGCCGCGGATAACAGCCCCGTCCAGGAACTGATGCTCGACAAGGACTTGCCGACGTCCGTGCGAGCGCTGCGAGTATACGGGAACCATTCATCGGCAGACCAGCAGGCCGTAGCCGTGAGCAAGAGGAAAACCGTTGATTTTTAAAGAACTGTGGGCCGCGAGCGCTTCCCGGGGCGTAGGTAGCCACCGCAGCGCTCGTGGTCCGCAGGCGAGCCGATTCAGACGATGACAGGCTCCCTCGCTACGGGAGAAAAAGCCTTTCCCAAGCTTACGACCCGCGGCATCACCTGGTCGGCCGGACCGATGTCCATGAAGACCACATGATCGTCCGCATGATGGATCACGCCGTCCAGGAGCGCAACGAGTTCGGCGTGCCGCCGGGCGCTCAACCGGCACTGGAAGACAGAGAACTGCAGCCAGTCGCCGAATCCCTTCATGAGCCTGAATACCCGCCGCCAACGTTTCTGGTCGGCGATGTCGTAGGCCACGATGTACAGGTGTTCGTCGCGCATGGCTTACCGGGTGGTGAAGTTCGGGTACTCGTCCAGTTCTCCCAGCAGATGCCGGGCCAGTAACCGCGCCTGCAGCTCCATCAGGCGCCGATAGCTGATGCGGTAGCCGAACAGCGGGTGAGTCACTTCGTGACTGAGGCGACGCTCGAATGTGCCGATGAAGCGCTTGCGTCCATCGTTGGTCAGCGCCACGCTGCCGGCGGCGCTGATGAAATCACTGGGACGCACCTCGCCATTGTTGATGGCCTGGATGACGCTCGAATCTGCGATCAATGGGCGAAAGGGCTCCATCATGTCGAGCGACAGCGCGGGCCGCCCGTAGCGGGGTTGATGATAGAAGCCGCGATAGCAGTCGAACCCGACGGCGGTCAGCGCCACCGTCCATGTTTTGACGAGCAGCGCGTAGGCATAAGACAACAACGCATTGACGGGGTCGGTGGGTGGACGCCGATTGCGCGTCTGGAAGTCGAACTTCAGTGTCTCGCCGTCCTTCTCCCGGCTCAGCATGGAAGAGAATGCGCCAAAGTACCTCGCAGCCGCCTGGCCTTCCGCGCCCAGCAGTTCGCCGAGATCGCCGGCACGCTGCGCACGGCGCAGATCGGCCTGAAAGCCGTCCATAAGGTCCCCCGCAGGCGCATCCTGTTTCCAGTTCCGGCGCAGCAGCGTCTTCTGGTTCTGGATCTTTGCAATGACCAGCCCCCGGGCCAGCCGCAGACAGGCTTTGGTATCGAAGCTGGTCCGATACTGCGCCGTTCGTATCTCGACGTTCTTGTGTCCCGTGCCTACGGTATGACCAAGAAACCAGCCGCCGAAGGAGTGCCATGATACGGGGATCTGCCTCGACATCAGTTCATGCAGCGTAGGCGTCGTCACGTAGATCTGACCCATCAGCACCAGTTGCGACACCTCGTTCAATCTCACCGTCTGCGCCTTCTGGTCATCGACGAAGACTTCGAGCGTATCGCCCTTCTTCGCCACCTTGGCTCCACGCGCCTGCACGTAAAGCGGCAGGGCCTCATCACGCGCCACAGCCAGCGGCCGGGGCGAGGCGTCCTGCTGGCGCAGGAAGTTCACTTCGTCCGGCAGGCAGATGCCGGCCAGCGAGCAACGCACGCACTTGGGGCTGTCTTCCAGGGGCTTCGGGATCTGTCCGCCGGCGGCCACCAGGCGCAGCCCATCAATGGCGTTGCGCGTCAGTTCACGCAGTTCGGCGTCGAACTCCACGCGCACCCGCTCGCGGCTCTCGGCAAAGTAGAGGACGCCTTCCTCGCAGGTGTAGCCATGCTCCTCGAGAATCATGCCCTGTACGCACAATTGAACGCGCTCAGGATCGTAAGCGCCGCGCGCAACATGGGGCCGCTTGCCCCGCTTGTAGTCCACCGGCGTGACATGTGCGCCCTCGCCTTCGACCAGATCCATGCGCGCGATCAGGCCCAGGCGATTGGAGGAGAGAGTGATTGAACGGGCATGGAATCGCTCTTCGTCATCGGCGGCGGCGGGATCGGGCAGCTTGCCGCCCGGCCGGTCGACGCGCCGGTGCGCATGACGGCCTTCGACCGTATCGGATGATTCAGCCCACTCGCCCTGTACCCATTCGAGATACGCCAGGCGAGGGCAGTACTGGTACTCGTTGACCATGCGCGCGGGCAGCAGCGGCAGGTCTCCGGAGAGTTCCGGAAAAGGCAGCGGAAGATCCTTTTGCGCCGGGTCCATGGGTGATGGCCGTCGTTGCAGTCCGGTGGGGACGGGAGGGGCAGAGTACTCCCGGGATGCGCGCGTATTTTAGAGGCAGGTCTCAGAATCCGGGCTGGGTGGCTGCTGCCATGAGATCGAGTCCACGTTTTCGGTCATGGAAACGAGTTGCTGCCGCGGTCGCACGCAGCTTCAAAGCGCTGGCTCGTTTCCGATGAATTTCATGCCTGCCCCGGTGGTGCAATATCGCTGGCGGGAACTGGGGGATTTCTCAGGGGTGGTCATTAGACTGAATGTGATTGAGCGCATGAAGGACGTCATACATGATCGTGTTGCTGCGTGCCACAAGTGAACAACCCACCGCCGAAATGCATTGTCTTGCCCAGCAACACAGGGCCTGGCACGGCCACCCTGAACCGCAACAGCAAGTTCGGACCCTTCTCCTCTATCGCCAGCGGTACAGGCAATTGACGGCGGAGTACCTCTTGCCGCACATCCTCGTGCAGGCAATCGCGGCCATTCCGCTTGGCGTGACGCGTAGGCGCATAGGGTGTGGCTGCCGTCCACACGCCGGAAGCGGCAAACAATGGGTCGGCACCCAGGTTGATCTTCACTTGTTCCAGTCCAACTTTTCCAGCACGTCCTGCTCGCAATTCATTAAACTCAGACAGCGCTCGCGCCAACGTGTCAAGGTGGTCGCGTTCATCCCTGAAGGGTTCTCGGTGTTCAATCACGTGCGGAGCGATCACCAACAGGCGCTGGCGAGCCAAGTCCGGCACGAAAGCCAGGTGTGCATGCCCGCCACGCCGCGCTGTGGAACCATTGGCTTCGTGGCCGGTGAAAAACACGGAGAGTTCTTCCCGCGCGCCCATTTCGTTCTGCACTCGCGCCATCACTGCGCGGCGCAGGGCGCGCGCCAGTTGCAAAGGCTCGGCGTCGGCGGCCAGGCTATCCACGATGCGGAACGCCAGAACGCCTTCTACTCGTTGAACCGGAGCCATCAAGCCCAGGCCGCCGTAACGCCCGTTGCCCAGCAGCAGCGGCCCGCTGACGGTCTCGGCAAATTTGATTTCCACATGCCAAAGCTGGTGCTTGGAAAAGCGCGTGCCGGTGGCAAAAGCCTCGGCGCGTTCGCCCATGGCATGGAAGGGTTCGCGCTGCACATGAAGGCTGGCTACCTTTTCACGCTGGCCGGCATGGCGCAGTGCCTGCATGACGGCGTAGCAGGCGCGCTGCTGTTCATCGGCACGCTCTTTGCCACCCTTGGCTTCGTCGCACAATCTGCCGGGCTCGATACGACGCCGCTTCGCATCCTCCGGCAGCGCCAGCGGCGTCACGCTGCGCCACAGGCGAGCAGCGCGTTTTTCCGCAACTCCGTAATGCGCCAGCATGGAATCATCATCTGCCTTCACCAGTTCGACCGGTGAGGACAGAATTTCGCCAGTTTCTTCGTCGAGTACGGGCGCAGCGACTTCAAGGCCGGCAAAGCCCCAGGCCACATCGTCCGCGCGGATCGGGCAATCCGGCGGCACTTCCACCAGCACGCGGCGGATGCCACGGTCGGAGTGGATATGGCCGATGGATGGCAGCGGGATGATGCGGATACGCAGTGCCTTGTCGGCTTCGGTAGCGTCGCGGCCGATCAACACCTTCTCCACCACACCGCTGCCATTGTGCGCTTCAAGCCGCGCGCGTGCGCCGTCACGCAATGTCAGCACCAGCGCTGCCGCGCTTTTCAATGGTCCGGGCGCAAAGGGTGCACCGTGCACGGTGGTGCGGCGCAGCTCGAACAGCAGGTGCGTTGTCGGGCTGTTATAGGCCACGGCACGAAAACTCGGCTTCGGCGCGTTCGTAAACGTGGTTTTACGGTTGATTCGGGTGAAGCGTTTGGCATTCGCTTTGTGCCGGACCTCCAGGCTAGCGAGCGAACCGTCGTCAGGGCAATCCAGCGCTAAGTCGTTGCCGCCCTGTGATGGCCGGCAGATCGGGCCGGGGTAGATGCTCAGCTGTTCTTCGGCTGTTGCTTCGTCCAGCACTTCTCCGATAGCCCAGGCCATATCCACGCCACGGCCAAGCTGGTAGAGGCTGCCCGCGATGTCGCAAACACACTTAGCCTGGCTGTCGTCGTCATCAAAGCGCCAGACGTAGAGCAGCGGCACGGCAGCATCGAACAAGCGCGGGCAGATGCGCTTGGTGGCACCGCGAGTTTCCGCGATGCGCCGAATGTCGCCGCCCTTGGCGTCCAGGTCGTTGTTCGGCACGAACAAATTGACATTCTGTCCGCTGCGCGCTGCGGGCGCGGCGATGGTCGGCGCACTGAGCCCTTCCAGCCATATCAACGCATTGCGCTTTTCGGTGTCCAGCCCCGGCAGCGTCGCAGCTGCCACCAGCGCCTGGAACAGACGTGCCGGAGACGGCGGCCAATCACCCGCACCGTGGTAGCGACCATCATGAAAGCGAACGGAGATGAGGAGAACGCGGGTCATGACGCAGCAGATTCCTCGTCAGCCTTCTTCGAAAGCAGTTCCTTAGCCTTTTTGATGTCGAAATTGTACTCGAGAGCAAATTGTCCCTTCTCGTCTTTCGGCCATTTCGTTTTGAAAGACTTGACAGCATCTGTTGCCAGCTTCACAAGGACGTCATGATCCGGAACCTTGACCTGGCTCGGTTCCCCACGGCGAGGAACTGCCATCCATACGTCTTTCTCATCAGCATAGCGCAACAAACAGCCTTCACGCAGGAACAAGTCAAGCTCGGCAGTCGCGGCAAGCAACGCGAGAGACAGCAGATACTTGCGAATCTGCTTTGTCTCTTCATCACTCGCGCCGCGCAATGCCCGCAATGCCACGAGATTGATTGTGACATTACGCTCGATTGCCCCCTTCGCAAGCACACCACCAAGAACACGTGCTTCGAGGTTGGGCCCGCCATTCACGAACTGAGCCACCTTGTCGGTTCGGAAGGTTGACGGAGCATCTGCAAGGCCGGCGACGGATAGTTTGGCTTTGCCTTTTTTCTTCTCTTCTGCCTTGAGAGCGTTCTGGTCTTCCTCGCCAAGTGCCTTCCATACTGAGTTGAATTGTGCTGCGTTGTGCAGAACATCGACATCCCATGCCCGGATGATGGAGCGCACAAGTCGCGGGCGCTTCTCGCCCGTACCGTCACGCGAATCCCAGACGCCAAACAGCAACGACGTCGGCGCGACCGCGCACAATGGTCCGGCATTGCCGTGCCGGTTCAGAGCAACGAAAGCAGGATCAATAAACTTGCGGAGTTCGGGCGTTGCCTTGACGACTGCATCGGCACTTCGATGCGCCAAGTCGAGTAGGGATTGCCGCCTTTTGTATTTCTCACCATCTTTTTCCTTGACGCTCAGGATGATTTCGACTTGCGGAACTAGCGCAGCCAGCGGGTTCGCCTCCTCGCCCTTCTCGTCCTTGCCAGTGGACTTGAACATGGGCTCCATGCGGTTGGCCTGCGAGCCGACGCTGTCGATAGTCGCCACCTTGGTACCATCGAACAGGGTGTCAATGTTGTAGCCGATGTCTGCATAGGTCGGCGGAAAGATCACTCCGCCGTCGCCTTCCACGGGCAGAAGCTTCTGCTTCAAGTGCAGAGCAACCGGACCGTTTGGATCGGTAGCCCATTTGTCGAGCAGGTCATAGGTAACGGTGATTTCAGTGGCACTCATGGGCGTTCTCCTGTTGGGCGCAAGTGACAATCTTGTTCTTGCCAGATAGAGCAAGCTCGAAACGGAAGTGCTTGGTTGTTAGCGAGGGAAGGCTGCCCTGAAATGCTACACGCGCCAAGGTTACAGGAAGCAGGCCACTCCACGCACAGTAGCGCACTTGGCGAACACCGAACTCCACGGGTCGCGTATGTTCCAAGCCACAGGCTGCGAGCAGATGTAGCAGCGGCGAGGCTGCCACGCCGTCCTTCTGTGTATTCGGTGAATAACCGGCATCCAACGCGGTCCAAGCACCGCGCGGATCGAAATTGAAGCTGCCGCCGAGCGCTGTCAGCACATCGAAAGGCTTTTCCAAAAATTCGGGTTGCCGTTCGTTCCACAGATTTGAGAACCCCTTGTATTTGAGGTCACCTTGCCTTTGCTTCTTCTTCGGCTTCTCGCGCACACCTCTCAACATGGCGCGGGCGATGCGTTCGGCGGAACGGTTTCCGGAATACAGCTTAAATGTATTGCGCGTTGACCCATCCGCCCAGTGGCTCACTTCCACGCTCGGCTTGCCTTGAACAGAAAGCCGCACGGGCAAAGACAAGGCGTCGGATTGCTTTGCGGGAAAGGTTTCCGAACAACCGCCTAGTGACACCTCCCCTTCGCCACCCGTTTCCCTATCTGCATCGGCCTCATCGTCATCGCTATCGTCGTCCCTACCACTATCGTTCTTCTTGGGCGGCTCGGTATAGCCCACCGGCACAACACGATCCACAGTGGATTCAGAAAGAAATTCAAGCACGGCTCTTACAGGCACTTCATCACCCGCCGCCGATAGATGGAACCACGTCTTCCGTGCATCACTCCAGTCAAATCCGGCCTCTGCATCGCCCAGCAGCACATCGGCCAGCTCCATGAAGCCGAGACAGGCGTACACCTGACCGGGGTTGAACAAGTCGACGGAGATTCTAGATTCGGCCATCAGTTGTTCTCCCTGTTGTCGTTGTCGCGCGAGGCCTGCACGTCGGCAGCGCGCAGCAGCGCTTCCCACCAAGCCAGACCCCAAGGCCCCCAGCGTTTTTGCAGACGCGCAAAGCGCAGAGCCACTTCGCGGGCGCGCTCTTCCAATGTGGAGGGCGGCGCATCTTCGCAACCGGTGGCGGCGATCAAGGGCCGTGCGTAGCCGTGGTGCGCGGCGATCAAATGCAGTGCAAGGTCTTGCAAATTTCCCGGCAAGCTTTTGAAACTGTCATTGCCTTTGGCATATGGCAGCGAGCCGAACTCGTGCCGGTAGCCGCCCAGCACCGCCTGAGTTATGGGTCCACGTGTCTTGGCCAGCGGGCCGTCAATCTTGAACTTCTTCGCGTCGCGCTCGGCGCGGAACGCGCGTTGCCAGTTGCTGGCACGTTTGCCCTCGTCATGCAGTCGCGCGGCAGTCGCCAACATGGTGAGGTAGCACTCCGGCAAACCGAGCCGCTTGCCGATCGTTTCTGCACGCTCCGCCGTCCAGCACTGGTGTTCGTCCAGCGCCTGTGGCCGTCCTTCGGCGCGGTCGTTTTCGTTGTTCGACGTATCGCGCCATTTTTGAATGGAGAACCAGTGCGTGGCTTCGCCGTCTTCGCTGCGCTCCAGGTCGAAGCGCAGGCTTTCGCGCCAGACGTCATCGTTGTATTCGTCGGACTCCGCGCCTCGTTCGATGATGCGGAAGGGGATGACGGGCGTGGCTGCGTCTGCGTCCATCCAAGGCGCATCGCCATCGGCAGTGGCGGGTGTCTTATCTGCGCCATTACTGAGCAAGCCATCCTTCAGGCCACAGAGGTTGGCAGAAATCACCAGAATTTTGCCGGACAAGAGCGATTGGAACCCCTTCTTGTCGCTGTCCGACGTGCCCTTGGACGGTGGAACATCCTGTCGCTTTAGTTGCTGAACAAGCTTCACATCCATCCCAAGCAACATCCCGATGTCGCCATCTGGTATGTGCGTTTCTGCTCGCGCCTGCAGCCACTTCATGACTCGCCATGTCTCCGTCTCCAGCGTCTCGCTGGCATGGATGGGCGCAGCCTCGAAGAAGTCCTCGATTTCCTTTTTCGTCACTTGCGGCTTTGCACGCACCGGCAGGTGTTTGCGCCAAACCACCGTGGTCTGCGGGTCCTCCTCCACCCAACCACGCAGCCAGGGTTGGACTTCAGGGCGCCCGGTGTGTTCGGGCAGCGAGGTCATGCTCCAGGCATCCACCAGCGCGCGGTTGAGCGCCGGGCGCAACGGCGCGGCAGAACTGGCATCGTTGATGAGTTGGCGTAGGGTATTGTCCTTGCCTGCGCATTCGTTTAGTTGGCGCAAGGATTCTGGGCTAACGTTGATTGCAGCGTCACCGTCGCCGCGCAACATTTCGAACAATTGCTTGACGCCTCGATAGATGCGTATTCGCGTTGTCTCGTCGGCAGTCGGTGCGGCCTGCTTCTTCGGCTTGGGTTCGCCTTCGTCAATGACGATGATGTCCGCTTGCCGCCCTTCGCCTCCGCGCCGGTTCACGCGCCCGAGGCGCTGCACCATGCGCTCCCACGCCACCAGATCGCAGACCATGTGATCGGCATCCAAGTCTACGCCCACTTCACCTGCCGAAGTGGCCACGAGGAAGGCGGGCGCGGTTTGCTCGCCACTGCCTGCAAGGAACCCCAACTCCTTAAGCCGCTGTTCCGCGTCGGTGCGCTCCTTCACACGGCGTGCGCCGACGAAAAGCTCCGTTCTTCCTTCTATAGTAGTTTGCCTGACCTTCTTGTCCAGCGCGGCCTTGGTCTTTTCCGCCACATCGCGCGAGTTGCAATAGACGATGACGCGTACAGGCTTGAAGGATTTATTGGCGCTTTCGTCATCGTGGTGCTCTTGGATCTGAGCCACGATCCAGGCCTGCTCGGCTAGGGCGTCTTCGAGCTTACTGCCACCCAATTCCTGCAAGGTCAGGCGCTTCTTTGCAGAAAGACGTTGCAGGACGATGGCATCGTCGGGATTGCGGAAATCCTTCTTTTCCAGCATAAACTGCCTCGCCGTCTGTCTACGCCCTGTGGCTGACAGCGGCAGTAATTGGAGTTTCGGGAGTAGCACACCAAGTTCTTCATTCCGCGGCCGATATCGCCCGGTGCTTTCGGTTATCTCGGCCAGCAGCGCCTCGAAGGGCGGAACCAGGTGCGCTTCGTCCAGCAGCACTAATGTGTCCACGCCGAGCAACCCAGCGTGATAGGGACGCATCTTGCGGGAGACACCATATCCCTCGAACAGCAGGCGCGACCCGATCATATCCACCGTGCCGACAACGATGGCAGGGTGCGATGGGTCTTGCAGCCAGTCGCGGTTGTCCACGAACTGACCACGTAGAGTGGATATGGGCAGAGCTTCAGCTTCGCCCAGACCCAATGCGTCGCGCAGTTCCCCGGCTACTTTCTTCTTCTGGAGGTTGGCGCGCAGGTCTTCAGCGAACTGCGTTGCCTGATCCACCACGGCACGACGGTCGACGACATAGACCAGGCGGCGCGGCAAACTTACTTGGCCTGACTTCATCTGCTTTGCCAACGCCACCAACCAAATCGCCATGACCGCTGTCTTGCCCAGACCGGTGGGAACGCTAACCGCCAAAGGTAGCGTGCCCTTGGTGAAGTGTTCGTCATACAGGCGCTGCTGCCACCTCATCGGCTTGAATCCTGTCAAAGCCTCGAATTTTTCAGAAAACACTGCCGTGTTCCTCTGGGTTGCATGCATGTCATTTATTTGAATCGAACCACCCTCGCAGCGAGCCGCGACCTGCCCACTTTTGTCAGGCGGTACTTCTGTAGACGGCTGTTCGGCTTGTCTGGAGTCGTCATCTCCACAAGCACCTCAGCGAGCGCAGGGTTGATATAGCGCTCCCGGAGGTGGGTCCTGTCGCGGTGCCCCAGGTGCGCGCGCAGCTCGATACTGCCGCGCGCTCCGTGTTCGAGCGCCACTAGCAGCCGATCCACTGGGTCCGTGACTGGTGGGGTGGCGGCTTCCGCGGTTCCGGCGTCACTGCCGGGATTCACCCACCCCCACTTCAACCAAACGCCATTCCCGTCGTACTCGACGGCCGGCTCGGGGGTACCCGCTTCGCGGCACGCATCGACAATGCGCTCATACCCATGCCCCCACGCTTCGATCAGGCCTGCCCAAAAGAGCGTGCTGGCAATGTCAGGGTTGTGCGGTTCGAGGAGCGTCCGCGCGGTCCACGACAGCGGCAGCGGGCCGGAATTTCGGATCGGCAGACGGTCCTGCTGCGTGTGGATCCGGATCGGCGTGCCGGAGCCGTAGTCCTTTTTGATGAGCGCGTTCAGCACGGCTTCGTGCGGCGCGTCTTCCGGAATGGGGAAGGTCTCGAGGCGCGTGAGGTCGAACTTGAGCGATTTCCGGGGCACTGTCGCGGAAATCCCCGACAGCCCCTCCGGAGTGGGCAGGACCGGCAACTCCCAAGGCAGTATCGCGGACATGTGCTCGCGCAGTTGGGGACAGCGCCGTGCCTCATCAGCGTACTCATGGTGACCTCGGATTCGCTGCCCATTCACTTAAGCACCTCCCATCTCCCACCCCTATCCGGCCCGA
Organism: Gammaproteobacteria bacterium; assembly: GCA_021773365.1. Taxonomy (GTDB): domain Bacteria; phylum Pseudomonadota; class Gammaproteobacteria; order Steroidobacterales; family Steroidobacteraceae; genus JAJFKF01. The sequence continues at coordinate 18,374 of JAJFKF010000073.1, read as the reverse complement.
CTCGCCGCAGTTGGCCTTCTGCTTTCAGCCGCCGGATGTTCCACTCGATACCTTTGACGCTGAGACTAACAGCCGCGGCCAGCTCCGCCGTGGTGATTCTGGGACTCGTTCGAATCAGGCTGAGAATTCTCTCCCTAGTTTTCTCCCTAACTTTCTCCCTAGTTTTTTCCGACATTGCTTCGGGTACCGGCACTCCCTCGCGGTGCACAGTAGCCACGAACAGACACCTATCCCGATCATCCCGCAAGTCGATCCTCGGCCAGTGCTCGATCGCCCGTGGCACCCCGGACCCCAGCCCCCGGTACGGCAGTATCCCCTTCGCCACATAGCTCGCCAGGATGGGATTGCGAAGGTTGGAATTGCCTGCCCGGATCTTCTCCACCGTCAGACTGTTTGGCAGATGCCCTGGACTGATGATCTCGATCCGATTACTGAAGACGAACAGCCGGATCGGCGCGCTGACCATGTAATCCCGATGCACGAGCGCGTTGACGAGCAGCTCCTCGAACACCACGGGCGGAATCTCGGGAATGCCCAGACTGTTGACACCCTGCCCGGCCTGGACCTTGCGCAAATTGCGCAGCACGAAGCCGAGCGCGCCGTCGAAGATCCGGCGCAAGGGCCCCGTGAAATCCTCGGTGTCTTCGTACGTGCTCCCGTGAATGCTGGTTCCAGGGAAGCTCACCGCCTTGATGACGAACTGCGGCTTCATGAACTCGGGCTGTTCGCCGAAGAGCAGCAGTCCGGCGAGGTTCAGTACGCCTTCCTCTGTCGCGAGATTCATGTTCCGCAGCAGCCGCAGTTGCTCGGCTAGGTCATCTGGAAATGCCTGGGCATACCTGTCCCGAAGGAAGTCACGGAAGCGCAGCTTGTCCAGGGCATCGGGGCCCGCGCGGGTGGGCAGCGCATCGGCATGGAACTGATCGCTCATCTGGAAGAACCGGCGCAGTTCCTCCTTGGAGTTGACGCGACGCTTGTCGGATCCGGCTTTCAGCCAGATCACGCCATTTCTATCGAAATAGGGCTTGTCGAGGCCCTTGGGAATGGTGAGTTCGATCACCACGCGCCCGCTCTCGAGGAGGATATTGCGGGTCTGTACCGCGATCGGGCTGCGTACCGATTGACTGGCGACATTGCCGATGAGCTGGTTGACGCGCCGGACATCCGTGCGTGCGAGACCGTGCGCGGTGCCGTCATCGTCGATTCCGATATAGATCGTCCCGCCTTGCGAGTTGGCAAACGCCACCATCTCCGAAGCCAGTGCGTCGCCGTTGTGCACATCCCGCTTGAACTGGCGGCTCGTGTCTTCGCCAAGGGCGATCGCCGGGAGCGTATGCGGCAGCGGCGCATCCACGCGGGATACGGCAACTTGCGCACGTGCAGGCGCCTTGGCGGAATCGCGATTCATGAGGGTTGCGACAGTTCCATGCGCCGCAGCCTGCCACGCGCCCGTCCCAAAACTCAGGACACCGGGCTTATGTCGCATATCGCGCCACTGCCCGGCTCAGCTCTTCCCTCACCTGTTCGCGCAATGCCTGCGGCTCCACCACGTCCACCTCCGCCCCATGTCGCAGGATGTCCATGATCAGCTCGCGCGCGGTGAACCACAGTCCGGGAAGGTGGTAGGTCTGGCCGGACTCCAGACAGTAGCGAAAGGCGCCGCCCTGTGCTTCGATCGGTGCATACATGCGATCGCGCATCAGGTCGATGAGTCGGTAAACAGACGAGCGCGAGCATTCCAGGGCCCGCATGAGGTCCTCGACGGACACCGGAGTCCTGCGGCCCGCCAGCAGGCGGTCCAGCTGATAGATGCGGTCGAACTTGTCCATCCCCTGCCGCGTCGTTCTTGTTAGAACCATCCGTCAGCGGGGGTCCTCCCTCCCGCTTCGCGGCGTACCTTACTCCTGCCCGATGCGGATGGGAACAGTCCGGAAGTAGTCCAGCCTCGCCCTAAGCCCACAAGCTCTTCAAAAACGCCGCCGGATCCTCACCACGCTCCAGCACTTCCACCAGTGCCGAGCCGACGATGACACCGTCGACATGACTCTTCAGTCGGTCAACCTGTTCGCGGCTGCGGATGCCGAAGCCGGCGCACACCGGTACGGTGGCGGCGGCGCGCACACGTTCCAGGTAGGCGATGGTCTCTTCCGTGGCGCCGAAGTTCTTACCGGTGATTCCGGTTGATGTCACCGCGTAGACGAATCCCTCCGCCGCGACGCACAGTGTCTTGAGCCGCGCCTCTGGCGTCACCGGAGTGACCATCTGTACCAGGGTCAACCCCTTTGCACTCAGTGCCGGACGCATCTCCCCGCTTTCCTCGTTTGGCAGATCCGGCACGATGAACCCGGAAATGCCGGCGCGGGCTGCGGCTTCCGGCAGCCGTTCCAGCCCAAAGGCCAGCAGCGGATTGAGATAACTCATGATGAGCAGCGCGGCAGCGGGTTTCGGCTGCAGGTTTTCCAGTTCCGAAAAAATCCATTCCAGCGTGACGCCGGCCTCCAGTGCCGCGCGGCTGGCGCGCTGGATGGTGACGCCGTCGGCCATGGGGTCGGTGAAGGGCACGCCGATTTCCACTACTTCGGCCTCGGTGGCGATGGCAAGGAGATGTTCGCGGAAATGCTGGCGTGAGGGGAAGCCTGCAGTGAGGTAGGCGACCAGCGCCGGGCGGCCGGCAGCAGTGGCGCGGCGGATGGCGGTGGTTATGGGATTGTTTGATGTACTCATGTCGCCCTCTCCGGAGAAGAAGGGACAAGAAGGCGCTGCAGCGTGGGCATGTCCTTGTCGCCGCGGCCGGACAGACAGACCAGAATTCGTTTGCCCGGATTGGCTTGCGCCCAGCGGCGGGCGCCGACGAAGGCATGGGCGCTTTCCAGCGCCGGCAGGATGCCCTCGGCCGCGCAGCACTCGGCCAGCGCATCGAGCACTTCCTCGTCCGTGGCTGATTCATAGCGAACGCGGCCGCTGTCATGCAGCAGGCTGTGCTCGGGACCGATGCCGGGATAGTCCAGGCCGGCGGAAACCGAGTGCGTTTCCTGCACCTGGCCGTGCGCATCCTGCAGCAGCATGGAGTAGCTGCCGTGCAGTACGCCCGGACGACCGTACGAGAGCGTGGCCGAGTTCTCGCCCAGTCCGGCGCCGCGACCGCCGGCCTCCACGCCCAGTATCTGCACGGCGGCGTCGGCGACAAAGGGATGAAACATGCCGATGGCGTTGGAACCTCCACCCACGCAGGCGGCCACCAGGTCCGGCAGGGCGCCGGCGCGCTCCAGCATCTGCGTCCGTGCTTCGCGGCCTATTACCGATTGCAGCTCGCGCACGAGATACGGATACGGGTGCGGCCCCACCGCGGAACCGAGCAGGTAATAGGTGCCGTCCGGGTCCGACACCCAGTCGCGCAACGCTTCATCGATGGCGGCACGCAGCGTGCGATCACCCGAGGTCACCGGCACCACCGTTGCACCCAGCAACTTCATGCGATCCACGTTCGGCGCCTGGCGCTCGATGTCGATGGCGCCCATGTACACCGTGCAGGGCAGTCCGAGACGCGCACAGGCCGCCGCGCTGGCGACACCGTGCTGGCCGGCACCGGTTTCGGCAACGATTCGTCTGGCGCCCAGTCGCCGGGCCAGCAGGGCCTGACCGATGGCGTTGTTGATCTTGTGCGCGCCGGTGTGCGCCAGATCTTCCCGCTTGAGCCACACCTGCGCGCCCCAGCGGCGGCCTAGCGTGGGGGCGGGCGTGAGCGCGGTGGGACGGCCCACCCAGTCGCGCAGTTCGGCCATGAGCTCGGCCTGAAAGTCATCGGCATGCAGGTGGCGGCGCACGCCGGACTCGAGACGATCGAGCGCGGGGACGAGGGTCTCGGGAACATAGCGGCCGCCAAAGGCGCCGTAGCGGCCGCGGGCATCAGGATAGTCACCATGCAGAAGTTGTTTGAGCATATCGGGTTTGTTTGATGAGAGAGACATGGGAGCGGCTCAGCCTGGTACCGTGAGCGAGCGGACTGCGGTGACAAATTCGGCCATGCGGCGGGCGTCTTTCACGCCGGGAGCGCCTTCCACGCCCGTGCTGACATCAACGCCGAAGGGCCGGACGCGGTTGATGGCCGCGGCGACGTTGCCGGCGTTCAGGCCGCCGGCCAGGATAATCTCTGTTTGTTGGGCCAGTTCTGCGGCCACGGTCCAGTCGCTGACGGTGCCACGCCCGCTGTGGGGACCTTCAAACAACACACGTGCGGGCGTCGCGCCGTTACGACGGCCCCGCACCACCGGCAACACCCCGAGGCCGTCCGGCAAATCGAGTCCGGCCAGATCCTCGATATCGGTCTGAAGGTAGTGCGGACGCACCCGCGTCACGATTTCGTTGACCAGGACCTGGCTGGGGTGCCGTGTCACCGCGACGCGCAGCAGCCCGGGTGGTGCTTCCGCGCTGAGTTCCGCCGCCTGATCCGGCGTAACCTGGCGCGGACTGGGCGCAAAGACAAACCCGATGGCGTCGACGCCGCATTCGATGGCAGCCACGACGGCCGCGGCGCTGGTCATACCGCAGATCTTGATGAACATCTGCGCTTCAATCGTCCTGTTTTCTGCCGGCCGCCAGCATGTCGCGGATGAGCGCTTCGGGCTGTTCCTGCTTCATCAACGCATGTCCGACCAGCGCCATGCGATAACCCGCCGCCGCCAGACGCCCGGCGTCCTCCGCGGTGGCCACACCACTCTCCGCGACGCGCGGTGCCTCTTCGGGCAGCTGGTCCACCATTTCCTCGAGCCGGTGCGGAACCACCTGCAGGGTGTCCAGATCGCGGCTGTTGATTCCCACCAGGAGCTGCTCGACACGCTCGGCACGTTCCTCAACCAGCTGGCGGGCGATGGCCAGATCCTGCTCGCTGAAGGCCTCGAGCAGAACAAACATCTTCAGCATTGCCGCGCAGTCCAGCAGGTCCGTGATGCGTCCGTGATCGAGCATGCGCAGGATGACCAGCACGCCACCGGCGCCGAGCGCGCGCGCCTCCATGATCTGATAGTGATCGACAATGAAATCCTTGCGCATGGCCGGCACGCCCAGCGGCGCCAGCGCGGCGCTGGCCCGCGCCAGGTGCCGCAGATCACCGTCAAAGCGCGAGGGTTCGGTCAGCACGGAAACGGCGGCAGCGCCGCCACGGGCGTAGGCCCGCACCCGTTCCTCAATATCCGCATCGCCACTGGCCAGCGCGCCGGAAGCCGGGGAACGAAGTTTCAGCTCGGCAATGATGTCAAAACCGTCCTGGTGCAGCTGCAGCTGCGGGGCAGGCGGCGTGTCGGCGGCACGCTGCCACAGCGCCGACTCAGGTTCACGCTGCCGGGCCTGCTCGACACGCTCCAGGCTGGCTTGTGCAATCTCCTTCAGAATTCCGCTCATGGCCTGTCTCCTCTCGTCCCGTTCATGAACCGCACTCATGTTCCGAACTGGCGCAACTGCTGCAACAAATGTCTACTGCGCCCCGATTCGATGGCCTGATTCACCGCGGCCATGGCCGCTTGCGGATCAGGCTGCAGGCCCATCAGCTCCAGCACCAGCGCGGCGCCCAGCGCCATGGCGTCCCGTGCCGCGCCCTTCTGCCCTTCGCTGAATATGGCCTCGATTGCCCGGGCATTGTAAGCCGCATCGCCACCGGCGAGGTCCGCGGCCGTGCAGGGCTGCAGTCCATAGCGGGAGGGTTCGCGCACCTCCTGCCTGACCTCGCCCGGACGGACATCGAACAGCGAAAACGGGCCTACGGGAGTGGGCTCGTCCCAACCCGGTTCGCCATGGACGACGAAGGCGCGCTCGATGGACATGCCGGCCAGCGTGTGGGCCATCAGCTCCGCCGCCGGGACGCTGTAGGCGCCGATCAGATGGTACGGCGGTTCAGCCGGGTTGGTCAGGGGACCGAGCATATTGAACACGGTGCGCACACCCAGCGCGGCGCGTACGGGCGCCAGCGCCTTCAACGCCGGGTGATAGTGCGGTGCGAACAGGAAGGTGAAGCCAGTGGCGTCCAGACAACGGCCGGCGGCCTGCTCATCCAGCGGCAGCTTCAATCCCAGTGCTTCAAGCAGATCGGCACTGCCGGAGCGGCTGGAAATGGCACGATTGCCGTGCTTGACCACGCGCACGCCGCAGGCGGCGGCCAGCAGCGCCGCGCCGGTGGACAGATTGAGGCTGCCGGAACCGTCACCGCCGGTGCCGACAATATCCACGATGGGCGAGCCGGCGGAAATAGCCGGATGCCGCGCCAGGCTGCGCATGGCGCCGGCGAAACCGCGCACTTCCGCGGGCGTCACGCCCTTGCTGCGCAGGGCCGCCAGCACGGCACCGGCGACCACGGACGAGAGGTCCGGGTCGGTCAGTGCAACGAGCAGGGTCGCGGCCTGTGATTCCGACAGGTCGCGTCGTTCCAGCAGTTGTTCAAGTGTGGTGCGAAGCGGATTGGACATAGAGAAAGTTCGCCATGAGTTTGGGCCCTTCGGGCGTGAGAATGCTTTCGGGGTGGAACTGCACGCCCTCAATGGGCAGGTGACGGTGGCGTACGCCCATGATTTCACCCTCCCCGGTTTGCGCGGTCAGTTCCAGATCGCCGGGCAGGGCCTGTGGTTCGGCAATGAGGGAGTGATAACGGCCGGCTTCGAAAGGCCGGCTCAGACCCTGATAGAGCGTGCGTGCGTCATGCTCCACCAGCGAGGTCTTGCCGTGCATGAGCCGTTGCGCCCGCACGATCTTCCCCCCGAACACCTGCACCAACGACTGATGGCCCAGGCACACACCCAGCACGGGAATCTGTCCGGCGAAGGCCTCGATCATCTTCATCGACACACCGGCGTCATCCGGCGTGCCGGGGCCGGGAGAGATCACCAGATGGGTGGGTTCCAGCGCACGTGCCTCCTCCACCGTGATGGCGTCGTTGCGGTGTACGCGCACGTCCGCGCCCAGCACCAGGAAGGCCTGCACCAGGTTGTAGGTGAAGGAATCATAGTTGTCGATCAACAACAAACGAGGCCTCATAGTCCTTCCTCCGCCAGTTCCAGCGCACGGCGCAGCGCCGCACCCTTGGCCAGCACCTCGGCGTACTCGGCTTCAGGCACACTGTCGGCCACGATGCCGGCGCCGGCCTGGTAGCTGTAAGTATCGCCCTGGAACACCAGGGTGCGAATCGCAATGGCCTGGTCCATATCGCCACACGCACCGAAGTACCCCACCGTGCCGCCGTACAGGCCGCGGCGCACCGGCTCCAGCTCATCGATGATCTCCATCGCGCGCACCTTTGGCGCACCCACCAGCGTGCCAGCGGGAAAAGTAGCGGCGAACAGATCGAAGGCATCCATACCGGGATTGAGCGTGCCGGCAACGCCGCTGACCATGTGCATGACGTGGCTGTAGCGCTCGATGGCGCGGTACGGCTCAACCTGCACGGAGCCGGCGGCTGCAACACGACCGAGGTCGTTGCGGGCCAGGTCCACCAGCATGACGTGTTCGGCGTTCTCCTTTGGATCGGCCTTCAACTCAGCTTCGTGGCGCCGGTCTTCCGCGGCATTGTGCCCACGGGGCCGGGTGCCGGCGATGGGACGAAGCGAAGCGGCGCCGCCTTGCAGACGCACCAGCGCCTCCGGCGAGGAGCCGACAACGCTGATGTCGCCGGTTTCGTAGAAATACATGTAGGGAGAGGGGTTGATCAGGCGCAGCGCGCGGTAGACCTCAAAGGGCTTGAGACTGTGATGACCGGAGAAACACGCGGACAGCACGAGTTGATAGACGTCACCCGACGCGATGTATTCCTGTACGCGTTTCACCCGCTGCAGGTATTCGTCCTTGCTGAGACTGGCGCTGGCCAGTTGAAAGCCGCGCTCGCCATTGCCGACGGGAACGGCGCCGCGCAGGGCCTGTATGACTTCCCGGCGCAGCTGCAGACGCTCCGCCTCGGGTCCGTCGTGCAGCAATGCCACGCCGCGCGTGAGGTGATCGAACACCAGCAGGGAACGGGGCGCCAGAAAGTGCGCCTCCGGCATTTCTTCGCACTCGCCGCCACCCGCTCGCGGGGAAACGGCTGGGCTGTGGGGACGCGTTGATCGTATTCGCTCGAAGCGCCGCACCATATCAAAACCCGCGAACCCGACCAGTCCTCCCGCCAGTGGTACCCCGGGCACTTCCGGTTGCGGCCGCGGCGCCTGCGCCAGCGCGGTGCGCAACGCAGCCAGCAACTCATTGCGATCCGCTGGCTGCGCGCTGTGCCGCCCCCCGATCCTTAGCCCCCCGGCATCAAGCCGCACCTCCAGTGCCTCGCCGAAGCCGATGAAGGAGTAGCGCGCCAGCCGCTCGCCGCCCTCCACGCTTTCCAGCAGGAAGTGCGGCCGGAAGGGCCGGAGTTTCAGGTACGCCGATACGGGAGTGTCCAGATCGGCGGCGATGTCGAAGGGCGGTTGCATGTGTTCCTCGGTGAATTCCGGTGTGTCCGGCTGCGGGGAACAGGCAACAAAAAACCCACCCCGGCTTCAGTCGGAGATGGGTTCCTGTGTGTCTACTTAACGACGCGCGGGCCCACTCCTTACAGGAGGCGCCACCACCAGCGGTTGTATGTTTGGATTGCGGTCGAGATATTCATCGGAGCCGAGTATGGCCGGGCCAGCAGGAAGGCGTCAACTGCAGTCAGTATCAACTGCCGAACAAGCCTGCGATCTGCGCCTGGATCGCCTCGGCGGCCGCCCCCGGATCAGGCGCGTTGCGGATGGGCCGACCCACCACGATGTGGTCTGCGCCCCATTCGAACGCCTGCTCCACGGTTACCACCCGCTTCTGATCATCCTGCGGACGGTTCTCAGCCGGGCGAATTCCCGGCGTTACAACAATAAGGCGCGGATCCAGACTCTGGCGCAGACGCTGAGCCTCCTGACCGGAGGCGATGACGCCATCGCACCCCGACTGCAACGCGCCGTGCGCGCGTGACAGCACCAGGTCGCTCACCTCGCCGCTGTAGCCCATCTGTTTGAGGTCGGCGGCATTGAGACTGGTGAGCACGGTGACGGCGAGCACCTTTACATCGCCCTTGGCCTCCGCAGCGGCCTCCATGATGGCGCGGTCACCGTGAACGGTGGTGTAGGTGATTCCGCGGTTGCGCAGACGACGCACGGCGGCGGCAACGGTGGCCGGCACGTCGTAGAACTTCAGGTCCACGAAGATTTTCTTGCCCTTGCCCACCATCCAGTCGAGCAGTTCGAAGTACTCCCCGCCCATGAACAGCTCCAGGCCGAGTTTGTAGAACTGCACCGAGTCGCCCAGGCTATCGGCCAGGCGACGCGCCTCGTTGGCGTCGTGCACATCCATGGCGAATATCAGTCGTTCTCGGGCGGGAATGGTATGGGTGGATTTCACGTGCGCTCCGCAGGGTTGAAGATTCGGCGATGTTCCAGGATGGCGTAACGGTCGGTCATCCCTGCGATGTAGTCGGCTACGGCGCGCGCCTTGCCTGCCTCGGCATTGTGAGTGTCCAGGCGCTGCGCGGCCTGGTTGTGTTCGTCCGGCATCAGCGCACTCTCGTTCATGAAGGCATCGAACAGCTCGCGTATGACGCGGCGGGCCTTGGAGGTCATACGCAGCACCCGGTAGTGCCGGTACAGGCGCTCGCGCAGGAAACGCTTCAGCTCCAGGTGCTCCTCACGCACGGCATCGCTGAAGCCCAGGAGGGGCTGTGACATCCCGCGCACCGCTGCGATGTCAGCCGGCGCGGCGGCCTGCAGCTGCGCAGTTGAAGTATCGATCAGGTCGGTGACCACGCGGTTGATCATGCGGCGGATGGTTTCATGGACCAGCCGCCGGTCGGCCACCTGCGGATAGCGCTGGCGCACTTTCTCGTACTGGCACTGAAACAGCGGCACTTCCTGCAATTGCTCTACGGTCACCAGCCCGGAGCGCACGCCATCGTCCACGTCATGATTGTTGTAGGCAATTTCATCGGCGAGATTGGCCAGCTGCGCCTCCAGACCCGGCTGTTCACGACGGATGAAGCGCTCGCCGATGGTCCCGAGCTGGCGGGCGTTGTTCAGCGAACAATGCTTGAGAATGCCTTCACGGCACTCGAAAGTGAGGTTCAGCCCCGGAAACTCGGCATAGCGTTCTTCCAGCTCATCGACCACCCGCAGTGATTGCAGGTTGTGCTCGAAGCCGCCGAACTCGCGCATGCACTCATTGAGTGCATCCTGACCGGCATGGCCAAAGGGAGTATGACCGAGATCGTGCGCCAGACAGATCGCCTCGGTGAGTGATTCGTTGAGCTGCAGCACGCGCGCGATGGAGCGGGCAATCTGCGCCACTTCCAGCGAATGGGTGACGCGCGTACGGTATAGATCGCCTTCGTGATTGACGAACACCTGGGTCTTGTAGGCCAGGCGGCGGAAGGCTGTGGAATGCACGATACGGTCACGGTCGCGCTGAAACTCGGTACGGTAGTTCGGCGCCGGTTCCGGACAGGCGCGCCCGCGACTGTCCGCCGAATGGGCGGCATAAGCCGCCAGTCCCGGTTCCAGCAGCGTGTCAGTCACCGAAATACTCCCGCAGGGTGTGTTGCAGCACCTGCGTATCGTAATCTGCGGTGATGCGTGCCGCACCGATGCCGTCGAGCAGCACCAGGCGGATGCGACCGGCCATCACCTTCTTGTCCAGCGCCATCAGCTCAGCCGCGCGCGTGGCGCCAATCCGGGGCGCCTGCACCGGCAGACCTGCCTGCTGCAATACGCCGCGCACGCGTTCGAGCGTCGAGGCATCCAGTTGCTGCAGCCGAACAGACAGCGCTGTGGCGATCAGCATGCCCACGCCGACGGCTTCGCCATGCAGCCATTCGCTGTATCCGGTGGCTGCCTCGATGGCATGGCCGAAGGTGTGCCCCAGATTCAGCAGTGCGCGCCGCCCCTGCTCGCGCTCATCGGCTGCCACGATGTCCGCCTTGATCCGGCAGGACCGCTCGATCGCATACGCCAGGGCCTGGGGATCGCGGGCCAGCAGCAGGTGCATGGACTGTTCCAGCCAGTCGAAAAACGCTGCGTCATGAATCAGTCCGTACTTGATGATTTCGGCAATACCCGCGCGCAGCTCGCGCAGTGTCAGGGTATTCAGCGTAGCCGTATCGCTGATCACACAGGCCGGCTGGTGAAAAGCGCCGATGAGGTTCTTGCCGCCCGGGTGATTGACGCCGGTCTTGCCTCCCACCGAGGAATCGACCTGGGCCAGCAGGGTTGTCGGCACCTGCGCGCAGGCAATACCGCGCTGGTAGCAGGCGGCGGCAAAACCGGCAATATCACCGACCACTCCACCCCCCAGTGCGATCACCGCGCCGTCGCGATGAATACGCCCTTCGACCAGTGCATCCAGTACCGTGGCCAGGGTGTCCAGCGTCTTGAAGCGTTCCCCATCGGGTAGTTGCAGCACTGAAGTCTTGAAGCCCTGCAGCCCCGCACGCAGCGCCTGCAGATGAAGCGGCGCCACGGTTTCATCGGTGACGATGAGCGCCGCACGCGCGCCGAGGTGGCGTTCGAAGACTTCGCGCCGTGACAGCAATCCCGGACCGATGAGGATGGGATAGCTGCGTGCGCCCAGATCGATGGTCAGTTGCTGCACGCCCGGGAATTTAACTCATTGGCCCTGCAATAGGCGCAAGATCTCCTCGACGACCGCCGCCACACGCCGCGCATCGGTCTGCACGGTCACGTGGGCGATCTGCCGGTACAGCGGCTCACGGATCTGCATGAGTTCCTGCAGCCGCTGCGCGGGGTTGGGGTGCTGCAGGAGCGGACGGGTCTGGCTGAGGCGGGTACGCTCCAGCTGCTGCTGGACGGAGGTTTCCAGGTACACCACACGACCGCGTTCGACCAACAGGCGGCGGTTATCGGCATTGAGGATGGCGCCGCCGCCTGTGGCCAGCACCACCGGCGCCAGGCGGGTAAGGCGCTCCAGCGCCGCACTTTCGCGCTGACGGAAGCCAGATTCACCTTCCTTCTCAAAGACATACGGAACGTCCACACCGGTGCGTGATTCCACCTCGGCGTCGCTGTCGCGGAAGTCCCAATGCAGGCGACGGGCCAGCGCACGCCCCACGGCGGTCTTGCCTGACCCCATCGGGCCGACGAGAAAGATGTTGTGTCTGGTAGTCATGAAAAATTACGGCCGCGTCGGCGGCCGTAATGAGATAACGAGTTGAAGGCCGGCGGTCAACCGCCGGCTGAACGGATCAGTAGAGGCTGGAGCCGTCGCGCAGTATCCGGGGCGTAATGAAGATCAGCAGCTCGTCCTTGTTGTTGGTCTTGCTGATGTTCTTGAACAGCCGTCCGATGCCCGGGATATCGCCCAGCACCGGCACCTTGGTTTCGGTGTGGCGCTGCTCGGTCTCGAGGATGCCACCCAGCACCACGGTCTGGCCGTCGTTGACCTGCACCGTGGCGCTGATTTCGCGCGTATCGATGGAAGGTACGTCAGCCCCGGCCGAGGAGACAACGATCTGTCCCACACTATCCTTGTTGACGACCAGCGTCAGAATGATGGTGTTGTCAGGGGTGATCTGCGGAGTCACCTTCAGGCTCAGCGTCGCTTCCTTGAACTGAATGGTAGTGGCACCGCTGGAGGCCGCTTCCTGGTAGGGAATCTCCACACCCGCCTTGATGATCGCCTCACTCTGGTTGGCGGTCACGATTCGTGGCGCGGAGATGACCTCGCCCCGTCCCTCGGCCTGCGCGGCCGACAGCTCAAGGTCCACGATGTACTCGGAGTCCAGCAAGGTCAGCGCCAGCCGCCCGGCCGGATCGGCCACTGGCAGGTTGACCATGTAGCGATCCTCAACCGGCGGCGTGATGATGGTACCCACCACCGACTCCGGCGCGCGATTGCCGACGGTGACCGGCGGGCCGGTATCGTCGTCCTGACCATTGTTCAGGCCGCTGCCACTGATGACGCTGGTGCCGCTGGGACCCAGCGTCTGCGCCACAGTGGTGCCCCAGCGCACACCGAGATTGCGCTCGAAATCGTCATTGACGATGACGATGCGCGCCTCGATCTGCACCTGTTTGATGGAAATATCCAGCTGCGAGACCAGCTGGCGGATATCCTGCAGCCGCTCGGACGTATCCTGAATCAGCAATGTATTGGTGCGCTCATCGATCACCACGCTGCCGCGCGAAGAAAGCAGAGAATTCTCGCCTGATGCCTTGATCAGCGCCGCCAGGTTGGAGGCCTTGGCGTAGTTGACCTGGATGAGCTCGGTACGCAGGGGCGATAGCGCCTGCACTTCCTTCTGGGCTTCCAGCGCCGCTTTCTCGTTGGTTGCCAGCTCGCCGGTGGGCCCAACAATGATCACGTTGTCGTGCTGACGTTTGTCCAGACCCTTGGTCTGCAGCACGATGTCCAGCGCCTGGTCCCAGGGGACATTCTGCAGGCGTAACGTAACGTTGCCTTGCACCGAGTCGCTCACCACGATGTTCTGGCCGCTGGTATCGGCCAGCAGCTGCAGCACCGCGCGGGTTTCGATGTCCTGAAAGTTCAGCGTCAGTCGTTCGCCGGTGTACTGGGTCTTTTCCGCGACCTCGGTCTGCGTCATCTGCCTGATCTCAATCGCGTATACGTTGTCAGTCTGATACGCCAGCTGCTGGAAATTTCCGCCGGAGGTAATCACCAGCCGCGTGCCGGTGCCGACCTTCATCGCATCGACGGTTTGCACCGGGGTGGCGAAATCAGCCACATCATAGCGGCGCATCAGATCCTGCGGCAGGTCCGCACCGCCGAAGTCCACCAGCACCTGCGTGCCCTGCTGGGTGAGGTTGACCGGAATGCGCGAGTTGCTCATCTGCACGACCACACGGCCGGCGCCGTCGGCGCCGCGGCGGAAGTCGATGTTGCTAATGGTGTCGCGGCCGGTTGCCACAGCCGCGCGCGGCGCGGGCTGGCTCTCAGCGCCTGGGGAGGCCATGGCCGACTGGGCTGCACCCAGAATCACGTAGATAATGTTGCCATCCACACGCGTGGTGTAGTCCATCGGCGCATCGAGATTGAACACCAGGCGGGTACGGCCGCCGGCTTCAGCGGCCAGGATGGTATCGAGTCCGCCGGACTTCACATCAATGCGCCGCGTATCCAGCGCCAGGGTGGTGTCAGGCAGATCGATGGCAATACGCGCGGGACGGTCGATGGTGAAGCTCATCGGTTCCGGCGCCGGTGCGCTGAGGCGCAGTCGGACCTGCACCTGCTGGCCGGACAGGGTCTGGACGTCCACTGCCTGCAGACTGTTTGCAGCCTCCGCGCGGGCAAGGCCGGCGGCGAACAGGACCGCCACCATGGCCCCGGCGAGCAGGGTTCTGGCAGCGCCGGTTGCGGCGAAGGTGGCGAAACGGGATGTATTGCGGAACATGGTGGATGACTCCCTGGCGAAATCAGTTCTTCAGACCAAGGGCTGCGGGTCGCTCCATATACCCCCCCATACCGTCCGGAACGATTTCAATCAACGAAATTTTCGACTCTGAAATATCGGCAATCCGGCCATCGTTCTGTCCCATGTACTGGCCGGGCAGCACACGGTGGATCAGGCCATCTTTGGTTTGTACCAGGCCATACTGGCGTCCGCCGCGCTTGAGTGTGCCAACCATGGCCAGAGTATCGAGCGAGTACTGCTCGAGAAATTCACGATTGCGCCTGGAGTCGGGGCGCACGCTACCGGTAGTGGCGCTTGGCGCACTCTGTACAAAGGGCGAGCGGGTATTGTGAGCATCGTAGGTGTAGGTCTCGTACGGCTTGACCTCGGGCAGCGGATCAACGCGTCCGCCAGGGCGAGTCTTGACGTCGGCGAGCCACTGTTTCAGCTCATCATGGCCGCCCGAGCAGCCGGCCAGCAGGATAGCCGCCAGGCCAAGACCAGCCAGCAGCGGCTTGCGCATGACTTGAACGTGTTTGACGGTCCGGTTTGTTGGTGAGCGCGCGAAGCTCATTTGCGTTTCCCCTTGTCCGGGGCCTTGCTCTGGGTATCGACCATCTCTTCCTCGTCGAGATAGCGGTAAGTCTTTGCCGTCAGATCGAGCGTCAGCTCGTCCACGGTATCCTTCTCCGCCGGGCGTATCTCGATGTCATGCAGGGTGATGATGCGGGGCAGCGCGGCAATGCCGCTGACGAAGGTGCCGAGTTCGTGATAATTGCCGGTCAGACGGATCTTGATCGGCAGTTCGGCATAGAAGTCGCGACGTACTTCGCCCATCTTCTGAAACAGTTTTTCCTCGAGTCCAGCCGCCAGGCCAGTCTGCGAGATGTCCACCAGCAGATTCGGCACCTCGGTCTTGCCTGGAAGCTGGCGCAGCATGGTGCCGAAAATGGTGTTCATCTCTTCCAGCTGCTGCTTGTAGGCATCGAAATTTGCGGCCTTGCGCTGCCGCTGTTCGAAGGTGCTACGCAAAGTCTGCTCTTCCTGCTGAACGCGCTGCAGCTCGGGGCGCTGTCCTTTCCATACGAACCACCAGCACAGCAGGGACAGGACGATCACAAAGATCATGCCGATCAGCAGGCCGCGAAACAACAGCGGCCAGCGCCCGATATCGTTGCGGTCAAGATTGTTCAGCTGTTCGAGAAAGGTCATTTGCCGCTGTCTCCTGAGCGCTCGCCCGGCAACTCCACACCGACCTGGTTGGCATACAGGGTGAACTCGCTACCCTGTGCAGAATCGCGCTTGACCTCAACAACTTCCAGCTCGGGATCCGTCAGCCATGGCGATTTGTCGATCTGGCGCATGAATTCGGATACCCGGGTGCTCGACTGGGCAATGCCCTTCAACTCCAGGCGCCGGTTGGTCTGTTTGATGGAGGTGAGGTATACCCCGTCCGGCATGGTCCGCACCAGCTCATCGAACAGGTGGACCACTTCCGGCCGCGACCGCTGCAGGGTCTCGATGATTTCGCGGCGCGCCAGGAGTCGGCGCTTTTGATCCTCCAGGCTCTCTATTTCCTTGATCTGCTTGTCCAGCGCGGCAATCTCGGTGTTGAGCAACTGGTTCTTTTCTCTTTGCCCGTCGATCCAGCTGCCGACCAGCAGGTACAGAAGGAAGGCGACCATCAGGGCTGCGCCCACCGCAGCAACCGCGGCGACGGCAAACTGCTGCTGGCGCAGTTTGCGTTCGGCGGCTCGCCAGGGAAGAAGGTTAATGCGTGGCATCAGTCGAAACTCCGCAGTGCGAGCCCGCAGGCCGTCAGCAGCGCCGTAGCGTCTTTCTTCACCGCCTGCGCCTTGGCGCGGGAGGACAGCTTCATCTGCCCGAGTGGATCGCCGCGCTCGGCGGGTATGCCGACGCGGCTGGCCACCACGTCATCCACCCCACTGATATTGGCGCAACCGCCACAGATCAGGAGCTTCTCCGGCTGCTCACGCCCGCTGCCGGAGGCAAGATAGAACTGCAGCGACCGGCTGACCTGCTGGGTCATGTCGTCGATGAAGGGGTCCAGCACCTCAGGCTGGTAGTTGCTGGGCAATCCCCCTTCCTTCTTGGCACGTCCGGCCTCTTCCATGCTCAGGCCGTAGGTCCGCATGATCTCTTCGGTAAGCTGCTGGCCCCCGAAGGCAAAATCGCGGGTATAGATGACCTTGAGGTCCTTGAGAACGCTGAAGGTGGTGCTGCTGGCGCCGAAATCGATAACGGCGATGGTGCGGTCCATGCCGCCGTCCGGCATCTGGTGCGTGAGCAGTTTGCAGGCATTTTCCAGTGCGAAAGCCTCCACATCCACGATCTTGGCCGTCAACCCTGCAGCCTGCACCGCCGCCTGGCGCTGCTCGACATTCTCGGTGCGCGTGGCCACCAGCAGCACCTCGAGCATGTCCGGGTCTTTCTCCGAGGGCCCGATGACCTGGAAGTCGTAGCTGACCTCCTCCATGGGAAAGGGGATGTACTGGTCGGCCTGCAGCTCAACCTGACCCTCAAGCTCGTTTTCGCTGAGGGTGCGGGGCATTTGAATGACTTTGGTGATGGCTGCATCGCCGCTGATGGCGATGGCCGCCTCGGAACTCTTGGCGCCGGAGCGCTTCACCGCCCGGCGGATGGCGTCACCCACGGCCTCGGCATCGACGATCGCTTTCTCGTTGATGGCGTTATGGGGCGTAGGTTCGGCGGCATAGGACTCGACCCTGTACTGGCCACCGCCCATCGACAGCTCGATCAGCTTGACCGAGGAGGTGGTTATGTCAAGGCCCAGCAAAGGGCGATACTTCGAACCGAACAGCACAAGATTTTCCCTTTTAAGTCAATACCTTAAGCACTGGGCGTGGTCACAGCCGAATAAGGCGGGCGCATTTATAACAGTGAAATGTTAAATCGAACGTGACTACTCTCACACAACCAGCTGCGTCTCCGCCGTTCGGCCGGCGGGCTTTGGATCATCCCGGCCAGGGTCTGTTAGCGACCGCTGGCGCTGAAGCTGTAGCCGATACCTTTAACTGTTGTCAGTGACTGTCGGATTACTTAATCAGCGGCTACTATGCATAAGGTTCCCCATTGAAGCAAGAACTTAGCCCGTACTATTCATGGGTGATCGAGGTTGGGCGCTTCCGACCGCCCAAACTCCGCGCCTGTCTGTGGATAGCACGGTAGAGTTCATACCCGATGCAAAAAGCCTATCTTCGTGCCGGCCTGTGGGCCGGAACCGCCATTGCCATCCTGCTCGCGGCGATCGCCTATGCCGCGACTTGCGCCTATCTCTACCTCGCGCCCGGCCTACCCGATGTCGCCGCGCTGCGCGACGTACGCCTGCAGGTCCCGCTGCGCATCTACAGCCGCGACGGACGGCTGATTGCGCAAATCGGCGAGCATCGCCGCAAGCCGGTAGCCTACGATGACGTTCCCGCCACGCTGGTCAATGCGGTACTCGCAACCGAGGACGATCGTTTCTTCGAGCATGGCGGCGTGGATTACACCAGCCTGCTGCGGGCCACGGCCAACTATCTGGTCTACGGCCAGGACAGCCAGGCCGGCGGTGGCGGCACCATCACCATGCAGCTGGCGCGCAATATTTTTCTTACGCCGCGCTTCAGTTACCAGCGCAAACTCGGCGAGATTTTCCTGGCGCTGCGCATCGAGCGCAGCTTCGACAAACGGGAAATCCTCACCCTGTACCTGAACAAGATTTTCCTTGGCCAGCGCGCCTACGGCGTGGCCGCGGCAGCGGAGGTGTACTTCGGCAAGTCCCTGGATAAATTGACGCTGGCCGAAACTGCCACCATTGCCGGCCTGCCCCAGGCGCCTTCACGCGACAACCCCATTGCCAGTCCCGAACGCGCCAAGGCACGCCGCGGCTACGTCCTGCGCCGCATGCATGAGACCGGACAAATCGATGAGGCGCAGTACGAGGCCGCGCTCGAGG
>JAJFKF010000072.1 GCA_021773365.1 Gammaproteobacteria bacterium | reverse complement strand
GGGGGATTCCCGTAAATTGTGGATAACTCCGGCCCCCGGTGCGGCGCCAGAAACTCACTAGAGAAGCTGGTGCACAGCTAAGCGGCCGGGCAAAGGCTGGTTGGGGGAAGTTATCCACAATTTACGGGAATCCCCCCCTTAAATTGTGGATAACTTCCCCCAACCAGCCCTCACCACAGACCTGACGTCAGGTTCCACAACCCCAGGAGCACACATGGCCATGGGCAGAGCAATCACCGGCATCTTCAGCTTCATCTGGCTGATCCTCGACGGCCTGCGCAAGACCCTTCATCTGATTCTGCTCCTGCTGCTCTTCGGCATCGTCATTGCCGCCCTGCAGACCTCCATTCCCGTCATTCCCGCCAAAGCTGCTCTGCTGCTCAATCCCCAGGGCCAGATCGTCGAGCAGCTCTCCGGCGATCCCTTCGAGCAGGCACTGGCCCGTGCCGCGGCCACCACCGCGCCGGAGACGCGGCTGCGCGACATTCTCGATGCACTGGAGGCGGCAGCCACTGACGATCGCATCAAGCTGGTGGTGCTGGACCTGCAGCACCTGGAAGGGGCGGGACTCAGCAAGCTGCAGGAGATCGGCGCGGCACTGGAGAAATTCCGCGCCTCGGGCAAGAAGGTCATCGCCGTCAGTGAATCCTACGACCAGGGCGCCTACTACCTGGCCGCGCACGCCGACGAAATTTACCTCGATCCGCTGGGCGCGGTATTCATCGAAGGCTATGCGCGCTACAGCATGTATTTCAAGGAAGCGCTGGAAAAACTCGGCGTGGACATGAACATCTTCAAAGTGGGCACGCACAAGAGCGCCGTGGAGGTATTCACGCGCACCGGCATGTCGCCCGAGGAGCGCGAACAAAGTCTCGCCTGGCTTGATGTGCTGTGGCGCGCCTATCAGGCCGATGTCACCGCGGCGCGCAAGCTGCCGGCCGACGCTCTGGAAAGTTATGTCAGCCGTTCCGTGTCGCTCATGCAGGCCGCGCAGGGCAACGCTGCCAGGGTGGCGCTGGAGGAGGGGCTGATCACCGCGATCAGAAGCCGCGAACAGATGAATCTGGAAGTGCAGGAAATCGTCGGCACGGACAAACATTCGCATCAGTACAATCGTGTCGAGCTGCGATCCTATGTCGTGGCGGCGCGCGCGGAACAGGCGTTGAAGCGCGATGCAGACAAGCAGATTGCCGTGGTCGTTGCCGCGGGCGAAATCCTTGATGGCCCCCAGCCGCCGGGCGCCATCGGTGGTGAGTCGCTGGCGCGGGTTATTCGTGAGGCGCGCGACAACGAGAACATCGACGCCATGGTGCTGCGCATCGACAGTCCCGGCGGCAGCATGATGGCATCCGAGCAGATCTACCGGGAGTTGCAGGCCTTTCGCAAGGCCGGCAAGCCGATCGTGGCCTCGATGAGCAGCGTCGCCGCTTCCGGCGGGTACTACATTGCCATGGGCGCCGATGAGGTCTGGGCCCATCCCACCACGATTACCGGATCCATCGGTGTGTTTGCCACGGTGCCGACATTCCAGCGCACACTCGGGAAGCTGGGTATAGCGGTGGACGGTATCGGAACCACGGAGCTCAGTGGCGCGCTGAACCTGGATCGCGCGCTCAGTCCGCAGGCGCAGGCGCTGCTGCAGTCGGGCGTCGAGCATGCGTACAGGGAGTTCCTGCAGCGTGTCGCCGACAATCGGGGTGTCCCGGCGCAGCAGGTCGACACGGTTGCGCAGGGCAGGGTATGGGCCGGCCAGGATGCCAGGGCGCATGGCCTGGTCGATGCTCTGGGCAGCCTGCAGGATGCAGTGGTGGCCACCGCGGCCAGGGCGAAGCTGGGGGAGGACTACAAGGTCGTCTTTCTGGAGCCGCAGGTCACCTGGCAGGAATCCCTGGGGTTGAAAGTACGCGCAACGCTGGGGCGCCTGGCGGCCATGACCGGCCTGGAACGCCTGTTCACGGCCCGCGCACCGGCGCTGCTGCGCCAGGTGGTCGATCCGGTGGAACGGGAGCTGCACCGCTGGGCGCGCTTCAACGATCCGCGCGGACTGTACAGCTACTGCTTCTGCACTGCGCCATAAGATTGCATTTCCGAATCCCGGGGGCTTCGCGTCTAAGATGACGCTGTGGCTCGGAATACTCCGCAATCCCGTGATGAACCGCCAGCCGGGGCGCAGGACCCGCAGGTCCGTTCGCGTCTGATCGAGCAGCTTTTCCGCCAGCACAACGATAAGCTGGTGAGTTTCCTCCATGCCCGGTTGCGCTCACAGGCCGAGGCCAATGAAGTCGCGCAGGAAGCCTACGTTCGGATGCTGGAGCTGGACAAGCCCGGGCTGGTGAGTTTTCAGCGCGCCTACCTGTTCAGGATCGCCTCGAATCTCGCGGTGGACCGCTTGCGCAAACGCATCGTGCGCGAGCACGCCACAGCGCGGGAGTTGCTCAAGGACTGGTTGAGCGCTCCCGCCACGGACCAGCGGCTGCTGGCGGAGGAGGAGGTCGGCCGCTTGCAGCAGGCGCTGGCAAAGCTGCCCGCCAAGACCCAGGAGGTCTTCCAGCGCCATTTCCTGGATGGTGAGACGCTGCAGGAGATCGCTGCTCAGCTGGCGCTGACGGACCGCATGGTTCGTTACCACCTGGCACGGGCGCTGGCGCACTGCCGGCTGAAACTGGAGCGTGGGTCATGAGTGCGCGCGAGGTGGAAAGGATGGAGGCAGCCGCACAATGGTGGGCCAGGTTCCAGGAAGCCGAGCCTTCCGAGGAGGAAGTCACTCAGTGGCTGACCTGGCTGGAGGTCGACCCGCGCAACGCAGCATCTTTTGAAGATCTCAACAATCTGGCGCAACGCGTACACAGCACGCGCGAGGCCGCGCCGCGGCGGTTGCAGCCATTGCGAGTGCCTGCCGCGACCGGCGGGCGTTCGATGCATCGGCTGGCGATCGCCGCGTTGCTGCTGGTTGCTGTCGGCGCCCTGTGGCTTCTTGGCTCCGCCTCCACTGCCTGGATGATGGCCGAACGCAGCGCCTATTCCACGCCCGTGGCCGATCAACGCCAGATATTGCTGCCCGACGGCTCGCGCTTCACGCTCGGCGGTGCATCGGCCGTGGAAACGGTTTTCTCCGATGATCGGCGCTTCATCCGGATGCTTGCCGGCGAAGCTTTCTTTGAAGTCACGGCCGACACGGCCGACCGTCAGTTTGTCGTCGATACCGGGACGGCCACCGTGCGCGCGCTGGGAACGGCATTCAATATTCGTCGCAGCGGGCAGCGCGTCACGATCACCGTGACCGAGGGCAGGGTGCAGGTTCAGCGCTCCGGCAACGCGCTTCAGACGCTGGCGGTGGCTGCCGGCCTGCGCCAGCGCCAGTCTGTGCAGCTTGGCCGGGATGAACAATTGGTTGTCGAGCCCGATTCGCCGCTCCTGCAGGTTGCAGCCGCCGATTCACGCCGCGTACTGGCCTGGCAGGAAGGCCGGCTGGAGTTCGCCGATGAACCGCTGGATGTGGTGCTCCACAGCGTGGCGCGCTATTCGAACATCGTGCTGCAGCCCCTGGATCCACGCCTTGGCAGGATCACCTATACCGGCACCTTCGTACCCGGTCAGCTCGACAGCTGGCTCGGGGCGCTGGAGGAGGTCTTCGGTTTTGCCGTGAAACGCGAGGCAGGTGTGCTGAAGATCGCATTTCCGAAATCGGATGCGATCACGTCATAGGCCCCGATCGAACATCTCGTCTTTCCGGGGGAGTACATGAACAAACAAATCCTGTTCGCGTTGAGGGCGGCGGCGGTCGCGGTGGCCTTGCTTGCCGGTACGGCCGGCAGCGCAATTGCCGCCAGCAGGGATCTGTCGTCCACGGTCGACCTGACCATCTCCGC
>JAJFKF010000071.1 GCA_021773365.1 Gammaproteobacteria bacterium | reverse complement strand
TCATGGTGGTGCGCCGCGAAGCCGGACACCTGCGCCGCTACTGCCACATTGGCACCGGCAACTATCACCTGAAGACAGCGCGTTCCTACACCGACTATGGCCTGTTCACCAGCGACGAAGCCATCGGCGAGGACATGCACGAGCTGTTCCTGCAGCTCACCAGCCTCACGCAGGTACAGAGCCTGCGCAAACTACTGCAGTCTCCCTTTGCTTTGCATGGCGCACTGATGACAAAGATTGCGCGTGAAGCCGAACATGCGCAGGCTGGCCATCCTGCACGCATTGTCGCGAAACTGAATTCGCTGATCGAGCCACAAATTGTCCGGGCTCTGTACGAAGCTTCCCGGGCAGGCGTGAAGATCGACCTTATCGTGCGCGGCATCTGTACGCTGCGCCCGGGCATAGATGGGGTATCACAGAACATCCGCGTGCGCTCCATCGTCGGACGTTTTCTGGAACACTCACGAGTGTACTACTTCGCCAATGGCGGAGAAGACGAGCTTTACTGCGCCAGCGCCGACTGGATGGAACGCAATTTCTTCCGCCGCGTCGAGGTGGCGTTCCCCATCGAGCGACGTAAACATCGCGACCGCATCCTCGCCAATCTCGAACTGTACCTGCAGGACAATACGCAGGCTTGGGAACTGCAGCCGGATGGAAGCTATGTCCGGGTGATGCACGATGGCGAGGAAACGGTGTGCGCGCAACAGCGACTGCTTGATGCTTTCGCCGCCTCGGGCCAGGTCGCGGCGCAGTAACCGGCAGCGGACGATCAGCGCCGGGCGTTGAAGACCCGCAATCGAAAGCCTGCGGTTTTCCAGTACTCAACTTCCTGCAGCAGGTCCGCCACCGTCAGCGGATGATCCTTCAACCAGCGGCGTGGAAACTCCAGGGTGAGCGATTTACCGCGCGGCGTGAGTTTGACCGGCGACAATGGGGCCGTACTGCGGCCGCGGTGCGCGAGAACAGCCAGCCGCAGCGGCAGGATCAGCAGCGGCGCACGCTGATTCCAGGGCGGGATCAGCTCCTCCGCCAGCGCCAGGGGAATTTTACGCCGGTGCGCACCCACCAGGCAGGCGAGCAACATTTGCTCTTCCTGGGCGAATCCGGGCATGTCCGCATGGCGAAGCAGGTAGGCACCGTGCTTCTGGTATTGCGAGTGCGAGACATCCAGGCCGATCTCGTGCAGGCGCGCAGCGAAACTGAGCGCCAGTTCGGCCAGTGGGTCCTCCAGCCCCCAGGCCGAGGCCACCTGCTGCAGAAAACCCAGGGCCGTTTCTTCCACGCGCGTGGCCTGTGCGGCATCGACGTGATAACGCTTCTCCATGGCCCGCACCGTACGGGTACGCGCATCTTCCTGCCGGAATCGGCCAATCGTGTCGTATAGCAGACCCTCGCGCAGCGCTCCGTCGGCGATGCGCATCTGCTCAATACCCAGGGTGTCGAACAGCTCGGCGAGGATGGCCAGTCCGCCGGGAAACACCGGAGCCCGCTCAGGGGTGATTTCCGGCAAGGCAAGATCGCTGACCTGGCCGACGCGGATGACTTCGCGGATCAAACGATCCAGTCCCGCAGCACTGATGCTCGTTGCCGCTGGCTCGAAATGCCGGATCAGTTCCAGAATAATGCGAATGGTGCCAGAGCTGCCCACGACCTGCTGCCAGCCCAGAGCGCGGAAGGCGGCCTGCACCGGCTCCAGTTCCAGCCGCGCGGCCAGGCGGGCACGCGCGAAACGCTTGGCCGATACCTTGCCGCGGGCAAAGTAATTCATGCTCAGGCCCACGCAACCCATGTGCAGGCTTTCGAGCTTCACCGGCGCGAAGGACTCGCCGATGATCAATTCGGTGCTGCCGCCGCCGATGTCCACGACCAGCCGTCTGCCCGGTTCATTGGCGATGGTGTTGGCCACGCCCAGATAGATCAGGCGTGCTTCCTCGATGCCGGAGATGATCTCGATGGGATGGCCCAGCGCCTCACGGGCCCGGGAGAGAAACCCCTGCTTGCGGTGCGCCCGGCGCAACGTATTTGTACCCACGACGCGTACGCTGCGCGCGTGCATGTCACGCAACCGCTGACCAAAACGCTGCATGCATTCAACGGCCCGTGTGCTGACCTCCTTGTTCAGACGACCCTGCTCATCGAGCCCCCCGGCCAGCCGCACCATCTCACGCAGACGGTCAAGGATGACCAGCTGCCCGTGCGAGTATCTGGCGACGACCATGTGGAAGCTGTTCGATCCCAGATCGACAGCGGCGAGAACCTCGGGAATCGGCGCCCTGGCCACCCTTTCAGATCACGATGCGGAGAACGATGACCCGCAGCCGCAGGTGGTGGTGGCGTTGGGGTTGCGGATGACGAAACGGGCGCCTTCCAGGTCGTCCCGATAGTCGATCTCCGCGCCCATCAGATACTGGACACTCATCGGATCAACCAGCAACTTCACGCCCTGATTCTCCACGCAGACATCGCCTTCTTCCAGGCTCTCATCGAAGGTGAAGCCGTACTGGAAGCCCGAGCAGCCGCCGCCGGAAACAAACACCCGCAGCTTGAGATTGGGGTTGGCCTCCTCGCGAATGAGCTGACCCACCTTGACGGCGGCGGCGTCGGTGAATACCAGCGCCGTGGGCGGGGTTACAGGCGTATTTTCCGGTGTGGAGTTCATGTGCGGGACCAGTCTAGCCCTCATTGCCCGTCGACGGTAGGGGTGGCCGTATTCTGTGGTTGCGGCGCCTCCGGCGGCTGGTGGATCAGCTTGCCGTTGATCTGTGCGCCCGGAGACATCTCGATCACTCCGTAGTGCACATTGCCATTGATACGCGCCAGCGGACCGAGCTCCACGCGCTCGCACGCCAGCACATCACCGGTGACCGCACCGTTGAGCACCACATGCGCCACCTCCACCGAACCATCAATGCGCCCGTGCTCACTGACCATGAGGAACGCCGGCGCCCCAGCCTCCATCCTCACATTGCCGCTGACCTCCCCGTCAATATGCAGACCACCGCTGAAGATCACATCCCCATCGATGCGGGTACCACGCCCGACCAGCGTATCGACGCTGTGCTTCGGCAATTTCATTGCAGCGCTGCGCTTGAACATCATCCACTCTCCTGTACACGCCACTCGAACTTCTCGCTCAGTGGCTCGCCGGTGCGCCCCGCCGCGCGCACTTCCACGTTCACACTGGCGGGTCTGAATTCCGCGGGCAGCTCGATCTGCTGCTCGATATCCTCGAAATAGCGAAAGGAAAACCGCAGCCGCTCGAGCTTCTGCTGTGTCAATCGCTGCAGCGGATACTCCGCCGGTTTGTCTCCCTCCGCGCCTGCCACCGATAGAGTCATCGTGCCGGAGACATCTTTTTCTGGCCGCGCGGTCTGCACCAGCACCACGCGGATACGGTAGTTGCCGGAATTCTCGCCGGGTTCAATGACCACGCGGTGAATGCGCACCCGCGTGCCACCGGCCGAATCACTGACAATGCCACGATAGAACGTCAGGTCCTGATTCTGCCGTGCAATACGGCTTTGCAGCTCGCCGATGCTACGAGCCAGCTCCTCGCGTTCGCGGTGGGCACTGACCTGCCCGGTTTCCAGCTCCGCCATACTGGCTCGCAGGCCCGCATTGGCTTTCTGCAGTTCAGCAATAGTGGCGTTCAGGGCGCGGCGCTGCTGCCAGGCCTGCAGACTGTCATAGCCGGCGCCGCGGCGACCGATCTCGAATGCCAGATACACCGCCAGCAGGGCCAGTGCCGCCACACCACCCCAGATCAGCCGGCGCTGCCAGGGCCGGTGCGCGCGGATGACGAGCCTGCGAGTATCTGTCGGCATCGGGCAAGCTTACCTCAGCGCGCCCCAGGAGCCTGTCCGGGCAATGAGTGCCGTCGCGAGGTTGGCTGCAGGCCCTCCGGCCACCACTCCGGATACGGCGGCAAGCCCTGCGGAAACACCAGTGGACCAAGTTCATGCAACGCGCGCGCGTACACGCGCCGCTTGAAATAGATCACCTCGCGCACCGGCGTCCAGAACGGCACCCAGCGCCAGGCCTCGAATTCAGGCGTATCGGTGCTGTCGAAACGGATGCGCTCCTCCGGTCCCTTCAGCCGCAGCAAAAACCACCGCTGCTTTTGTCCGATACACAGTGGCAGGGTACGTCGACGGTACTGCGATGGCAGGCGATAGCGCAGCCAGCCGCGGGTGCTGCCGAGCAGTTCCACGTCCTCGGCCAGCAACCCGATTTCCTCGCCCAGTTCCCGATACAGCGCCATCTCGGGCGATTCGCCCTGCTGGACGCCACCCTGGGGAAACTGCCACCCACGTCCGTCGGGACGGCCGCCGAGGAACACCTCCGCACCGCCCTCCTCTGTCTGGCGCGTGAGGACTATGCCGATATTCGCGCGAAAGCCGGTGGCGTCAATCAGGTCGGTCATGGCAGCTATCGGGTTTTCCAAGGGTCGGGTCTGTGCATTATGAACGGTTGCCGCATGGAGCAGGCGCCATGGGGCCGGACAACCTCCGGCTGCGCTCGCCGGCGCGGCGGTGGAAGGCTGCCGGCTTGTGAGGCTTTGTCCACGCCAGTACGCTCGCAGTTCAATATCTTCCGCTGTCATGGAATTACCCTTGCGCCGCCCCGCTGCCGCTGCCCTGCTCTGCGTCCTGACCGCCTGCGCCGTGCTGAGCATCGCCGCAGCGGTGTCCGTGGGCAGCACGGAGCTCGGACCGCTGCAGCTGTGGGCGGACGTGTTCACCGACAGCGATTCCCTGGCGCGCACGCTGGTGCTGGACCTGCGCCTGCCGCGTGCGCTGACCGCTTTCAGCACCGGCGCTGCGCTGGCGGTGGCGGGGGCACTCATGCAGGTGCTGCTGCGGAATCCACTGGCCGATCCCTACATCCTGGGCATCTCCGGCGGCGCCTCGATCGGCGCCATCGGCGCCATGCTGCTCGGGCTGGCCGGATTGGGTGTGGATGCAGGGGCGACCCTCGGCGCGCTCGGCGCGACGCTGCTGGTCTTCGGCCTGGCCCATGGCGGTGGCGGCTGGACGCCCACCCGTCTGCTGTTGACCGGCGTGGTGGTAGCCGCCGGCTGTGGCGCGGTGGTCAGCCTGATGCTGGCGCTGGGCTCGGAGAGCAAGCTGCGCGGCATGGTGTTCTGGCTGATGGGGGATTTCTCCACCGGCGCCTCGCCCGCCCGCACACTGGCCGTGGTCCTGCCAGCAGTGCTGGTATTCATGACGTTCGCCCGCCATCTCAATCTGCTGGCACGAGGGGAAACCCAGGCGCGGGCACTGGGCTTGCACGTGGGGCGGGTGCGTATCGGGGTGTTTCTGGCCGGTTCGGCGCTCACCGCCGCGGCCGTGACCACAGCCGGCAGCATCGGCTTCGTCGGCCTGCTCACACCCCACCTGGTCAGAATGATCACCGGCAGCGACCACCGCATCGTGCTGCCAGCGGCGGCGATTCTTGGTGGCGTGCTCCTGGTGCTGGCAGACCTGCTGGCGCGGACACTGATTGCACCGCGGCAGCTCCCGGTGGGCGCCCTCACGGCGCTCATCGGTGTTCCTTTGTTCCTGATCCTGATCCGCCGCCAGCGCTTCGTCAGCTGATGCGGACCGGCCGCGCCGGGCGACCCTCGTGCTGTTCGACCCGGTCGCGCCCTTCATTCTTCGCGCGATACAGAGCAGCATCGGCATCCGAAAGCAGGCGATCAGCGAGCGCGTTGAGGTCGGTGCCATTGCGTTGCGGACTGATTGCCGCCACGCCAATCGACAATGACACGGAATAATTGCGCGAGTTGCCCAGCTCAACCGGAGTTGCGGCGACCGTCTGCCGAATGCGCTCGGCCAGCAACACGGCCTCGGGCTGCCCGGTATCGGGCAACAGGATGGCGAATTCATCGCCGCCGAAGCGTGCAGCCGTGTCGCTGGCGCGGATATGGCCCTGGATGCGGTTTGCCAGCTCGCGCAGCACCTCATCACCGCCCAGGTGCCCGAAGCTGTCGTTGACCTGCTTGAAGTGATCGACGTCGATCATCAGGCAGGCCACGCTGCGAGACTGGCGCTGGGCGCGCGCCAGTTCCTCCTTCAGGCGGGTCTGCAGGTAGCGGCGGTTATGCCAGCCGGTGAGAAAATCCGTGATGCCGCTGCGCATGAGTCGCGCGCGGTTCATGGCGTTCTCGATACAAACAGCAGCAATAACCCCAAGGTGCGCGAGGAAGTCGGTGGCGTGACCGGCGGTAAAGCGCTGCCGATCGGTCGAGCCGAAGTCCAGCAGGCCGATCAGCCGCTGCTGGCGCCGCAGCGGAATGATGGCAATGCTTTCCAGGCCATCGGCTTCGGGAAACAGCGCGCCGTGCTGCGAACGCTGGAACTGCCCCAGCCAGGGACGGCATTGCAGGCCAAAGGAAGGCGCCAGGCCGCTGAGGGTATCGGCCAGCACGACGCCCGGGAAATCCTGCAGCCGATTGCCGCCTCCGAGCAGCAGATGACGGATTTCATGCTGCGGATCGCGCAGGACCAGCGAGGCGGCATCAAGGGCATAGGATTCTGCGAATCCCTTCACCAGTACATGCAGCAGCGCCGGAATCGACTCGGCCTGCAGCAACTCCAGTTCCCGTTCCTGGGTCCGGCGAAGTATGCCCTCGTTCTGCGTGGCCGCGGTGGTCAGCACCTGCAGGCGCGCCTTCAGCTCTTGGTTCTCGACCTGAAACTCACGCCAGGAGCGCGAAGCCCCTTCAGTGTGGAAAGTTTCCTTGCGCGCCACCTGTTCCCTCCTGGCCCTGCCGCAGCAGCCATCCGGGCTATCGATGTTGGCCTGCGGAATACGATTCGTCCAGCGTTCGTTGCTGCAGGTAGACCCGGCCCTGATCCATCAGGCTGGCGAAGGCCGCCTCATCGCCCTGCTCCACGATGCCGCAAAAGCGCTCCACTGCGCTACGCAGCGCGGCCAGAGCCTCATGGCCATACATGTTAAGTTGTTGAATTTCAAAATAAAGTGCGGGGCTTTCACCCGCCACGCGTGCAGCCACCTCCAGCTGGGCATCGAAGGTGGTGCTGGACAGCTGCGCCAGACGGGGTGCGGCCTCGCCACTCTCGGCCAGCGCTGTAAAGAATGCAATATTCACCGCGTGTGACAGACCAAGGATGTAGGCCACAAGGCGATCATGCTCGTCCAGCGACATGACCACCTGTTCGGCCATGGTCTGGGAGAACAGCGCGCGAGCGGCGGCCAGCGCCTCCGGCTGGCCCAGATCAATGAAGATCACATGCCGGCCGGACAGCAGTTCGGTATCGGGACCGAACATGGGATGCAGTGAGGTGACCTGGCAGCCGGCCAGCGCCAGCGCATCCAGACCCGCACGCAACGGCGTCTTGAGCGAGCCGAGATCAAAGATCAGGCCGCGCGGACGGCGGGCAGCCAGCTCCGTCAGAATACCGGCAGTGATGCCCAGCGGCGTCGCCACCACGATCATGTCCTGCTCCAGTGCATCCTGACGCCAGTCGGCGATGTCACGATACCCGGTCTCCCCGGCGCCATGCCCGGCCGGGTCTGCGGAGGCGGCCGCATCAGCTGCATTGGCTGTATCAGCAATGTCCACGGCGAAGCCCTGCGAACCGAGGAATTCGGCGAACCAGCGGCCCATTCTGCCGCGCCCGCCGATGATGAGTACGCGCCGCCCGCTGCCATGCCCCTGGGCTGCAACGCGCGCCTGCTCCTGCGTGGCCAGCGAGGAGTGAATCAATTTGCCGAGCAACGCCTCGGCCAGTTGCGGCGGCAACCCCAGTTCAGCGGCATTGGCGCGGGCGCGCAGCAGCACCTCGCGCTCGCGCTGGAAATCGCGCGTGGGCTGCCCCGCAGCACGTTTGACCTGCGCGATCTGCGCGCCCAGTGCCTGGCGACGGGCTGCCAGCTCCAGGAACTGGCGGTCGATGGTATTCAGCTGCTCGCGCAGCGTTGTCAGATTCATGCGAACGGGGTCCTGCAACAGGTCACGACATTTTGACCGCTGTACTGCGCCAGCGCCACAGCAACGGCGGGTGCGCTCTGCCGGACCGGAGTACTGACGGGTAACGGGCAATCGCCGCGAACCCGGCCACTGCAACAGCGCGAGGGCCTGCTGGTATGCTCACGCCATGAATCCTTCCAGTGAATTGCTGCCCGATCCTCTCCCCGCAGGACCGATGGGGATGGCACAAGCCTGGTTCCAGCAGGCCTGGGATCAGCGAGTGCAACCGAACCCGGATGCCATGGTCCTTGCCACCACGGACGAGCACGGTCTGCCCTCCGCGCGCGTAGTGCTGTGCAAGCAGGTCGTGACCGATCCTGGGTACCTCGTGTTCTACACCAACTACCAGTCGCGCAAAGGCTGCGAACTGCTCGCGCACGCGCGGGCGGCGGCGGTGTTGTTCTGGGACTCACTGCACCGTCAGCTGCGCATCGAAGGTCCGGTGGTGCAGTCCCCACCCGCGGAAAGCGATGCGTACTTCGCCACCCGCACCCGCGAACGGCGCGTGGGCGCCTGGGCCAGTCGTCAAAGCCAGCCGGTGGATTCGCGCGCCACTCTGAACGCCGCGGTAGAACAAACCGAGGCACAGTTCGCCGGCACCGAGGTCACACGACCACCGCATTGGGGCGGCTTCCGGCTATGGGCTGAAGCCGTTGAGCTGTGGACGGAAGGCAACAACCGTATTCATGATCGCGCACGCTGGACGCGTGCACTGCGCAGCGACGGCGCGAATGGATTCACCGGCGAAGCCTGGAGCTGTACGCGCCTGCAGCCATGAATCCGCAGCGGTAAAACCTAATGTTCCGCAAGCTGCGTATTCTCATCCTGCTCCTCATCCTGCTGATCGTGGCGGTGGGCGCATGGCTGGAGCGCGCCCGCAGCACCGACTGGGACAGCACGCTGTGGGTGGCCGTCTACCCGGTGGCCGTTGACCACAACGGCAGTGTTCACGGCTTCGTCAATACCCTCTCCAGCGAGACCTACGCGTCTATTGGAGGGTTTATGCAACGCGAAGCCGGGCGCTATGGTGTAGCGCTCCAGGAGCCCGTGCGCGTACTGCTCTATGAGGAAGTAGCTGAACCTCCTCCGGAGTTTGACCCGACCGCCGGCGCGCTGGGTCGGGCGCTGTGGAGCTTGCGGCTACGGTACTGGGCCTGGAGCAATGACAATACCGGCGGGCGGCCTGTGCCCGACGTGCGCATGTTTGTGCTCTACCACGACCCGGACATTACCTCCACCGTGCCGCATTCGTTGGGACTGCGGAAGGGACTGATCGGGGTGGTGCACGCCTTTGCCGAGCCGGGCATGAACGGCCAGAACAGTATCGTGATCGCCCACGAGCTGCTGCACACCCTGGGCGCCACGGACAAGTACGGCCCGGACAATGGACCTTTGTTTCCGCAGGGCTATGCCGATCCGGAACGCCAGCCGCTGTATCCGCAGTCGCGGGCGGAAATCATGGCCGGCCGGCGCCCGCTTAGCGATACGGAACTGGACATGCCGTTCAGCCTCAACGAGGTCGTAGTCGGGCCGCAGACGGCCCGCGAAATCGGGTGGTCGCGGTGAGCATGCTTTCCTGTTCCCGGGTTTGCGTGGACGTAGCCGGCCGACGCCTGGTCGAGAACCTGTGTCTGGATATCGCAGCAGGCGAGTTCGTGGCGCTGCTGGGCGAGAACGGTGTGGGCAAGACGCTCTCGCTGCACACCCTGGCGGGGCTGCGCGCGCCGGCAACCGGCACGATAGAGGTGATGGGAAGCACGCTGGATGCGTGGCCGCGCCGTGCACTGGCGCAGCGACTGGCGCTGTTGACACAGGTAGCCGAGGACCCGTTTCCCAGCACGGTGCTGGAAGCTGCGGCCATCGGCCGCCATCCGCACATCGATGCCTGGCGCTGGGAGAGCGAGGAGGACCTGCAGCTCACCCGTGCGGCGCTGGCCGCGGTCGGACTCGAAGAACACACCACGCGTGAGGTGCAAACGCTGTCAGGTGGCGAGCGTCGCCGCGTGGCGCTCGCCGCCGCACTGGCGCAGGATCCACGCATCTACCTGCTGGACGAACCGATGAACCATCTCGACCCGCATCACCAGCTGCAGGTGCTGCAGCTGTTCCGCGCGCGGGCCGACGCCGGCTGCGCGGTGATTGCCAGCCTGCACGATGCCACCGTGGCTGCGCGGTTCGCGGACCGGGCGCTGCTGCTGTTTGACGAAGGCCATTGGCTTTACGGCGATAGCACGGAGGTACTGACGGGTGAACACCTGTCGCAGCTGTATCACACGCCGATCGAACAAATTGAATACCAGGGACGACGGGTATTCGTCGGGGGCTGACCCGGATCGCCGCGCACCTTTCAGGTATCTGTGCCCACGGCCTGAGATATCGCCTGAGAAACAGCCTGATGCAGACGTCCATTGGTCGCCAGCACAGAAGTGGTTTCCAGGTCCAGCGGTCCGCCTGTCAAATCGGTAAACCTTCCGCCGGCCTCCTCCACGATCACGCTCAGCGCCGCGATGTCGAGAATGTTCACGTCAGACTCAATCACCGCATCGATGCATCCGGCGCCCAGCAGGTGATAGTGCAGGAAATCACCGTAGCCCCTGATGCGACTGACCCGTGACACCAGCCTGCCATAAGCCTCCCAGCCAGCGCTGCCCGCCAATGTACGCAGATTCCCCGCCGACAATGCGCAGTCCTCAATGCTGTCGACACTGCTGACCTCCAGCTTCTCCCCGTTCATCCACGCGCCCTTTCCGCGCTCGGCGCAGGCTAGCTCGCCATACACCGGAGCGCTGGAAACACCCAGGATGATTCGACCATGCTGCATCAGCGCAATCTGCGTGGAGAACATCGGATAGCCGCGCACGAAGGCTTTGGTGCCGTCGATGGGATCGACCAGCCACAGATACTCGGCGTCCATGGCGCGTGCGCCGGTCTCCTCGCCATAGAAGCCGTGCTCGGGAAAGCGGTCCGCCAGCAAGGCGCGTACGGTCTGCTCGGCCTCCACGTCGGCGTCCGTAACCGGCGAGCGATCGGCCTTCAGACGCATGGCCAGCGCCTGCGGGTCGCGCCGGGCATCGAGATAGCGGCAATAGTGGCCACGAATCACGGCAGCGGCGGCTTCAGCAGCCTGCAGGGCCGCGGCCAGAAATGGCGAGGGATTTTTCATGGGTGTGGCCGTTCGTAGATGGCTTCGACTTCCACCAGCAGGTCGCGGCGGCACAGGTCGCCAATCAACACGACGGTAGGCGCCCTGGCGGCCAGCGCCTGGCGCCAGCGCGCTCCCAGCACCGCGAGCTGCTCCCGATTCCGTATGTACAGTTTGAATGCCCGGGCCGTGAAGCGGTCGGGCGAACCGCCCGGGTAATGCTCACGGACCGCGTGCGCAACCAGCGCCTCAAGATTGCACAACGTTTCCTCGAACTGTGCCGCCACATCGCCCGGATGCAGCGTGGCATGCCCCACTATGCTGGCCGTACCGGAAACAAACAATACATCGCGATCTGCCCAATGATGCAGGGTGGCGCGCGAGAAACTGGGGCTGCGCGACCCGTAGCGCCGCGGATAGTCAAAAGCGCTGACCTGGCGCGGATTCTCCACCTGAATGCCGGGCGTACGCCCGGCCAGGAAGCACAGGATCATCCCGGTATCGTCCCGGGTACCAATAGCAGTGGCGGCGGGAAGGAAGCGTTCGAACCGGGGCTCATCCGCGAACACCTCAGATAACGCCAGATGCCGGCCGGCGGCGAACTGGCGGTAGCGCTCCGCGTCCCCCTCACCTTCGTTGATTCGCGATAGATAGTTCCATGCACGCAGCCAGTGCCGCTTCTCGCGCACCTGCAGCAGCCGATGCAGGCGCAGATGCGTCTCGCGGGCCGCGCCTGCCACATCGTCAAGGCCGGTCTCCGGCACATGCGCCCAGCCGAACAACAACTCGCCATTGTCCGCATAGTGAATGTCTTCGAATTCACCACTCTCCACCGGCAGGCGACTCAGCCAGCTCAGACAATGGACTCCGGAACCGCCGTCTTCAGCGACCACCTCCAGACTTACCGGCGCAAGCCGTGCAACGCCAGCCGGCTTCGCGGACAGACCAAAGCGCATACACGCCAGCACGCTGTCCGGGCGCAATGTCGGCGAGGCTGACGCATCGGTGGACGTCGATACGATATCCAGCGGCGCGGGTGCGGGCGAGACATTTCTCCGGGGTTCCATCATGCAGGCAAGCTTAACGGTTATCGTTTATCGTTGCCGCATGGGTCATCGTCTCAGCAGGATATATACGCGCACCGGGGATACCGGCACCACCGGCCTGGGGGATGGCAGCCGCGTACCCAAGGATGATCCGCGCGTTGAGGCCTTTGGCGACGTGGACGAACTGAACAGCGTCGTCGGCATGGTACTGGCCGTGCCGCGCCTGCCACGGGCCATCGTCAACTGCCTCACGGAAGTGCAGCACGACCTGTTCGACCTCGGCGGGGAGCTGAGCATTCCCGGCCACCGCCTGATCAAGGACGAAACCATCGAGAAACTTGAGCAGGTACTGGACAGTTTCAATGCCGGACTGCCGGCACTGAAGGAATTCATCCTTCCCGGGGGCGGCCGGGCCGCGGCGACCTGCCATCTGGCGCGGGCGGTATGCAGGCGCGCGGAACGACGGGTGTGGTCGCTGTCGGGTGCAGAGAAAATCGCGCCGCAGGTACCCCGCTACCTGAACCGCCTGTCGGACCTGCTGTTCGTGCTGGCGCGCGTGCTGGCGCGGCGGGAAAGCGGCTCGGAAGTGCTGTGGAAACGCGACCGCAAGTAGGGCTTGCTGCGGCTGCAGCCTGCCTTCAAAGGGGCAGTGTGCGCAGAATGCCGAATGCCAGTGGCGTAATGAGGATCGCGACAACCGCCAGCACAATCGCCGCGGCGTAGAAAATATAGGCCACGCGCAGGGCTTCGCGGCCACGCCGGACACGCCGCACGCGCAGGTGTCGTGAACCCGGCGGCGGGTAGACCTGCTCCTTGTGCACCCGCCAGGCGAAATGCCCGATCCAGGTCGCCACGCCCATCACCGACAGACTCATCACCACGGCCAGAACCCTGAAGGCGAGCGCGGCGCGCTCCAGGTCAGGTTGTGTGGGAATACGTGACTTGTCCATCAGCAGCCGCAACTCCGCGATCAGCCAGACCAGCACGGCGAACCCGCACAGCACGCCGCTGACCAGGGTGACCATCAGCGCCAGCCGTGCTCGCGGCGCTGGATGCGGCCGGCGGCGATCTCTTTCACCCGTCCATGGATTGTGCGGCGCCTTGCGCGTCATGAACCGGTATGGCCCACAAGACGATCTGCCTGGCGATCCCGCGCCTGATCGAGGGCGCGGCAGACTTCCTGCGCGCCGAGCACGACACGGGCAGTAGCCCGCGCAAGGTAATCAGCTCGCACCGTGTAGAGATTGTTCCGCCGCACGGCCTGCAGCTGTGGCCATCGCTGCCACAGTGCCA
>JAJFKF010000008.1 GCA_021773365.1 Gammaproteobacteria bacterium | reverse complement strand
GGGGGGGCGCACGGGGGGGCGATTTTGGGGGGTGGTCGGGGGGCTGGGGATGTTAACCACATTTTATGGGCGGGGATCCCCAATAAATTGTGTATAACTCCCCCTGCCCCCGGACAACGCGAGTGAATTCAGCCGTTGTCTTTCACGGCTTCAAACCTGGATTTGCTGATGCCTTTCTTGTAGGCCTCTTTGCCGTTGATCACGCCCTGATCGAGCAGCTGCTGTATGGCCGTGTCCATGGTGCGCATGCCGTGTTGGGCGCCGCTTTGCATGGTGTTTTCCAGCTGGTCGAGCTTGCCCTGGCGGATGAGGTTGGAGACGGCCGAGGTGTTGACCAGGATTTCCAGGGCGGCGGCGCGGCCCTGTTTGTCGGCCCGCTGCAGCAGCTGCTGGGAGACCACGCCGCGCAGGGAGGTGGAGAGCATGGTGCGCACGTGCGACTGCTTGTCGGAGGGGAAGGCATTGACCATGCGGTCGACGGTCTGCGCTGCGCCGTTGGTGTGCAGGGTGCCCATGACCAAGATGCCCATTTCGGCGGCCGTTACAGCAATACTCATGGTCTCCAGGTCGCGCAACTCGCCGACCAGCACGACATCAGGGTCTTCGCGCAATGCCGAGTGCAGTGCGGCGGCGAAGCTTGGCGCATGCACGCCGATCTCACGTTGGCTGATGAGGCAGTTCTTGCGGTGGTGCACGAATTCGATGGGGTCCTCGACGGTGAGAATGTGACCTTTGATGCGCGTGTTGATGTCGTCGACCATGGCCGCCAGCGTGGTGGACTTGCCTGAGCCGGTCTTGCCGGTGACCAGGATCAGGCCGCTGATGACGCGACACAGGTTGCGCACCGCGTCGGGCATGTTCAGCTGGTCGAGGCTGAGGGCCTGTGAGGGGATGGCGCGGAAGACCGCACCCATGCCGTTGATGTGGCGCATGACGTTGACGCGGAAGCGCGCTACGTCCGGCAGGTGGTAGGCGAAATCGGTGCCGTCCTTGGACTCGAAGCGCTCCGTTGCCTTGGGCGGCATGATTTCGTGCAGGGCTTCGCTGACGAATGTCGGGTCGAGGCGATCTTCGCGCAGGTGCAGCAGGTCACCGTAGAGGCGGATGCGCGGGGGGTCGCCGGCGAGGAAGTGCAGGTCTGAACCTTTGCGGGCCAGGACTTCTGTCAGGTATTCGTCGATGCGGGCCAATTAAGCAATCCTCGTATATTCCGGAGCGGTCGGGCCGGGGAGGGGATTTCAGGAACGCCGTGAATACGTCCCTGTAGGCTCCGGGAAAAACATCCATGTTTTTCACGGTCCTGAAATCCCCTCCCCGGCCCGACCGCTCTCGGCGTTTTCATCCGTTCGAATTCGGTCAACAGAGTTGTGCGTTGTCGTCAGCTGCCGGCCAGTTCCAGTTTTGGCAGGATGCTGGTGTCGGTGACGTAATTGTGGAACTGGCGTTTGTCGGCGGCGTAGGCGAAGGCGTCGTCGGGATCGATTTCCTTGGCCTTGATGCCGTTGAGCAGCGCCATGTCCAGCAGCTGCATGCCGTACTCCTTGCCGGTTTGTAACTGACTGGGGACCTGGTGGGTCTGGTCGGTCATCACCAGTTTGGCAATGGCCTTGGTCATGACCATGACCTCGCAGATGGCGCGGCGACCGCGGCCGTCGGCACTCTTGACCAGCACCTGGGTGACGACGGCGATCAGGCTTTGCGCCAGGAAGCTCTTGGTCTGCTCGCGCTCGTCGACCGGCAGGGCGTCGATGATGCGGTCGATGGTCTTTACCGCACTGGTGGTGTGCAGGGTGCCGAGCACCAGGTGGCCGGTCTCGGCGGCCGTCATGGCCATGGAGATGGTTTCCGCATCGCGCAGTTCGCCGACCAGGATGACGTCGGGGTCCTCGCGCATGGCCGCGCGCACGCCCTCGGCAAAGGTGGGCAGGTGGGTACCCAGTTCCCGCTGGATGATCTGGCTGTTCTTGCTGCGGTGGACGAACTCGATGGGGTCCTCGAGGCTGACGATGTTCAACCTGCGGGTCTGGTTGAGCAGGTCGATCATGGCCGCCAGCGTGGTGGACTTGCCCGTGCCGGTGGAGCCGGTGACCAGAATCATGCCCTGGTGGTAGTCGCACAGCTTTTTGACGATGGACGGCAGACCCAGCTGGTCGAGGCTGGGCAGTTCGCTGGGGATGGAGCGGAAGGTGGCGCCGACGCCGGTTTCCTTGCGGTAGACGTTCACGCGGAAGCGCCCGCCCTCGGCGGATATGTAGCTGAAGTCCAGGTCATGGCCTTCATGGAAATGTTCCTGCTGGGTGCGGGTGAGGATTTCGGTGATGTAGGCCTCAAGCTCCGTGTCGCCGAGGTTGCGGAACTTGATGGGCATCAGGTCCCCGTTCATGCGCAGCATGGGCGGTACGCCCACGGCGAGGTGCAGATCGGAGCAGTTCTGTGCCAGGCCCAGCTTGAGGAAGGCGTCTATTCGAGCCATAGGTATCGGGGGTCCCTGTTTTGACGGGGGGGACTTTAGCAGGGGAGGGCTGAGGCCGGAAGTCGCCTACATGAACTTCTGCAATGCAGCCCGCAGCTCTTCCATGCTCTGGTGACGCCTGGCCTTGTCCACCGACATGGCCTTAATCACCAGGTCGCTGAGGCCAGGCGGCAGCTGGGGATTGATCTCCTGCGGTACGCGCGCCTTGCCCTGCACGTGCTGGTACATCACCGACATGTGATCACCGCGACTGTAGGGCGGTATGCCGGTGAGCATCTCGTACATGATCACCCCGACGCTGTACACGTCGGCCTTCTCGTCCACGCGCTTGCCGAGGATCTGCTCGGGCGCCATGTACTTGGGCGAGCCGATGACATAGCCGGTCTTGGTGAGCTGGGTGTCGCCCTCGCGGTGCGCGGCGGCCACGCCGAAGTCCACGATCTTCAGCAGACCTTCATCATTGATCAGGATGTTGGCGGGTTTCAGGTCGCGATGCACGATGCCGACCTGGTGCGCCACGATCATGCCGGTGGCGATGTCGATGGCGAACTGTATGGCGCGCTTGAGCGATACAGGCTTCTCGTTGACGATTTCCCCGCCCAGGGTGTGGGAGGGGAAGTACTCCATCGAGATGGCGTAATTGCCGCGCACGTACAGGAAGTCGTAGATGCGGATGACGTTGCGGTGCGTGATCTTGCGTGAGTAGCGCAGCTCGTGCACGAATCGCTTCATCATCTCCTCGTCCTCGGAGACGTTCTGGTTGAGGAACTTCAGGATCAGCTGCTCATCGACCACCGTGTCTTCCATCAGCAGTACGGTGCCGAAGGCGCCCTTGCCGATCTTCTGAATGAACTTGTAGCGTCCTTCGATAATGTCGCCGGGCTGCAGCGTGGTGATATCCAGCCGCTGGGTAGTTGACGTGGTTTCGGCTGCCTGTACCGCCGCTTCGAGTTCGCGGTTGTCCATCAGCAGCGTCTTGGCCGGCGCCTCGGCGGCGAACTGCTCGGCTTTCTGGTTGGCCTGGACAATGCTGGTGGAGTGGCGGCCGTCCAGTTCCTGCAGGGCGCGCACCGCCGCCTGCTGGATGGTCGGCTCGCCCTGCATGGATTGCAGCGCCTGCAATTGCGTGCGCACCTGATCGGCGCGCTTTTCGTCGGTCAGCTTTGGCAGGGCGTTCATCGCCTCGACGCGGATCTCCCGCTCGGGACGCTGCAGCATGGGCAGGAGCGATTCGATCACCTTGTGATCGCCGAGCTTGGCCAGGCCGCGGATGACCACCGGCACGGCGCGCGCGGGGCTGGTGGCGAGCATCTCCAGCAGCCGCGGTACTGCGCGCTTGCTGCCGATCTCCGCCAGCGCATCGACGGCCCGTTCACTGACCCACCAGTCCCGGTCCGCGGTGGCCTCGATGAGGTGGGTGACGGCGCGCTCGTCCTTGGTCTGGTTCAGAATTTCGATGGCGGAACGGCGGATGTCCTCGTCCTTGTCCCTGATCAGGGTCAGCACCGCATCAACCACCTTCGGCCCACCGATCTTGCCCAGGGCATCGGAGGCGCGGCTTCGCACCCACCAGTCATCGTCCTTGATGGCGTCGAGCAGGTACTTTACGGATTTGGCGTTGCCGATTTCGTTCAGCACCTCCACGGCGGCGCGGCGCGCGTACTCGTTCTCGTCCTTGAGCACCTCCACCAGGTATTTGATGGTTTCCGGGTGATTGGCCTTGATGACCACATCCACCGCCTTGTTCTGCACCTCCATTTCCGGGTCACGCAGGAGCCTGCACACCCGCTCCACGTCGATGGGCCCATCCAGGCGGGTCAGTGCACTCAGCGCGGCCTGGCGCACCAGCTTGTTCTGGTCGGAGAGCTGGGTCTGGATGGCCTGGGAAACGTTCGCATTGTTGAAGCGAGAGAGGATATTGATGATATGGATGCGCGCGATGGGGTCCTTGCCCTCGATGCGGGCGATGAGGTCGGGCACGGTTTTTTCGTCGGCGACGTCGCCCACGATGCGAAACAGCGCCGCTTTCTCGTTCTGCTCCTGGCTGTAGGCGGCGGTGAGCAGCTCGCGCACCGTGAATCGGGTCTTGTGGGCCGAAATGATGTCCAGCACTGCGGGTTTGGAGACACCCGGCTGGGTCAGGAGGTCCAGCAGCAGGGCGGGCGGAAAATTTCTGCTGCTCGACAGCGCCCAGCTCAGTCCGGCAACGGCACGCGGATTGGTATCGCCCAGGCCCTTGGCGAACAGCGGGAAGGTCTTGATGCTCACCAGGCCCGACAGCACTTCCACATAGGCCAGGGTCTCTTTCTTGTCCGCTGCCGGCAGTGCCAGGATGATGGGCTCGATGGCGCCCGCGCCCATGCCGGCCAGTTTGGCCAGCGCTTTTTGCGCCTCAGGGCTTTCCGGGTCGCCTTTCGCCTTGATCTCACCGATCAGGCGTTCGGCTCGCATCGTACTGAAGAAACTCATGCGGTTATTGGTGTGCTCGCGGCAGGCGGCGCATTATGCCACAAGGATTTACATATCCTTTACGACGGATACCACGACTGTCGCGCATTCGCCGCGCGGTTACAATGCCGCGCTTTTTACGGGAGTGCCATGGCTGACGAACGCGAAAACGAACTCCGTGCCTGTCTCGAGGCTTTTGAAGAGCCCTGGCTGCGCCAGACCCTGGGTGAAGCCCGGGCGCTGCGCGCCGTCCAGGTGAGTGGAGGCGGGTCGAGCGCACAGGTGATGCTGGGGTTCCCGGCGGCCGATTATGCGGGCGAACTGGCTGCGAAACTGCAGGCGCATGCGCGTGCGCAGCTGCCATGGCTGGAATCGCTGCAGGTCGAGGTGGGCAGCGAGATTCTCGCCCATGCCGTGCAGCGCAATCTGCAGCCCGCAGGGGACATCAAGAACATTGTGGCGGTGGCTTCGGGCAAGGGTGGCGTGGGCAAGTCCACCGTGGCGGTGAATCTGGCACTGGCCTGGGCCGCGCAGGGCGCCCGGGTAGGCATCCTTGACGCCGATATCTACGGGCCAAGCCAGCCGTGCATGCTGGGCCTCAGCGGCCAGCGGCCGGTGACCCGGGATGGCAAGAGCTTCGAGCCCCTGTCCGCCTACGGGCTGGAAGTCATTTCCATCGGTTTCCTCATAGAAGAGGAACAGCCTATGGTCTGGCGCGGCCCCATGGCCACCCAGGCGCTGTCGCAGCTGATCACCGATACCCGTTGGGGTCCGCTCGATTACCTGGTGGTAGACATGCCGCCCGGCACCGGCGATGTGCAGCTCACGCTGTCCCAGCGCGTGCCGCTGAGCGGTGCGGTCATCGTCACCACTCCGCAGGACATAGCCCTGCTTGATGCGCGCAAGGGCCTCAAGATGTTCGAGAAAGTGTCCGTCCCGGTGCTCGGCGTCGTCGAAAACATGAGCACGCATGTGTGCTCGAACTGTGGCCACGAGGAGGCTGTTTTCGGCGCTGGCGGTGGCGCCAGCATGGCCGCCCAGTACAACGTCGAACTGCTCGGGAGCCTGCCGCTGGACATCCGCATCCGCGAGCAGGCCGATAGCGGGCGCCCGACCGTAGTGGCCGAGCCTGACGGCGCACTGGCGCGCGCGTACCTGGACATGGCCCGTCGCACCGCTGCCCGCCTGGCGCGCGCGGGGCGCGATTTCAGCAAGGTTTTCCCGAAGATCACCGTCGAGGACAGTTGATGAGCATCAAATCGGACAAGTGGATTCGCCGCATGGCACAGGAACAACGGCTGATCGAGCCATTCGCCCCCGAACAGGTGCGCGAGATCGACGGGCGCAAGATTGTCTCCTACGGCACCTCCAGCTACGGCTACGACGTACGCTGCGCCAGCGAATTCAAGATCTTTACCAACATCAACTCCACTATCGTGGATCCGAAGCGCTTTGACGAGAAAAGCTTTGTTGATTTCACCGGCGATGTCTGCATCGTGCCGCCGAATTCCTTTGTGCTGGCGCGTACGGTGGAATACTTCCGTGTTCCGCGCAATGTGCTGGTGGTTTGTCTGGGAAAGAGCACTTACGCGCGCGTAGGCATCGTGGTGAACGTGACGCCGCTGGAGCCGGAGTGGGAGGGGCAGGTGACGCTGGAATTTTCCAACACGACGCCATTGCCGGCGAAGATCTATGCGCACGAGGGCGTGGCGCAGATGCTGTTCTTCGAGTCCGACGAAGTCTGTGAGACCTCGTACAAGGATCGGGGAGGCAAGTACCAGGGCCAGCGCGGGGTGACCTTACCCAGGGCCTGAGCGTACGGGTTCTGAGCTCCGGTTCGGCAATGCCGGTTGCTGTGCCGGGCCTAGCCATCGGCCGCGGGTGGGGTGCGTTTTCCGCGGCGCGGGCTCTCCGCCGGGGTCGCGAGATTGGGTCCGCCGCCGGTGCTATCGGCATGGGGGTAACGGGAATGGATATTCACTGCCTTCGATAGAAGATCACGCTGCGGCGGCTTTGTGCCTCCGACGATGGGGTGCCCGCGCCGCGGAGAAACACACCCCACCCACGTCCGCTGGCCCGCCCCGCCC
>JAJFKF010000070.1 GCA_021773365.1 Gammaproteobacteria bacterium | reverse complement strand
AGATTCCCCATAAACTGTGGATAACCCTGCTGCTCCGCACCTCCAGCGCCACAGAGTGTTCTTGCTTGAGAGCACGTGACTTTCCTGGCCGAAGCCGTCTGTCGTTACTCCAGCTGGTGGAGGGGGGAAGTTATCCACAGTTTATGGGGAATCTCCGCCCTTAAACTGTGGGTAACTTCCCCCCTCCACCAGCACCCGAACCCGGCACCACTTCACTCATCTTGCAAACCCACCTACCAGCAGGCACCGTACCCAGCACATGAATCCAATTGGCATCTTCGGCGGCACCTTCGACCCCATTCATTACGGCCATCTGCGTACCGCCTTCGAACTTCTTCAGGCCCTGCGGCTCACCGAAGTGCGCTTCATGCCCGCCGGCAACCCTCCGCATCGC
Source organism: Gammaproteobacteria bacterium (assembly GCA_021773365.1). GTDB lineage: Bacteria > Pseudomonadota > Gammaproteobacteria > Steroidobacterales > Steroidobacteraceae > JAJFKF01. The sequence goes on along the minus strand of JAJFKF010000070.1, from coordinate 41,966 downwards.
GAGGCGCCCGTGGCCAGCGCCGATGTGCGCCTGTCGATGGTCAAGGCCGCTACCGAAGGTCAGCGTGGCTTCCTCGTTGATGATCGCGAGATTCGTCGCGAAGGCCCGTCATATTCGGTGGATACACTGGCCACCCTGCGCGCCGAGCATCCCGACCGCTCGCTGTGCCTCATCGTCGGCATGGATGCCTTCCTCGGGTTGCCGAAGTGGTATCAGTGGCGCGAGCTCCTGCAGCTGGCGCACGTTGTGGTGGCGCATCGGCCCGGCTGGCGCGCGCCGGGCATGGGGCCGCTGGGCGAGCTGCTGGTGGATCGTGGCACCGGCCGCATCAATGATCTGCACGAGGCGCGCGCGGGATACATCTACATTCATGCCGTCACGCAGCTGGAGATCTCATCCACGGAACTGCGCAAGCTCATCAGTGCCGGCCGCGATCCGCGCTTCCTAATGCCCGATGGGGTGCGCAAGGTGATTCTCGACAGTGGTTGTTACACAGGAGACCGGTCGCAAGCATGAACAAACCCGCAGCTCGCCGCCCGCGCCGCAGCGCGCGTACGCTCAAGTCCATCGTTGTGGCGGCCCTGGAGGACATGAAAGCCGTCAACGTCAAGGTGCTCGACGTGCGCAAGCTTACTGATATTGCTGACACCATGGTTGTGGTCTCCGGCAACTCCGATCGTCATGTGCGTTCCATCGCCGACAACGTTGTGCAGAAGGCCAAGGCCTTCGGCGTGCAGCCCTTCGGCGTCGAAGGCACCAGGGACGGCGAGTGGGTGCTGGTGGATCTGCCGGACGTGATGGTGCACGTCATGCTGCCGCGGGTGCGGGAGTTCTACGGGCTGGAGAAACTCTGGTCGGTGAAGTAGATGTTGATTCGACTGCTGGCTGCCGGTACGCGGATGCCGCAGTGGGTGACGGCGGGAGTCGATGAGTACCGCCGCAGATTTGGACCTCAGTTGCAGTTTGAAGTGAAGGAAATCCCGCTCGGCCCGCGCGGCAGCGGCGATACGTCACGGGCGGTGATGGCGGAGGGCAAACGGATGTTGGCCGCGTTGAAGCCCGATAGCTTTGTTGTCGCGCTCGATGTCAGGGGCAAGAGCCTGGGCACGGAGCAGGTGGCACAGTGGCTGCAGCAGCGGATGCAGTCGGGGCAGGACCTTGCGTTGCTGATCGGCGGGCCGGATGGCCTGGCGTCCGAATGTCTGCAGCGCAGTGATTACCGCTGGTCGCTGTCACCCCTGACACTGCCGCACACCCTGGTGCGGATCGTGGTCGCCGAGCAGCTCTATCGGGCGCAGAGCATCCTGGCCGGGCATCCGTATCACCGGACCTGAGCGCGGCCTGCTACGCAGGCTTCTCCCACAAAGGCCCGCCATTCATGAATAATCCCGGCCCATGTCATCCAATTTCGTCTACCTGGCTTCGGCCTCCCCCCGCCGCCGGGAATTGCTCACCCAGATCGGTATCCGTCATGAGTCCCATCCCGTGGACCTCGATGAGACCCGCCGGCCCGGAGAAGCGCCCCGCGATTACGTCACCCGCCTGGCCGAAGCCAAGGCCGAAACAGCTTGGTCGCGCATCGCGCCCGGTCTGCGCCGTCCCGTAGTAGCGGCCGATACGGCCGTGGTCGTGGACGCGGAGGTGCTGGGCAAGCCTAGCGACCGCGAGGATGCCCTGCGCATGCTGGCCCTGCTGTCCGGCCGCTCCCACGAGGTCTATACCGCCGTGGCGCTGTGCAATGACAGCGGCGTGACCTCGCGGGTCAACGTCAGTCGCGTCCATTTTCGTCCCTTGCGACCCGGCGAGGCCGAGTGCTACTGGGCCAGCGGTGAGCCACAGGGCAAGGCCGGTTCATACGCAGTTCAGGGCCATGCGGCAGTATTCATCGAGCGCCTGGAGGGCAGTTATTCGGGCGTCATGGGCCTGCCGCTGTTCGAGACGGCCGAATTGCTGGGGCAGCCATGAGCGCCGTCAAGAACGCAGAGATTCTCATCAACATCACCGCCCGCGAAACCCGCGCGGCCCTGGTCGAGGGCGGCGTACTGCAGGAGCTGTTCCTGGAGCGCGCCAGCCGCCTCGGCATTGCCGGCAATGTCTACAAGGGCCGCGTATCGCGCGTTTTGCCCGGGATGCAGGCGGCTTTTATCGATGTTGGCCTGGAGCGCACGGCCTTCCTGCATGCCTCCGACATCGCCCGCCCCGCGCATCACGAGCAGGCGGCGGAAGGCTTTGTCGGCCCGGACACCGAGAACATCCGCAGCCTGGTCAGCGAGGGCGAGGAGATCCTGGTGCAGGTTCTCAAGGACCCCATTGGCACCAAGGGGGCGCGGCTGACCACTTTTATATCCCTGCCGTCCCGTTTCCTCGTGTACATGCCGAAGGGCGGCGGCATCGGTGTGTCCTCGCGCATCGAGGATGAGGCCGAGCGGCAGCGGCTGCGCGAGGCGGTGAGCCAGTTCGCCGAGCCGGAACAGGGTGGCGGCTACATCGTGCGCACCGTGGCTGAAGGGGTGGGCGTGGAGGCCCTGCGGGCGGACATGCTGTTTCTGCGCCGTTTGTGGGAAGTGGTGCGCAGCAAGGGCGCGCAGCTGCCCGCCGGGCGACTGGTGCATGAGGATCTGCCGCTGCCCGCACGCCTGTTGCGTGACCTGCTGCGACACGGGGTGGAACGGGTCAGCGTTGATTCGGCTGCCGCTCATGGACAGATGCTGGAGTTCGCCAACACCTTCATGCCCGACCAGGCCGATCGCATCACGCTGTTCTCCCAGCCGCGGCCCATCTTCGACCTGCACAACATCGAAGAGGAGGTCGAGCGGGCGCTGGACCGCAAGGTGCCGCTGAAATCCGGTGGGTACCTGATGATCGACCAGACCGAGGCGCTGACCACCATCGATGTGAACACCGGCGCCTACGTGGGTCATCGCACCCAGGAAGAGACCATCTTCCGCACCAACCTGGAAGCGGCAGTGGCCATCGCGCGGCAACTGCGGCTGCGCAATCTCGGCGGCATCATCATCGTGGACTTCATCGACATGGAGGAATCCGACCACCGCCAGCAGGTGCTGCAAGCGCTGGAGAAGGCGCTGGCCGCCGATTACGCCAAGACCCATGTGTCCAGCGTGTCACCGCTTGGCCTGGTGGAGATGACACGCAAGCGCACCCGCGAAAGCCTGGAACATCTGCTGTGCGAGCCTTGTCCTACCTGTACCGGCCGCGGTTTCGTCAAGAGCGTGGAGACCGTCTGCCACGAGATCTTCCGTGAGTTGCTGCGCCAGAGCCGCCAGTTCGACTGCAAGCAGCTGATGGTGCTGGCGCACCAGGATGTCACCGAGTCGCTGCTCGACGAGGAGTCGGCCAGTCTCGGCGAGCTTGAGGTGCTCATTGGCCGCCCCATCCGGCTGCAAAGCGAAGCGCAGTACGCGGTCGATCAGTACGACGTGGTGTTGATGTAGTCCTGTCCCCGCAGGTGATCGAGTCATCGTGATCGCAGCTCCCATATTTTCAGCCACTGCGGTGCCGGCGTGATCCGGCGGACGCTGCGCTGGATGCTGGGTACCGTAGGGGTGCTCGCCATCCTGCTCGCGCTGTCCATTGTGGCGGTACGGGTGCTGCTGATACAGGTGCCTGAAAGGCGCGCGGAGCTGCAGGCCTGGGTCAACCAGGCTACGGGGCTGGATCTGCGTCTCGGCGAACTGACTGCCCGCTGGGGTATCAGTGGTCCGGAGATCTATGCCGCCAATGTCGAGGTGTATGCGCCCGACGGCGGGCCGCGTCTGGCGCGGGCGGAAGGGGTCAGTATTGCGACCGACCTCAAGCGCATGCTGATGAGGACGGAGCGATTCTCAGGGCGCGTGCGGTTGATCGGGCCGGAGGTGCGTCTGGTGCGCACGGCCGGTGGCCTGGAACTGGAAGGACGGCCGCAATTCACGGCCCGCAAGGATGGCGCACCGATGAATTCCGATGCGCTGCCGAGCATTGCGCTGGAGATCGTCGACGGACGGATCACCGTACTCGATGCCCGAACGCAGGCGGACGAAGAGGAGTCCGCGTCTGCCGCAGTGCCCGAGGAAGTCCTGCGGCTTCAGGGGCTGAACCTGAAGCTGCAACGCGAACGCGGTGCGGTGCGCTTCGCCGGCAACCTGGATCTGCCCCGGCGCATGGGTGGGCAGCTGCAGTTCAACGGTTCGGCCAACGGGCGGCTGGACGATCCGCACAACCTTGACTGGGCGTTGACGCTGGCCGGCAGGCAGCTGCAGCTCGATCCCTGGGGTGAGTTCTTTACCGGGCGCTGGCAGGGCCTCAATCCGCAAGGCGAGGTTGAGAATCTGAGCATCTCCTTTGCCGGACGCGGTGCTGGCGCGCCAAAGTTTGAAGTGACCGCGCGCTTCACGGGTGTGGGTATCGACGCGGTGGACCGCGTGCCTGGTCTGCGCGGCCTGGCTGGCGAGATTCATGGTACCGATGCGGCCGGCGAGGTGTGTTTGCACGCCGCGGATTTTCAGCTCGATATGCCCTATCGCTTCCGCGAACCGCTGATGGCGGACAGCGTGGCGGGCAACTTTGAATGGAAGCGCGCCAGGGTCACACCGGTTGCGGAGCCGGCTGATTCTCCTGCTCTCGATCTGGCTGACAATCTGGCCGATCCGGTGGTCAGCGCGGCGCTTACGGATGTGGCGAATGTGGCGAATGTGGCGATGGTGGCCGAGGACTCATCGCCTCCGCAGCAGCAAACCGCGGAGGTCGACGCCTGGATGATCGTGGGACATGAGGTGCAGCTGCGCAGCGCCCACGGCAGCGCGGATCTTGAACTCGAGCTGACAATACCGCGCGACGACAGCTCGCGCGTGCTCGAGCTGCACGGTACTTTCCGTGATGCGCTGGTGCAGGAGACCCGGCGCTATGTGCCCGTCGATCGCCTGCGCAATCCGAAGACCGTCGCCTGGCTGGATCAGGCCTTTCGTGCGGGCAGGGTCGTGTCCGGCGAAGTGAAAGTATCCGGCCCCACCCGGCGTTTTCCATTCCGCAACGGCGAAGGCGAGTTCCAGGTGGACTGCAGCGTGGAGGACGTCACGCTGAACTACGGTGACGGGTGGCCGCAGCTGAAAAAACTGACAGCCGATGTGCAGTTCCGCAACCAGGGTATGAGCGGCACGCTGCGCAGTGGTGAAGTGCAGGGCATGCAGATCATGCCCGGCGCCACGGCGCGGATTCCTGATTTCAGGGAGGCGGAAGTCACCGCCAGCGGCCAGGCACGAGGCGATCTGGATCAGGCGCTGGTCTTTCTTCAGTCCAGTCCGTTGCGCGAAAAACTAGGCGAGACCTTTGCCCGCCTGCGCGGCAGCGGACCGATCGATACGCAGCTGGAGCTGTTTCTGCCAATCAAGCGCATGGCCGCGCGCAAGGTTTCGGTGGTCGCCGAGCTCGGCGCCGGCAGTGGTCGTGACCGGCTGAGGCTTGACGGCACCGCGCACGAAATTCTCGGCCTGCGCGGTCGTCTGCAGGTGCAGGATACGCAGTTGATCGCGGAGGGTCTGCGCGGCACCTACCTTGGCGGACCGGCCACCATCGACTTCAGGCCGGAAACGGATCAGCACAGCGGTCTCGTGCGCAACGTCGCCCACATCAGCGCCAGTACGCCGACCGCCGCGCTGACAAAGGTTCTGCCGCTGCCACCGAAGGTCGACCTTGCGGGAACCGTCAGCTGGCAGGCCGTGGCGCGTATGACGCCGGGGGCCGGAACAGACACTGATGACGACGCCATGCCCCGGCGGCCGTCGTTCACGGTGCAGGTCGACTCGGACCTGCAGGGCGTGGCGATAGGCCTGCCCGCGCCGCTGGGCAAGACGGCGCAGACCAGCCGGCCATTGCGCCTGCAGGTACAATGGCCGCAGCCCGATGCCACCGAGCTGCGCATCAGTTACGGCAGTCTGCTGCGGGCAAACCTGGGTTTCCTGCGCGGCTATCCGCATCAGGCGCGCGCCGCGAATCAGCCGGCCTCAGCTGCCGCGGTGGAGCAGGCCGCCACCTGGCGATTCTCACGTGGCGCCGTAAGTCTGGGAGGAGGGCTGCCGCGTCTTCCCGATGAACCGGGAATGCGGGTCGACGGCGCCGTGGATGAGCTCGACCTGTCCGGATGGCTGGGAATGCGCTCCGGAAAATCCGGTGGCCGGCCGTTGTCGGACTACCTGCGCAGCGTCAATCTGAGCGTGCAGGACCTGGGCTTCTATGGTTTTCACCTGCCTGAGGTCACTGCCAGTCTCGTCAGTGGCGCGCAGGCATGGTCGGTGAGCGTGGACGGACCACGCTCGCGCGGCATGGTGCTGGTGCCCTTCGAACTCGACAGTCCCCAGCCGCTGATCGTCAACATGACGCTGCTCGATCTGGGCGAGATACAGCCGGGACCGCCGCGAGCGCGCGATGCTGATCCGGACCCGCGGCGCTGGCCGCCGGTGAAGATATCCATTCGCGAGTTCTCCGCCTGGAACAAACATTTTGGCTTGCTGCGCGCCGAGCTGGCACGCGCGTCGGACGGACTGGTACTTGAGTCCCTCAGTGCGCAGGGACCGGGCTTCGGTCTCAGCGGATCGGGCATGTGGACCGTGGGTGGCGCGGGCCAGGAAGGCACCTTGCAGCTGCAGCTGGACAGTACGGATGTACTGCAGACCCTGCAGCAGCTGGGCTATGGCGGTTCGCTGGCCGGCAAGCGCGGTTCCGCCACACTCGATCTGCACTGGCCCGGTGTTCCGGATGGACAGCTGCTCGGTCGCCTGACGGGCACCATGCACGTGGAGGTGGATGACGGCCAGCTGATCGCCGTGCAACCCGGCGCCGGCCGCGTCTTCGGCCTGATGAGCGTGGCGACGCTGCGCCGCCGCCTGTCGCTGGATTTCAGCGACCTCACGGACAAGGGTCTGGCATTCGATGAAATCCGCGGCGACTTCACGCTGCGCGGCGGCGATGCCTATACCTCCAACCTGCTGCTGCGCGGTCCGGCGGCGGAGATCGGCGTGGTGGGCCGCACCGGCCTGGAGGCGCGCGACTACGACCAGACCGCCGTGGTAACCGGCAATTTCGGCCAGTCCCTGCCGATGGCCGGCGCCCTGGCCGGCGGCCCGGCGGTGGGCGCCGCGCTGCTGGTGTTCTCGCAGATCTTCAAGCAGCCGCTGAAAGGCGTGGCCAGGGGGTATTACCGCATCACCGGCCCGTGGGATGATCCCGCCGTGGAGCGGGTACAGGCCGAGGACCTGAAAAAGGCCGAGGGCGCGGCGAAAGTTATGGAAGAACAGGCCGGCGCCAGCTGAGAAGTCCCCACTTCGCCTTGCGTGGGGCAGGGAAGCATCGACAGGAACAATAGACATGACCACCGTTGCAGCCATCCAGATGACTTCCGGCGCCGACCGCGACGCCAATCTCGTTGTCGCCGGTCGCCTGCTGGAAGAAGCCGCCCGCCGCGGCGCCGCCATTGCCGGCCTGCCGGAGAACTTCGCCTACATGGGGCTGAAGGAAGGCGACAAACGAAGCATCATGGAGCCCGACGGCGATGGCCCCATCCAGAATTTTCTCGCCACCACTGCGCGCAAGCTCGGCCTGTGGATCATCGGCGGCACGATACCTGTCACAGCTGGTGAACGCGCCGCCGCCGCCTGTCCCGTCTATGACGACCGCGGCGAACGCCGCGCCCGCTACGACAAGATCCATCTGTTCGACGTCGATGTTCCCGCCGGCGCCGAATCCCACCGCGAATCAAACAGCACCCAGTCCGGCCACCAGCCGGTGGTCCTCGACACGCCCGCCGGCAAACTCGGTCTGGCCGTGTGTTACGACCTGCGTTTCCCAGAACTCTTTCGCGCCCTGTCCGTCGCCGGCGCCCAATGGTTCTGCCTGCCGTCGGCCTTCACCTGGCGCACCGGCCGCGACCACTGGGAAACCCTGCTGCGCGCCCGTGCCATCGAAAATCTCTGCTACATGTGCGCCCCCGCGCAATCCGGCATCCACGCCAACGGCCGCGAGACCTACGGCAACACCCTGATCACCGACCACTGGGGCCGCATCCTCACCCGCCTGCCCCGCGGTCACGGCGTGGTCACCGCGGATCTCGATCTCAACAGCCAGGCCGAAGTGCGCCGAACCTTCCCGGCCCTCGATCACCGCGTTCTTTGAATAAGCCCCCGAAGACCCGTAGCCTCTCAAGGCCGTCCGGGGTGGGGAGGGGTTTTCGGGACCGTGAAAAACATGGATGTTTTTCCCGGAGCCCCCATGGATGGGTTCACGGCGATCCCGAAAACCCCTCCCCACCCCGGACGGCCGCCCAGACAAGTCACACAACAGGATCCTAAATAGATGACAGACAATCCGCTGACACTCGCCAGAGCGGCACTGCTCGACCCCTCAGGCCTCGACGAGAATCGCCTGTCCACCGTTCTAGGCACCCTGATGGGCCACGCCGTGGACACCGCAGACCTGTACTTCCAGCTCTCCCGCCAGGAAAGCTGGTCCCTCGAGGACGGCATCGTCAAGGACGGCAGCTACAGCGTCGAGGAAGGCGTCGGCGTACGCGCCATCAGCGGCGAGAAAACCGGCTTCGCCTATTCCGATGAAATCGTCCTGCCCGCCCTCGAGGAAGCCACCCGCGCCGCCCGCGCCATCGCCCGTCAGGGCGGCAACCAGACGGTGCAACCCTGGCGCGCCCGCAGTGGTCATCGTTTGTATCTGCCGGTCGATCCCATCTCCGCCCTCAGTGACGCCGACAAGATCGCGCTGCTGCAGCGCCTCGACGCCGAAGCGCGCCGCCTGGATCCGCGAATCAAGCAGGTCATGGCCTCGCTCAGCGCCCTGCACGAAGTCATTCTCGTCATGACCAGCGACGGTACGCTGGCCGCGGACGTGCGCCCGCTGGTGCGGATCAATGTCTCGGTCATCGCCGAACAGAACGGTCGCCGCGAACAGGGCTTCAGCGGCGGCGGCGGCCGATACGGCCTGGAAGAATTCACCTTCGAACACGCCCGCAAACATGCGCAGGAAGCCGTGCGCCAGGCGCTGGTCAACCTCGACGCCGTGCCGGCGCCCGCGGGCGCGATGGCCGTGGTGCTCGGCCCCGGCTGGCCCGGCGTGCTGCTGCACGAGGCCATCGGCCACGGTCTGGAAGGGGACTTCAACCGCAAGGGAACGTCGGCCTTCAGCGGCCGCGTCGGCCAGCGCGTTGCCTCTGAGCTATGCACCGTGGTTGACGACGGCACTCTGGCCGGCCGCCGTGGTTCATTGAACATCGACGATGAAGGCACGCCCACCCAGTGCAACACGCTCATCGAGAAGGGCGTGCTGCGCGGCTACCTGCAGGACAAACACAACGCCCGACTCATGGGGCAGCCATCCACCGGCAACGGCCGCCGCGAATCCTTCGCGCACCTGGTGATGCCGCGCATGACCAACACCTACATGCTGGCCGGGCCGCATGACAAGGACGAGATACTGCGCTCGGTGAAGAAAGGCCTGTACGCGGTGAACTTCGGCGGCGGACAGGTGGACATCACCTCCGGCAAGTTTGTCTTCTCGGCCAGCGAGGCCTACCTGATCGAGGACGGGCGCATCGGTCCGCCGGTGAAAGGCGCCACGCTGATCGGCAATGGACCGGATGTACTGACGCGGGTGAGCATGGTGGGCAGCGATCTGGCCCTGGATGAGGGCGTGGGCGTGTGCGGCAAGGAAGGGCAGAGCGTGCCGGTGGGGGTGGGGCAGCCGACGCTGCGGATTGATGGGTTGACGGTGGGGGGTACGGGAGGGTGAGGATGGAAGCCACGACAGCTCGAGTCATTCGGCTGTCGCGGATACCTCTTCATCATGCTGCAGGGATTTGTCCGGTGTCCTCCTGGGGATTCGAATACTCCGGGAGATTATGATTTGACCTGATTCAGGATCCTCGCTGAGGGAACTCCGATCACCCCGGCTTCCTTGATTGCCTCCTGGCGTTTTGGGTCGCTCATCATGACCTCGAACGACCCCGCATCTGGAGCGGTAAAAATCATCGTCACGTCGTTCGGGTTTCCAACTGAGGTATAAAGGCCCTCAAGTTTCACTCCCACACTGGCGCGGTTGGGTTCATCCGCGTCAAATAGCTTCTTCCAGTCTGCAAAGTCTCGTACTTCGTGTTGGACAATTACTGTAACCATGTCTTTATCCTCGTGGTTTTGATATCAGGTTTGGTTCTAAGGTTTGGATCTTCAGAAAGCTGATCTAAACGGCCTGCGACTATATTTCCTGGTAAATGGTATTTAGGCGCGAATAGGTCATAACGCAAAGGTCAGCGACGGAAGCCAGCCACCGATGACGTTCGATTTGTCTCCGAGCGAATCGGCTGGTTCCCGTCGCTGCGCCGTCTAGTTTGCCTTTTCTTGTTGTGAGTATCTTGGAAATCGGCAGAACTGGCCCCTGCGCAAGCCGGCGTAGACGGTACGTTATGGGTAGTAGTCGGAGATTTGCCGTCCGCATACGTCGTAACCGATGATACACCTACTTGGCGTGGGGCGCTGAGCGGCTACGTATACAAAATACGGAAGTGGGTAATGGCGGTAAGGAATGGTCAACAGTTCGACGAAGTTATCCCAGTTGGGGGAATGAGCTGTCGTTTGCGGATCTCATGCGGGAGAAGGCTAGAATCAGCGAGGATCTGCGAAACTTCGAATGCGCGGCGACTCAGGGACGCCATTCGGCTGCGACTTTCCGTAGTAAGCTAGGCGCTGCGAAAGAGTATGTGCGCAGTGCTACACGCTAAGCCGACTAACAAACACATGGGATCTGACGGCCAAGAGTGTCGCGCCTATTGCGTACGCACAGCGGGCGACGCCTTTCCCCGCAGCTCATGTGGGGCGTTTGCAGAAAAATGCACAAGGAAGTTAATCCAGAGATAAAGGCGGCTGGTGACATAGGGAAATACGCAAGTACATTGGTCCTCGTTGTCACCAACCGCATTTATACATACAGCCTGGCTGCTATCGCGCAATGACCATACCGATTTCAACCGGAATAGCCCTGGATACCATTTCGTAAACCGGGGAATAGCTGATCAGTTTTCTCAGGGTTTCCTCATCCGCCGCCATGCTGGCTTTGATGTCGACCCTGATCTTGTTGTAACCACGGTTGACATCTTCCGAAACACCAAAGAAGCCACGAGCATCCATCTCGCCTTCAGCGCGGATATGCAGTGTGTCGATTGCAATGCCCTGCACCGAAGCATGGGCAACAACGGTGGTGTTGATGCAGCTGACGAGAGAGTTCAGGTAGTGCTCAACCGCGTTGGGTGCGGTGTTCTCCCCGGCCAGGAAGGCCGGCTGGTCTGAATCGACGGTCAGCGCCTGCGTGCGCTCGGTGCGCTCATTGTTGCCGGCGTAGAAGCTCTTGATCGAAGTGCGGCTGCGGCTACCGGCAAGCCACTGATTGTCGGCGCGGAAACGAAACTGCCCGAAGCTGTCGTCCTGAGTCATCCTGGTAGCAAGCTCTACGATGCGGGCGGTGTTGACGCCATTGACGATGTGATCACGTTTTTCTGCTGTATTTGTCATTGCTGTTTCTCCTATGGCAGTCGGTTGTCGTTGGTCGACGTCTTGGGTCGATGGAGAAAGCTTATGCAGGCGCGGGTTGCACTGATACGTCTTCAGATGTAGCAGACGACTACAGAATCTGTAGTAAACTGATCCGCGCATTTCAAGAGTCATGGCTCAGAGAAAGTTATGGAATACGGACAATTCTGCCCGGTTGCCAAAGCGACGGAGCTGCTCGGCGAACGCTGGATGCTGCTCATTCTGCGCGAGCTGTTCCTCGGTTCGCATCGCTACAGCGAGTTGCAGCGAGGACTGTCACGGATTTCCCCTTCATTGCTGACCAAGCGGCTGAAGGAACTCGAGCAGGCAGGTATCGTGGTGCGCAAGTCCGTGCAGGGCCGTAAAGGGCGTGATTACTATCTGACCCCGGCTGGCAGGGAACTGAAACCGCTTATCGAAACCCTTGCGGTATGGGGTATGCGCTGGACGCGCGGACAATTGCGTGATGAAGAACTCGATGTTGAGTTCCTCATGTGGGACATCCAGCGTCGCCTGCTGTTCGACAAACTGCCGGATGGTGAATCGATATTCTGTTTTGTTTTCAGCGACATCGAGCGTTACGACAAGTGGTGGCTTGTCGTGCGTGACGGCAATGTTGACCTTTGTACGGAAAACCCCGGCCTGGATGTCGATCTTTATATCCGCAGTTCGCTGCGCACCATGGTAGAAATATGGGAAGGAGACCTAACATTGAAGGCCGCATTGCAGGACGAACGGGTGCGTGCGCAAGGCAACAGGCAACTGGTAAAGACAATGCCGGATTGGCTGGGTGTCAATCCATACTCTGATGTTCGCCCAGGTGATCCTGCATTGACCAGGATTGCTGCGGAATACTAGTTATGCCAGGAAGATAAAGGTAAGCCTTAGGAGTGCCTGCGCGGCTCCAGACTAAGGTGATGGCTGTCTCAGTACCGACTCAGATGGTTTATTCCCGCTCCTCCTTGACCTACGATGCGCCCATGGAAAATCCCAATCTCCGCCTTTCCCGCCCCCTGTACGAGCTGCTGCCGTACCTGTACATCCTCGCTGGCCTGCTCGGTTTTCTGGGCGCCTGGTTGCTGGCGGGCAAGATCTGGTCGGATATTTCGCTGGTAATCGGGATTGCGGGATTGCTAGCGGGGCTGGTGATTCTGCTCAAGCGCCGCGACTACCGTACCAACCGGGCCCGGTATACCGGTGCCTCGCTGGAGGACAAGAAGCCACTGCCCTGATTTTTCCGTGCCAGGCGCGCAGCGGGCAGGGTTGCCAGCCATCAGCCGCCGGATTTCGCCTGCTTTCCTTTTTCTTTCACTTCTTCTTCTGACTCGTCCATTTGCGGCGGCTCGTCGCCAGCCGCCGTGGAGACCTCGATCGGCTCGGCGTCCTGCCGTGCCTTCGCGCGTTCGTCGATGTACATCAGTTCGTGCTTGCCGATGAGTACGACATCGCCGTCATTGAGGTTGTGTTTGCGCACCCGCTTGGCCTTGATATAGATGCCGTTGGTGCTGTTGAGGTCCTCAATCACGCAGCTGCGGGTGCTGGGAATGATCTGGCAGTGGTGGCGGCTGATGAACTTGCTGTCGATCGGCAGATCATTGTCTTCGGTGCGGCCGATGATCACCCGCTTGCCAGCATACAGCGCCATCTCCAGAGTTGACTGGCCCTCGTGCGCCAGCAGGATGCGGGCTACCGGCTCTTCGCTGACGTGCAGCAGCGGTGGCGCGCGCCGTTCCGGCCGTGGCCTGCTGTCCGTCTGCTCCGCCATGCCGGTGGGCGCAACAAAGGAATTAGTGCGTGCCGAATACTCCGGCCACTGCAGTTCCTCGACGGTGTGCAGCACCTCTGCCATGCCCACGGCATCCTTGTCGTTGGCGTAGGCGGTCATCATGGCGGTGTCGCACAGCGTGTTGATCAGCCGCGGCACGCCGCCGGTGTAGCGGTAGATCACCGGAAAAGTGTCATCGGCAAAAATTTTTCGGCCGTGCGAGCCGGCCACCTCCAGGCGATGCTCGACATAGCCGCGGGTGTCGGCTTTCGACAGTGGCGTGAGGTGAAAGCGCAGGCGCACGCGCTGCACCAGCTGTCTGAGATTCTGTGAATCGAGTTTCTCATTCAGTTCCGGCTGTCCGGCCAGAATGATGCGCAACACCTTTTCCTTGGTGGTTTCCACGCCCGACAGCAGCCGGATTTCCTCCAGCACCTTGTCGGTGAGGTTCTGCGCCTCGTCGACGATCAGCATGACCTTGCGGCCGGCGGCATACTGCTCGATCAGGAAATTGTTCAGCGTGTTCAGCAGCTCCGCCTTTTTCATCTTGAAGGGCTTGAAGCCGAACTGTGCCAGCACGCTCTGCAGGAACTCGGTGGCGGACACCTGCGTCTGGTTGATCTGCGCCACCGTTACGTCTTTCTCGAGCTCGCCGAGGAAGGTCTCGATCAGGGTGGTTTTTCCCGAGCCCACCTCGCCGGTGATCACCACGAAGCCGTCGGTGAACCAGATGGTGGATTCCATGTACGCCTTGGCGCGGGCGTGGTGCTTGCTTAGATAAAGAAAGGCGGGGTCCGGGCTCAGCCGGAACGGCAACTCCTGGAGTTTGAACAGCTCAAGATACATGGCGCGGCTACTTTAACAGCTTGCGCAGGCGGGCGTCGCGGCGTGCTGCGCTGCGTTCCACCACCGTGCAATGGCCCAGTTTGCGGTTGGCCCGCGGGGATTTGCCGTAGTCGTGCAGGTGCAGATTCGGCTGGCGCAGCAGCGGCGCCGCCTCGGGCATGGTGCCGATGAAATTCACCATGCCGGAGTGGCCTCGTGCCTCGGTGCTGCCCAGCGGCCAGCCCAGGATGGCGCGCAGGTGGTTTTCGAACTGGCTGGTGGCCGCGCCCTCGATGGTCCAGTGCCCGGAGTTGTGTACGCGCGGCGCCAGCTCATTGGCCAGCAGCCGACCGCGCACCACGAAGAACTCGATGGTGAGCACGCCGGCGTAATCGAAATGCCGCAGCACCCGGCGCAGGTGGCGCTGCGCCTGCTGCTGCAGCGACCGGTGCGAGTACGGCGCGGTAGTGTGACGCAGGATGCCGTTGTGGTGCACGTTGGCGCTCAGCGGGTAGATGGCGATTTCGCCTCCCGTGCTGCGCGCGCCGATCACTGAAACTTCGCGCGTAAACTTTACAAACGCTTCATAGATCAACGGCTGCGCGCCCAGTGCCTTCCATGCCTTGCCGATGTCGCCTTCCGAGCGCAGGACGAACTGCCCCTTGCCGTCATAGCCCAGGCGGCGGGTTTTGAGCACGCCGGGCAGGCCGATGGAACGGGTCGCTTCCCGCAGCTGCTCGCGGCTGTCCACCGCGGCAAAGGCGGGCGTGGGGATGTTGAGCTGACGGAACAGCTGCTTTTCCAGCAGGCGATCCTGCGAGGTGGCCAGCGCCTGAGGCGAGGGGTGAATGGCGACCTTGTTCCCGAGCACGGCCAGGGCAGAGGCGGAGATATTCTCCCAGTCGAAGGTGACGACATCGGCGTCGGCCGCCAGCGCCAGCAGCTTCGCCGGGTCCTCGAATTCGCCGACCACGATGGGCGCCACCCGGCCGCCGGGCGTATCGGCGCTGCGATCCAGGAAGCGGAACTGCAATCCCAACGGAATACCCGCCAGGGCCAACATCTGTCCGAGCTGGCCCGCACCGATGATTGCGACTCTCATTGGACGCGGGGGTCGGGGGTGGCAAGCACCTTGCGCGTCTGTTCGGCGCGGAAGGCTTTCAGAGCCTGGTCGATCGGCGGGTACTTGTTGGCCAGGATGGCGGCGGCCAGCAGGGCGGCGTTGGTGGCCCCGGGCGTACCGATGGCCAGCGTCGCCACCGGTACGCCGGCCGGCATCTGCACGATGGAAAGCAGTGAGTCCACGCCTTTCAGGGCCTTCGACTGCATGGGGACCCCCAGCACCGGGAGGGTGGTCTTGGCGGCGGTCATGCCCGGCAGGTGCGCGGCGCCGCCGGCGGCGGCGATGATCACCTCGAGGCCCCGCTCCTGGGCGGTGGCGGCGTATTCAAAGAGCAGGTCGGGGGTGCGGTGGGCGGATACCACCCGCACCTCGTGGGCGACGCCCAGCCGCTCCAGCATGGTGGCCGCGGGCTGCAGGGCCTCCCAATCGGAGGTGGAGCCCATGATGATGCCGACGAGGGGTTTCATCCGGGGGATTGTAGCCGTACGGGGGGCGGCTTTCACACCCGGGAGTGTGTCGGGATGCGCTATTCTGGGTGCGGCGTTCTTTCACAGGGAGATTTCCATGGGATTGGCACCGCAGTTTTTGCTGATGTGCGTTCTCCTGCTCTTTGCGGTTCCGGCGCTGTTTCAATGGCTCTGGAATATCACGATGCCGGAGACGTTTGGCCTGAAGCGGATCCGGTACTGGATTGCCTTTCGCCTGCTGATCATCGCAGCGTTGCTGACCTCCGGCGGGTTTGTTCACTTCAACTATCACTAACCTGAACTATCACTAACCTGGCGATTGGCTAACCCGTCGGCGGCCGCTCGGCGTGGCCGCTGTCGGGGCTGGCTGCGGGCGCGCTGATCTGCTGCGACGCAATTATTGACTGGCCGATTCGCGCTGTGATCTAGTGAGTTGCGCAACAGGGCGCTATAGGGAGATCAAGCCGTGAAATACCTTGCAGTTGCTGTGATGGTCGTGTTGGCGCAGGCGGATGGTGCCAACTCCCTCGTTGGTTTGTGGGAGGCGGATGCCCGCTCCCATGGCGGTATCGGCTCGGCGATGGAGTTCAGGTCGGACGGTACCTATACGGGGGTGACGACCGTGCTTGTGGACGGGTACTACCGGGTCGTCGATGACCGTCTTGTCATTGCCGAACAGCCACTTGCCGGTGATGTGGAGGCCAGCGCAGCTCCGGTCCTCTCCTTTGAGGGCAATGAGTGCCGCCTTGTCGGCCCCGGTGGGGCGGTCCTGCTCACCAAGGAGCGCGTCGGCGATGCGCAGGCGGGGATGCCACCCATCGTCGGGATATGGCACTACAAGCACCCGGCAGGCGCCACCGCCTTTGAGCGTTTTACGGCGGATGGTCGTGTTCAATTGCGTATTCCCATGGGCTCGGTATCCGGCCGTTTCGCGCAGAGCGAGAACAGTCTGGTTCTGTCGCCGGAGGGGGCGCCGGAAGTGACAATGGAAATGAAGCGCGATGGAGAGGGCCTGATGCTGACCGATGCATCCTCGGAGGTGTCGAAGTGGCAGCGGATCGCGGCAGGCGCCTGGTATTCGTTTCGCTGATCGCAAACAGGTTGCCTCTTCGCTGGAACCGGTGCCCTGACCGAAGGTATCCGGACGCCAATGCCGCGCCGCCTTGTCTCGCAGATACAGATTGATGGGGGTTTGATACGGAAAGCCGTGCCCCGCATCCCGCGCTGCCTCTATTCTCCCAGCAGCGATGGAGGAAACACCTGCGGGGCTTCGGTGTGAAAAAAGAAGCTCGTGGCAATCCACGTCCCGTTAGCCTTCTGGTAGGCATTGAATCGGTAAGCGATCAGGTAAGTACGTAGCCGGGGTGGCCGGCCGGGCCGTCTGCCAGGTTCCGATCAGCCGTTCAGGGATGGGCGGGCGTTCCAGGGCAGCAACGCTTCGAAGTCAGCGAGCGTGGTGGCCTTCGGCAACTCGGCGAACAGATGGGTGAGGTAGGCGTGCGGTTCCAGGCCGTTGGCTTTCGCCGTCTCCACCAGCGAGTAGAGGTTCGCGCTGGCAGTGGCGCCCTTGGCAGTGTGTGAGAAGAGCCAGTTCTTGCGGCCGATCACGAACGGCCGGATTGCGTTCTCCACGCGGTTGGTATCGAGCGGCACATCCCCGTGATCGAGGAACACGATCAGTTTGTTCCATTGCTCCAGCGTGTAGCGCACGGCCTTGCCGAGTGGGCTTTGAGGCAGCACAGCTGCGATCATGCCGTCGAGCCAGGCACGCAGCTCCTGCACGATGGCGGCGCTGCGTTTTCTGCGCACGGCGAGCCGTTCCTCGTTGCTCGCTTCCTTCAGTCCCCGCTCGATGAGGTAGAGTTTTCCGATCAGCTCGAGCGCAATGCCGGCGCGGGATCGGGACTGCGGATCGGGCAGGAGCTTGCGCGCCGCATCGAAGCCGCGTCGCGCGTGCGTCCAGCAGCCGGCGTGGATGAGGCCGTACTGCGCTGCGACCGAGTTGTATGCTTCATAGCCGTCCGTGACCAGGATGCCTTTATAGCCTTCCAGGAGTCGTCGCGGCACCGCCCCGCCGCGGGAAGGGTCATGCTCGAACAAGACGATGCGCCGACCTGGCGGTCCTGCTGCACGCACCCAGATGTAATGCGTGGATTTCTTGCTCATCACCACTTGCAGCGGCGTCTCGTCCATCAGCACCAGGGGCTCTGCGAGCAGTTGCTCATGCAGCAGGTTGATGATGGGCACCACCGCCTGCGCACCGAGCTTGACCATCCAGGTAGCCATGCTCGAGCGCGGCAGTTGCACGCCCATACGTTCAAGCTGGGCTTCCTGACGATACAGCGGCATCGCATCCACGTACTTGGCGGTCACCACGTGCGCCAGCAGAGAGGCAGAGGCTTTGCTCTTGGGCAGGATGTGCGGCGGGACCGGGGCGATCTTCACACCGGTGCGGCAGCACGGACAGACGTATTTGTAGCGCTGGTGCACCAGCACGCGCACTTTGCCTGGCACGATGTCCAGCTGCTCACTGCTTTCCGGTTCCATCCGTTCCAGCGCGGTGCCATCGTGCGGGCAGACCTTCTCGGCTTCCGGGATGTCGTACGGCACGATCACGCGCGGCAGATCTTTGGAGATGGCCTTGCTGCCGGGCTTACCGCGCCGATGCTGACGGATGAGGGCTGCAGGCTGCACCTCCTCCACGGCGTGCTCTTCAGCCTCATCGAACAGGCGTGCCTGATCAGGCGAACTCTCGCGAGGCTGTTTCTCCGAGGAGCGGCCGTGGAACTGGTGCTGGTACCAGGCGAGCTGCTGCTCCAGTTGCGTGATGCGCGCGTGGGCTTCGGGAAGAGTTTCGGGCAGAGTCTGCACGAGCGCGATTATACCGCGTCGCGGGCAAACAAACATCAACTGGCAAACAAAAACCTCAACTCATCGTGCGGCTTCATCCGCCACACATCAACGCCATCCAAAAGCCAGCTCAGCTGCTGTCCGGTGAGGGTGAGCGTGTCGATATCCACCCGCTTCGGCCACGGGAAGCGATGCTGTTCCAGCCGCTTGTACCAGACGATAAATCCGGTCTTGTCCCATAGCAGCATCTTCAGCTTGTCTCGCCGGCGGTTGGTGAAGATATACAGGTGGCCTGAGAGCGGATCGGAGTTGAGCACTTCGCGCACGATGATGGCCAGGCCATCCATCTGCTTCCTCATGTCCACCGGCTTGCGATACAGGAAGACCCGCTCGATGCCCGGATCAGGCCGCAGCATCGGCCGCTCCGGCCATCAGGGCATTGATCCAGCTCGGTTCGGGGATGCCGGCAAACTCGATGGTCCAGCCGCTCGGGTGTGTCATGCGGCAACCCACCGCGGCTCGCGCGCTCGGCGCCACCCGGACGGCGACAAACTCCTCCGCACCGTCGCTGGCCGCCCGCCCTGGGAGAACGCCTTTCTTCACCAGCTGGCTTTTGCCGTAATACAGGTCCCGTACATCCAGCGAGTACGCCTCGGCGTATTCCTTCAGCGAGACATCCAGGCTCTGCGCCCGCTCAAGATGGATGATGATCTGCTGTTCCCGTTCGCTCAGCCCTTCACTCGACATGGTCCACCTCCCCGACGTCGTTGGAGGCATGCAGCATGCGCGGGGCGTCAGGTCATCGGAAGAACGTACTTACCTGATCGCTTACTTGAATCGTGCGAAGGCGATACCCCGCTCATAGTTGATAGCGAAGTAAAGCGTCTTCGCGCGACTCGAGATCGTTGCCTCCTTGATCACATCGTGCCCCTGCGGCTTTCCGTAGAAATCCTCGATCTGACGCAGGGTGTTGGCCTGGCCAATTTGCGGGGGGGATTACTTCCCCAGGCGTTCCGCCAGGCGAATGCAATGCTCATTATGTCGATCCTTCTTCAACCCCTGTCTAGCGATATCAAGTGCGCGATCTGCTTTGCCTATATTCAGAAACAACCAAGCTAGTCTTGAGCAATCCGTTGAATCGAGATCAGTGAGATACGACTGCATCTTCTCGGCAACCCGCTCAATTAACTCTTGGACCTCGCTCGACCAAGCCTCTCCGATCCCGCGCGCCTTTAGTTCGCGAAGCTTGTTGTTCAGCCGGTTGGCAATGTGTCCAATTGATCCTGCGCCTGCCGTCGGGAGCATGGCCACTTCCGACAAAGCATGAACCTCTCCCAATGCATCCTCCTCTGCATGGCAGATATCTGCGATCCAATACCAAGCCCTTTCCCGTTCAGCTATTTCGGAACTCTCAAGATAACGGCGCAAATACCCCTTGATACGGCCATTATCGGGGTCGCTAGGCAATTCAGAAATCAACCTGGCAACGCGCAAGAATGCCTCAGGCACCTTGGTCCCGAGATACTCCAGAATTGGCAAGAACTGCTCAAGAGCCTGAGGGTCCTCACTCGCGCGTGTAGCAACCGCATGTACCAGTCGGTCAATCCTCGGCATTACGCCCTGACGTGATGATTCTCGGTCGCCGGCTCCGAATTCCAAGAGAATCTTTCGATCAAGTTCGACGGCGACTTTGTACGGGCTCGCCTCGAGCTTCCGGCGCCCAAAACTCGCGGCGGCTAGCGGTACGCCGACAAAGACCTGGCTCTCCTCGTCATTGACGACCTCATCAACAAATGAATATCTCCGCAGTTCTTCAATCGCCGCAGAGACGTTGAACCGCTCGTTCTCTGGGCGAAGTGAAACGGCTTCAACTGCTATCGCAGGTATGAAAGAACGCCAGCTGGAGAGCAGCAAGAAAATCCTTTGCCCGGCCGGACTAAGGCCTGAGTAGGTGCGTTCGAAAAGTGACAGTAACATCTGATCAGCACTTGCAATAATGCGTTCAGGGGAAACTATGCGTCTCTCCTTCGCAACCTGCCCCAATAGAATCTTTATGACATAAGGATGGCCGTCGGACTCATCAATTAGCTTCTGCGCGTAGCTACTTGTGATTACTTCGTGTATGTCGAGTCGTTGTGATTCTTGGAATATCAACTTCTCCGCCTCAGGATCGGTCATCCCAGAAATTTCTAGGGGAAAGTCTCCCTTAAAGTCACGAAATCTCGTTGTGATTAATACTTTATTGGGATGGCGAAGGTGCAGGTCTATCCATCGGAAGATCTCAACCGGGTCCTCTAAGGTTTCGAAGTTATCCAATATTAGTAAGGTCGGTCCAGCGGCGCCCGAAGCGAGGCAGCGCTCGAAATAGTCTTGATGATTGAACCCTTTTTCTCGGCAACCTGCAGGGTCAAGCAACTCGACTGCTGCCCTTGCGATTGCATCCTTAGTCACAACTTTAGGGCTTACGGCTTTCGGACCAGTGTCGAGAAGATCGACGTCCCTAGAACTCATCCAAAGAACGACGTCGTATGGGCACTTCGCCGATTTTGCCAGCGACTCAACCACCACGAGCGTTAGTGTGGTTTTTCCAATGCCCCCGGGACCCGTGAGCGTTATGATCGGGTGTCTTTCCAGCTGAAGCAGCTCTTCCCGCAATGCGTGCTCCAACTGCTCGCGCGGGACATTACCGCGCGCTACTTCGGGGAGATTTGTAAACGTATTGCCCAGCTGATCTAGCCTTGTGTGCCCTTCGGTGTGGCTTGCCGGCAATCTACCTGGCGGTGTCGACCAGGCCGTTCCATCCCTTCGGGCCACCTCGTTAGTAATTAGAGAAATGGTTTCAAATTCGTCCGACTTGAAATTTCCATTTGGAACAAAAACGTCGTCTACGCTTGCGTTGCTAAAGATGATCGGGATCTGTTGTAGCGTATCAACGTAGATATATGTTCCATTGTCAAGGGCAACATCCTTTGACTTCTTTAGGTACTCAAACTGCTCGCAAGAACCAAGAAGAGGTGAAGCGCGGTATTTTCCGGAGAGATTTCGATGCAGGGATGCCCAGTGATGCTTGAATAGTTGAGAGTTTTCCCAGAAGAGACTTATTGCATTGTCCAGCCATGGGCAAAGTGCAGAGCTCTCGCCACTTGTTATGGCCCCATGCCCACGAGTTCGATTCCTAACGGCGGTGGAGAGTTCGAAAAATTGTCTCAGTGATACCTTGGTTCCGACTTGAGCATCCAACCTTAATCTTGCGGCCACATCAGCAACGTTCTTGACAGCAGCGAACCTCCAGTCATCCTGGGAAACTCTTTCGGTCAATTCCCGTGAAATATGTGTTGTCTGCGGTCGAAAAAATTGTGCGGGAGGACCCGTCAATGCAGATTGCAGAATTCCTACCCAATCTCCGAGGCTGTTCGCTCGAACTAGAGAATATTCGAGTGAATAGCGGCTCCGATCAGCATCATCTCCAAGGCAGGAAACGACGCCTGCCACAACCAACTTCGTCAGATATTCAAGCTCTAGCATCAAAGCGTAGAAATACGCTATGTCGCCTTCATCTCTATCAAAGGCTGTTCGCGCGCGCATCCTGTCTTTGAGTGGTCCAGCGCTCATGATTTGTTGGCTCCTTGACCCGGTGATGCCCGGGAAGTAGACCGCAGAGCTGCGGTATATCCCGTCCAGCGCATCCCTATCATATTGATTCGAATAGACCACAGCCCGCAATATGCCGTCAATCATCGTTGCTCCATATACCGCCATTCGCGTCCCTATGATCCCGTCATGTCCACCGCCCTAAATTCCTCAACGACGACAACACAGCCTGTCCCGCCACCCTGCTGCTGATGTCCCGCGGCGGCCTGTGGCGCGATCCTGCTCGCTTCGCTGCGGCGCTGGAGATGCTGGCCGGTAGTGACGACTTGCGCGCCGATGTCCTCAGCGAGGAGTGGCAAAGCCATCGCACCACGCTGCACGGCCACCACATAGCCGAGGACTCGTGCCGGTTCCCCTCCCTGCTGGAGCTCGGTTACGGTTGTTCGCCGCGGAGGAGGCATTCAGCGCGCGGCGCCTGCGCGTGTGGTGTTCCGCCGGGGCGGCGGTGTCTCGGACGGCGATTCCGGATCGTCGAGACAGGTTGCGATTTCCTCGGAGCTGGACGAATATACAGGCCGTACTACGCCATCGGAGGCGCCATGGAAACCCGCGTCGCCCTGTTCCAGCAGAAAGCAATCCGCAAGACCTTCCATGACGGGGAGTGGTGGTTCGTCATCGCGGACGTGGTGGCCGCCCTGACGGATTCGGCCAACCCGCAGGGCTATCTGAAGGACATGCGCCGGCGGGATCCCCTTCTGACTCAGGCATTTAAAGGGGGGGGGCAAATTGCCCCCCCCCTTTCCCTGGAGGTCTCCACCGCAGGCGGGCCACAGAAGGCGCTGTGCTGGAATACCGAAGGGCTTTTCCGGCTGATCCAGTCCATCCCCAGTCCCAAGGCTGAGCCCTTCAAGCTGTGGCTGGCCAGGGTGGGTTACGAACGCGTGCAGGAAATCGAGGACCCTGAGCTCGCCACGCAACGCACCCGCGCGCTGTACAAGGCCAAGGGCTATTCGGACGCCTGGATCGAGAAGCGCATGCGTGGCATCGCCAATCACGACGAGCTTGCCCAGCAGTGGAAGACCCGCGGTGTCAGAGAGCAGCCGGAGTACGCCATCCTCACCGCCGAAATTTACAAGGCCGCGTTCGGACTCACGCCGGGCGAATGAGCAATGCCCTGCCGGCTCGCGGCTCAAGCCGTGCGTTAGAATCCGTTCTCCCTACGCGACAGCAGTCCCCCATGCCCACAACCCCGCCCATCGATCTGTCTTCACACTCCGACCTCCACGACACCATCTCCCAGGCCCTCGATACCGCCCGCGCCGCCGGCGCAGCCCAGGCCGAAGTGGATGCCAGCCGCCAGACCGGCCTCGGTGTCACAGTGCGCCTCGGCGAGGTCGAAACACTGGAATACCAGCGCGACCGCGGCCTGTCGGTGACCGTGTACTTCCAGGAAGGCAAGGGCCTGCGCAAGGGCTCGGCCAGCACGGGCGATCTGGCGCCGCAGGCGGTCCGGGAGGCGGTGGAGAAGGCCTGCAGCATCGCGCGTTTCACGGCGGCGGATGATTGCGCGGGACTGGCTGACGCGGCGCTGATGCCGACAGCGGTGCCGGATCTGCAGCTCTCGCATCCCTGGGCGCTGACGCCCGAGGCGGCCATCGAGATTGCGCACACCTGCGAGGCGGCGGCGCT
The DNA here is from genome assembly GCA_021773365.1 of Gammaproteobacteria bacterium. Taxonomy (GTDB): domain Bacteria; phylum Pseudomonadota; class Gammaproteobacteria; order Steroidobacterales; family Steroidobacteraceae; genus JAJFKF01. The sequence continues at coordinate 18,083 of JAJFKF010000070.1, read as the reverse complement.
GCAGTTTGACGCGCGGGTGAAAAATTCCGAAGGCGCCTCGGTGAACACCCGCGACGGCGTGCATGTGTACGGTAACAGTCACGGTTTCATTGGCAGCCTGGCCACCACGGATTACGCGGTGGGTTGTTCGGTGCTGGCGGTGGCAGGCGAGGACATGCAGCGCGAGGCCTGGTACACCACGGCGCGTGACTGGCGTGAGCTGGAGGCTGCTGCAGCGGTGGGGCGGCGCAGCGCCGAGCGGGCGGTGGCGCGGCTGGGCGCGCGACGGCTGTCCACGCGCCGTGCGCCGGTGCTGTTCACGCCGGAGATGGCGCGCGGGCTGCTGCGGCATTTTCTCGGCGCCATCAGTGGTTCCAGTCAGTATCGCAAGTCTTCTTTCCTGCTCGATGCCTCGGGCCAGGCGGTGTTCCCCTCGTTTGTTCAGCTCTCCGAGCGGCCGCATATTCCCAAGGCCATGGGCAGCACGCCCTTCGATGCGGAGGGCGTGGCCACGCAGGATCGCGAGCTGGTGCGTGACGGGGTGCTGCAGGGTTATGTGCTCAGCGCCTATTCGGCGCGCAAGCTGGGCCTGCAGACCACGGGCAATGCCGGCGGCACGCACAACCTGCTGCTGTCGCACGGCGGCGAGGACCAGGCGGCGCTGCTGCGGCGCATGGGCACCGGGCTGCTGGTGACGGAGCTGATGGGGCAGGGCGTGAACACGGTCACCGGCGATTATTCGCGCGGTGCCTCCGGCTACTGGGTGGAGAACGGCACCCTGCAATACCCGGTGCATGAGATCACCATCGCGGGGGACCTGCGTGAGATGCTGGCCGGCATCGTGGCCACGGGGAGCGACGTGGACGCGCGCGGGAGCGTGCGTGCCGGGTCGATGCTGGTGGGGGAAATGACCATTGCGGGTGAGTGATCCATGCCGACGGCAGCGCTCAGAGTTTGAGTAGCTCGCAAAGCCTGAGAAACGGAATGATGCGCGCCTTGGCATCAGGCCATTCAGTGTCTTCGCCGTTGGTCCGGAGGTGAGTCTGATAGAACTTCGGGATGGCCGTGCGTTGTGCAAAGTAGGCGATGTTCCTGCTCAGAGCGCGATCGCCGCTTTTGCATTCGACGGCGAATTCAGGTTTGCCGTTTCGCAGTACGATGAAATCGATTTCCCTGCCGCTGGCGTCGCGCAGGAACCGCAGGGACATCTCATCGCCTTCGGTGTCCTCGCGAAAATGGCAGTACTTGAGCAGGTGTGAGGCCACCAGGTTCTCGAACCTCACCGCTTCGTCCTCACACAGCGACCAGTCCCAAAGATACAGCTTCCGTTCCTTCTTCACGGCCCGCAGGTGCGGCAAGCCGTAGGGCATGATTCTGAAGCAGTAGTACAGGTTCTCGAAGATCGTCACCCATTTGTCGGCGGTTTCGAACGCGACTGACAGATCCTGTCTCAGGTTGGCGATCGAGAGCACGGAGCCGACCCGTTGTGGCAGCATTTGCGCGAGCAGCTGCAACTGGGAGATTTCCCGGACGTGTTCCAGGCTGATGAGGTCTTCCTGGATGACGCGACTCTGGCGTTCCCGTTGCCAGCGCTTCCAGTGCCGCGTGTCCTGTTTGAGGAAGGGCTCGGGAAAGCCGCCGAATTTCATCAGGGTTTCAAGGTCCGATGACCGGGGTCTGGCGCTGAGTTCGTGCAGCGACAACGGGTGCAGCCGGTAGTAGTGGTAGCGGCCCTGCAGGGAGTCGCCTCCCCGGCGGTAGTGATCGAGCCGCGCGGAGCCGGTTATCAGGAATTGCTTGTGTGACTTGTAGTGGTCGTAGAAACCTTTTACGAGATTGCGCCAGCCTCTGTATTTGTGGATTTCGTCCAGGATGATCAGAGGCTGGTCGGCGGGAAGTCCCCCGTCCAGCAGCAGTCGCTGACTGGCGGGCACGTCCCAGCTCAGGTACGCGGGGTGGGTCTCATCCGCCTGCGGAATGAGGTTGAGCGCAAGGGTGGTTTTGCCGACCTGGCGCGGGCCACCCAGGAAAACCATCTTTTCCCGCAAATCCTGTCGGATTGGGCTGGTCAGATAACGCTTCATGGCCGCATGTAAAAATTAGAGTGGACTCGATTTTATGCATGTCTAAATTCGAGTCAACTCGAATTTGTTCAGCCAGTCCGCGACGGATTGCCGCGCGGGCGTTTCGAGTCCCGAGCCCTGGATTGACGCCCCGTTAACCTGTTGTAACGGATGGACTTTTTCAGTTGCCCCGGCGCTGGAGTATGGTGAGTCTTCCATGCTCGAGTCATTCCATACCGCAGTCGCAGGCTGGTTTGCCCGCGCTTTCCGCGCGCCTACAGCGCCCCAGCTCCAGGCCTGGCCGGCCATTCGCAGCGGGCAGCATGCGCTGATCGCCGCGCCCACCGGTTCGGGCAAGACGCTGGCGGCGTTTCTTGCAGCCATCGATGACCTGGTGCGCCAGGCGGTGGAGGGGCGGCTGGAAGAGACGACGCAGGTGGTGTACGTCTCGCCGTTGAAGGCGTTGTCGAATGACATCCAGCGCAATCTTCAGCTTCCTTTGTCGGGGATCAGCGAGGAACTGCTGCGGCTGGGTTTGCCGGCGCCGGAGATTCGCGCGCTGGTGCGCACGGGCGATACTGATCAGTCTGCTCGCGCGGCCATGCGGCGGCGGCCGCCGCATATTCTCGTGACTACGCCGGAGTCGCTTTATCTGTTGCTGACCAGTGAGTCGGGGCGGCGGATGCTGGCGTCCACGCGCAGCGTCATCGTCGATGAGATTCATGCGGTGGCGGGGACCAAGCGCGGTTCGCATCTGGCGTTGTCGCTGGAGCGGCTGGGGGCGTTGTGTGCGCGGCCGGTGCAGCGGATCGGGTTGTCGGCTACGCAGAAGCCCATTGAGGATGTTGCGAGGTTTCTGGTGGGTGGGGGCGGCGTCGGAGAGGACGGCGGGAGTTATCCACATTTCCCGGGAATGCCGCTTCGGAGTGGAAGTAGCCAGGCTGGCGAGTCGAACGATGCAGGCGCGCGAATCAGCGGCGCTCCCGGTGACGGGGAAATGTGGATAACTCCCGCCGTCCTCTCCGACGCCGCCGCGAATGCCGATCAGAATTGCGTCATCGTGGACAGCGGGCATGTGCGGCAGCGGGATCTGGAGTTGGCCTTGCCGGATGCGCCGCTGGAGGCGGTGATGTCGGCGGAGGTGTGGCAGAACATCTACGACCAGCTGGCCTTGCTGGCCAATGCGCATCGCACGGCGCTGGTGTTTGCCAATACGCGGCGGATGGTGGAGCGGGTGACACGGCACTTGAGCGAGCGGCTGGGTGAGGCGCAGGTGGCGGCGCATCACGGCAGTTTGTCCAAGGAACAGCGGCTGGATGCGGAGCAGCGGCTGAAGTCCGGGCAGTTGAAGGTGCTGGTGGCCACCGCTTCGCTGGAGCTGGGCATCGACATCGGCGATGTGGACCTGGTGTGTCAGCTGGGTACCCCGCGGTCGATTTCCGCGTTGCTGCAGCGGGTGGGGCGGGCGAACCACGGCATTACCGGCGTGCCGAAGGGACGTTTGTTCCCGCTGAGCCGCGATGAGCTGGTGGAGTGCGCGGCGCTGCTGGATGCGGTGCGCCGCGGGGAACTGGATCGTTTGAAGATTCCGCGCCAGCCGCTGGACGTGCTGGCGCAGCAGATCGTCGCCGAGGTGGCGTCGCGGGAGTACGGCGAGGACGAGTTGTATGCGCTGGTCTGTCGCGCCTGGCCGTATCGGGAACTGCGGCGGGAGGACTTCGACGCTCTGGTGCGCGTGCTGGCGGAGGGGTACAGCACACGCCGCGGCCGGCGCAGTGCCTATCTGCATCGCGATGCGGTCAACAAGCGGCTGCGGCCGCGCAAGGGCGCGCGCCTCACGGCCATCACCTGCGGCGGGGCGATTCCGGATGCGGCGGACTACCAGGTGGTGCTGGAGCCGGCGGGGACCTTTATCGGCACGCTGAACGAGGACTTCGCCATCGAGAGCATGGCGGGGGATATTTTCCAGCTGGGCAACAGTTCGTATCGCATTCAGCGGGTGGAGGCCGGCAAGGTGCGCGTGGAGGATGCGAAGGGATTGCCGCCGACCATTCCGTTCTGGCTGGGGGAGGCGCCGGCGCGAACAGATGAGCTGTCCATGGCGGTGTCGCGGTTGCGGGCGGAGGTGGAATCGGTTCTGCCTGGGCACTCGTCATCTGCCGCGAGTGAGCTGGCGCGCGACGACGCCGGCGAGGCGCTGTCCGGCGGATCAGCACGCGAACCGGACACCGCGCCGGCGCGGGATGCCGTCGCCGCAGCCGTGCACTGGCTGATGAGTGAGCGGGGACTCGGCCGCGTGGCGGCGGAGCAGATCGCCGAGTACCTGGCCGCAGCCAAAGCCATGCTGGGCGAGCTGCCCAAGCAGGATGTGCTGGTGCTGGAGCGCTTCTTCGACGAGGCCGGTGGCATGCAGCTGGTGATTCATTCGCCCTTCGGTGCGCGGATCAACCGTGCCTTCGGGCTGGCGCTGCGCAAGCGCTTCTGCCGGGCGTTCAACTTCGAGCTGCAGGCGGCGGCCACCGAGGATGCCATCGTGCTGTCGCTGGGCGAGACGCATAGCTTCGAGCTGGAATCGGTGGCGAAGTACCTGAACAGCCGCACGGTGAAAGACGTGCTGGTGCAGGCTGTGCTGGATGCACCTTTGTTCACCACCCGCTGGCGCTGGAATGCCAGCATCTCCCTGGCGGTGCGCCGTTCGCAAGGCGGGAAGAAGACGCCGGCGCCGCTGCAGCGGATGATGGCCGAGGATCTGATTGCCGTGGTCTTCCCCGACCAGCTGGCCTGCGCCGAGAATCTCACCGGGGAGCGGGAAGTCCCCGACCATCCGCTGGTCAATCAGACGCTGGATGACTGTCTGCACGAGGCCATGGATGTCGACGGACTGATCGCGCTGCTCGAGGGCATCGAGCGCGGCGAACGCCGCGTGCTGGCGCGTGATCTGCCGCATCCCTCGCCGCTGGCGCAGGAAATTCTCAACGCGCGGCCCTATGCCTTTCTCGACGATGCGCCGCTGGAGGAGCGGCGCACGCAGGCGGTGGCCTCGCGCCGCTGGCTGGATCCGCAGACTGCCGATGAGTTCGGTCGGCTGGATCCGGCGGCCATCGCGCGGGTGCGCGAGGAGGCCTGGCCGTCGGTGGACAGTGCCGATGAGCTGCATGACGCACTGGTTTCAGTGGGTTATCTGACAGCCGCCGAAGGTGCGCCCGGCTGGCAGGCACACTTTGATGCCCTGATGGCCGATCGGCGTGCCACGCGACTGTGCGTGGGTCCGATCGGGGAGGGCATGGTGTTCTGGTGTGCCGTCGAACAATTACCGCAATTGCTGGCAGTGCTGTCCGATGCCCGGCTCGATCCCGTCGTCGAAGTGCCGCCGGATTACGCCAGCCGCCAATGGTCGCGCGAGGAGGCGCTGGTCGAACTGATTCGCGCCCGTCTGCAGGGCGTGGGCCCTGCCACCGTCACCGCGCTGGCTGAATCCTTGTGCGTCGAGCGCACCGCCGTGGAACAGGCGCTGATCGCGCTGGAAAGCGAAGGCTTCGCCCTGCGCGGGCGCTTCACGCCGGAGCCCGCGGAAACCGAATGGTGCGAACGCCGTCTGCTGGCGCGCATCCATCGCTACACCATCAAGACACTGCGAGCCGAGATCGAGCCGGTGAGCGCGGCGGACTTCATGCGCTTCCTGCTGCAGTGGCAGGGCGTGACACGCGATCCGCGCCTGCAGGGTGTCGATGCGCTGGCGGCGGTGATCGAACAACTCGAGGGTTATGAGGCGGCGGCAGTCTCCTGGGAAGCCGACATCCTGCCGGCGCGATTGCAGGACTATGACCGTGCCTGGCTGGACCAGCTGTGCCTGGCCGGCCGCGTGCTGTGGACGCGACTGACGCCACCGAAAACCGCCACCGCTGCGCCCGTGCGGGCCACGCCGATCAGTCTGTTGACCCGCAGGAACTGGCCTCTGTGGCAGTCCCTCTCCTCTTTCCCCGCTTCTTCCACGGACGCCTCTCCTCCTGGCGGGGGAGCCGGCGTGTCACGTCAAACGGACGGAGTGGTTTCTCATCCTGAACCCGCCCGCGAAGCAGGACATATGCGGCTGGAAGCAGATCCGGGTGAAACGAAGTCCCGTCTTTTCCATCCCGCCCGGTCCATTGCCACCTTTCTCCAGACTCACGGCGCTTCGTTCTTCGATGAGATTCTCGGCGGCGCGGGCCTGTTGAAGGCCCAGGCCGAAGACGGTCTCGGCGAACTGGTCGCCTGCGGCATCGCCAGCTCCGACAGCTTCAACGGCCTGCGCGGCCTGCTGGTGCCCGCCGAACGCAAGCGCCGTCTGGCCTCGCGTCGCCGCTACGTGGCGCAGTTCGGCATGGAGAACGCCGGCCGCTGGACACTGGTGCGTCGTCAGCCCGAGGCAGCGCAGACCGCACAGGCCGCGCAGGTGGAGCAGATCGTATGGATACTGCTGCGCCGCTACGGCGTGATCTTCAAGCGGCTGCTGGCGCGCGAGGCGGATTGGCTGCCCCCCTGGTACCAGCTGCTGCGCGCCTGCCGCCGGCTGGAGGCGCAGGGCCTGATCCGCGGCGGCCGGTTTGTTGCCGGCTTCACCGGCGAGCAGTACGCGCTGCCGGATGCCGTCGGTGCTCTGCGTGGCGTGCGCAAACAGGCGGCGGAAGAATCGTTTGTTTCCATCTGTGCCGCGGATCCGCTGAATCTGGTCGGCATCGTCACGCCGGGTGCGAGAGTGCCGGCGCTGGCCTCCAACCGCATCCTGCTGCGCGCCGGCGTGCCGGTGGCGGTGTACATCGGCGGCGAGACGCGTTTTCTGGCGGCATTTGATCCGGCGGCGGAATGGGCGGCGCGCAACGCGCTGCTGCGGCAGAAGACGGGGATGCGGCTGGCGACGCCGCCGCAGTGAAGGAATGACGAGGGCGTTTTCTTGATCTATATGTCAAGAAAAGCCCGATTGCGCTGAAATCTTGACGTATATGTCAATTCCCGGCGTCTGTCCGTGCGGCATCCGCTGCTGACTTTCAGCGAATGACGATGCGTTCGCCTTCCCGCCGTATCGTCAGCGCCGGGTCCTGCGCCACGCAACGCACGATGGCCTCTGGTTCCATACAGATAGGCCATATACGGCCAGTTATATTGACATATAAGCTTATTCAGGCCATATATGACCCATCATGCTAAAGACCACATCGGAACTCCTCGAAGCACTGGGTCTGGCGATCCGCGCCCGGCGCCTGGGGCAGAACTGGTCGCAGGAGGAGGCTGCCCGGCGGGCCGGGATGGGCTTGCGGACGTGGCGGCGGATGGAGGCGCATGGGCAGGCGACGATCGAGAATCTGGTCAACGCCGCCATCGCGTTGAGGTGCGAAGAGCGGCTGCTTGAGCTTTTCCCCGTACCCGCCGCACGCAACATGGATGAACTGCTTGAACGGCAACGTGCGCTCACCCCGGCGCCGCGAAAGCGCTTGCGCGCACGCAAGGCCAGACGCCCATGAGGTTCGAGCGCGGCACGCCACTCAATATTGCGCTCGCTTTCGATGAGCGCAGGCCCCTGCCCGCGGCGCGTCTGGCGATGAGCGAAGGTGTGGGTCAACTGGAGTGGTCCGCCGGCACTATCGAGAAAGGCCTCGCTGTTGCTGCTGTCAACTACCCGCCGGAATCGGGCCTTCACGCTGCGCGCACGGGACATTTTCAGGGCCTGCATGGTTTTCTGGCGGACGCGCTTCCGGAAGGCTGGGGCTATTGGCTCATGCGCAGGCGCCTCGGCAGGATGGGCGTCGACATCGCTTCACTGACGGGGCTCGAACAACTGGCGCTCGTCGGTGCAACGGGGCGCGGCGCTCTCATGTTCGAGCCGGCGACGACACCCGGGGATGAGGTCGAGACGCTTGATCTCGATGCGCTGGCCGAGGAGGCGGCGGTGCTGCTGAGCGGCAACGACGGCAGGCTTGGCGATACCCTCGCGGGTCTTGCGGGCGGGTCGGGCGGCGCGCGTCCGAAGATTCACGTCGGCTTCGATGACAATGGAAATGTATCGATCGGTTCCGGCGAGATCGTACCCGGCCATGCGGCCTGGATCGTGAAGTTCCGCGCCTTGGAAGATCCCGCCGATATCGGGCCGCTCGAATCCGCCTATGCATCGATGGCGCAGGCGGCGGGGCTGAACGTTCCGGAGCACAAGCTCATTCCCGCTAAAGAAGGGCCCGGCTATTTCGCGACACGGCGCTTCGACCGGCCCTCGCCCCAGGCACGATTGCACATGGTGTCCCTGTCCGGAGCCATCGAGTCGCCTCCGCAGATGCCGTCAAGCTACGACACGCTTCTGCGTGCCACGCGCGCGATCACGCGCGATACCAGCGATGTCATGGCCGCATTCCGGCGCATGGTCTTCAACGTGCTCGCCCACAACCGTGACGATCACACACGCCAGCACGCCTACCTCATGGACGAGTCTGGAAACTGGCGCCTGTCGCCATCCTATGATCTGACGTACGCACCGGGTCCGGGCGGGGAGCACTATCTCGACATCGAAGGCGAGGGACGCAAACCCACCCGCGATCATGTGGAGAAACTGGGTGCGCGGCATGGCATTTCGCGCAAGCAGATGCGGCTGATCACTGATGAAGTGAAGGAGGCTGTGGGCAAATGGACCACTTTCGCCAGGGCAGCAGGCGTGAGCCCCGGCTCACTGAAACAGGTTCGGGACGCGCATGTGCGTGTGGCGCGCGACTTTCAGTGAAACAGGGCGACAAGCAAGCCGCGTGGATGCAGGCGGGAATAGCGGCATCCGCTGCTGACTTTCAGCGAATGACGATGCGTTCGCCTTCCCGCCGTATCGTCAGCGCCGGGTCCTGTGCCACGAAGCGCACGATGGCTTCCGGGTCATCGGCGTCGAAGATGCCGCCGTAGCGTTTGTTGCGCGCCGTCTCGCCCTCGACCATGATCTGCGTGCCGCGGTTGTAACGGTTGAACTCCGCGGCGATGTCGGCCAGCGCGTCGTCGCGGAATACCAGGCGGCGCTCGCGCCAGGCGACCATCTCGATGTTCTGCACCGGCTCGCGCCGCTGCAGGCGGCCATCGGGCTCGACGATGACTTCCTCGCCCGCCGACAGCAGGGTGTCGGCGCCACTGCCGGCCGCGCTGGCCTCGGGCAGCACGCGCACCGCGCCCTGCACCACCGATACCACCGTGCCCAGCGGGCGGCGATTGACGGTGAACTGCGTGCCGACGGCCTGGATCACGTGCTGTCCGGCGTGTACACGGAACGGCCGCGTCGCATCGGGCGCCACGTCGAACAGCGCCTCACCGGCGAGCAGGCTGATCTCACGCGCCTCGCCCGAGAAGGCCACCTTCACCGTGGATCGGGTGCTGAGCTGTATGGTGGAGCCATCGGTCAGTTCAACCGTGCGCAGCTCACCAAAGGTGGTGGAGTAGGTCTGTCCGGACAGCAGCTGCCAGGAGATCACTGCCAATGTGCCGATGGTCGCAACCGCGGCGGCCGCCCAGCGCCAGCGTCCGGGTTGGCGGCGAGCAGCGTGCGCGGAGGAGTGCGCGTGTGGTGAGTGCCGCCCCGGTATCGCAGGAACAGCATCACGGACAGGCAGATGCGGCCCGGCCACCGGCGCCGATTGCGGCAGGGGCAGGATATTGCCGGCGCCCCGCGCGAGCAGCGCATCCACGTCGATGCGGCGCTGCCCGTCGATGCCATTGGTCTGAATCTCCCAGGCCTGCTGCAGCAGAAACTCGCGCACATGCAGCGGCGACTCTTCCAGCCAGCTCATGAACTGCGCCAGTTCCACTTCGCCAGCGCGTCGCGCGCCACCGCGATTGAGCGCCATATGCCAGTAGGCCGCGCGTTCGGCAATTCTCAGTCCGTCTTCTTCGCGCATTATCGATCCCATGTCATGGCCCTCAACCGCGCCTTGGCCTGCACCAGGTATTTCTCCACGGTGTGCATGGAGACTTCAAGTTTGCGGGCGATCTCCTCGTGGGAGTGCCCGTCGCGTTTGTGCAGCAGGAAGATGGCCTGGTGCGTGGGCGGCAGCTGCGACAGCGCCTGCTGTATTTCGCGCTGCAGGTGCAGCCGCTCGGCCAGTTCGTCCTCGCTCGCAACCTCCGGCGGATGGCGGTCTAGGTGCTCGACGGCCTCGGAGCTGAAAGTCACGTGGTCTTCGCCATGGGCGGTGCGGGATTGGAACTCCGAGACCACATGTGAGGCGATGCGGTAGACATAAGCCCGCGGATTGGCCACCGCCTCGTCGCGGTTGCGCCGCAGCAGGCGCAGGTACACCTCCTGCGCCAGGTCGTCGGCATCGGCCGGGCGGCGCAGCCGCCGCGCCAGATAACGGTGCAGTTCCCGCCCGTAGCGGCCGAAAACCGACACGGTCAGCGCGCCCGGAGCAGCTGCGGTATTGCCCTCGATGTCCGTCATTTCGCCCATTTTCGACTTTCCCGATGACGTAGAGCGTTGCAGCGTGGAGAATCCGGTAGTTCCCGGCGCCATGATGTACCGGATTTACGCGCCGGGCCCCCTCTACAGCAGCATAGGCCATTGGATCATTTCCTGCCGATCCTGCCACCAGGGGAACGCACACATGACTTTGACACGATTAATCACCAGTCTTGCCGCCGCCATCGTCTTGCTGTGCGCGCTTGCCGCGCCTGCGCAGGCCGACCAGGGCACGCGCACCGAACTGAACATTCCGGCCCAGCCGCTACGCGACGCACTGGCCGCGCTCGGCCGCCAGACCGGGCTGCAGGTGGTCTACACCGCCGAAGAGGTAGCCGAGAACCTCACCGCGCCGCGGCTAATCGGCGCCTTCAGCGCCGATGATGCGCTTGCCCGCCTGCTGTCGAATACGGAACTTCGCTACGAGTATCTCGATGAGCGCACCATTGCCATCCGGACCAAGGCGGCGGGCGCGGGGCCGGCCGGTACGGCCTCGATATCGCAGCAGCGCTCCGAGAGCAAGGGGCTACGTGTGGTACAGGTGGCTCCGCAGCAAACTGCCGCCAACTCTGCGACAGAGACTAAAGCACCAGCTGCCTCGGTTGGTGATGCCGGTGCAGAAAACACCAAAGGCATCCCCGAAATCCTGGTCAAGGGCGCGCGCAGCGGCAACACCGACATCCGCCGCACTGAAGACGATGTGCAGCCCTACGTGGTGTTCGATGCGGAGGAGATCAGCCGCTCCATGGCGCCGGACCTGGAGACCTTCCTGAAGACCCGCCTGCCGATGAACCAGTCGCGGGCCAGCAATAGCCAGAGCTTAAGCAGTTTTTCGATGGGCAATCAAAGCACCATCGACCTGCGCGGCCTGGGGGCCGATCAGACCCTGATCCTGGTCAACGGCCGGCGCATGCCGGGCGTGGCCACTGACGCTGACACCGTTCAGCCGGACATCAGCGGCATCCCGATTTCCGCGGTGGAGCGCATCGAGATCCTGCCTTCCACGGCGGGCGGCATCTACGGCGGCGGCGCCACCGGCGGGGTGTTGAACATCATCCTGAAACGCAATTACAACGATCTGGAACTCAGCGCCCGCTACGATGGCACCTTTGCCGGCGGCGGCGCCGAGCGCCGGCTGGATGCCACCGGTGGCTTCACCCTGGAAGGCGGACGCACCCGTGTGATGGTGATGGCGAGCTACCGTGACGGCAATCCCCTGTACCTCGGCGACCGGGAGTTCACGGTCCGCTCCCGCCGCCTGCAGGAGCAGAACAATCGTGCGGCCTTTGCCGCAAGCGAGCCGGTGTACGGCTACACCACCAATGTGAGGAGTGTCAGTGGCAACGACCTGGAGCTGCTCGATGGTGGTTCGCTGAACTCACCCATCGCCCATGTGCCGGTGGGGTATGCGGGCCCGGCCAGTGACAATGGCGCGGCCTTTCTGGGCACCGCCGGGCACTACAACCTGGATCTGCCCAACGATTCCCGCGGCAAGCAGTACTCGCTGGTTTTTTCGCCCACGGTCCGCTCCCTGGCGCTGAATCTGCGGCGCGAGTTTACCGATCGTATCGAGACCTTCGTCGAGGTCTCCCGCTATGACCGCCGCTCATTGCGCATGGGGAGCAGCTTGGCCTTGAGCGATGCCAATCTCATCCTGCCGGTGGGGGCGAACAATCCCTTCACCGAGGCCGTGAGGCTGTCCATTCCCCAGCCCGGGTACGATGGCAGCCGGCTGCGGACCCACTCTGATTCATTGACGGAGCAGGTCGGCGGCGGACTGATCGTGCGCCTGCCGCGGCAGTGGACGGTGCAACCTGAATATAGCTGGAGCCGCTCGAATACCACGTCTGACTGGCCGGCGGACTTGTTTACTGCGGACGGCGCCGCGGCCCTGATCGACGGGCGGCTCAATCCCCTGAGCGATGTGAATGCCTATCCGCTGGACTTTTCCGGCTACATTCCGGGCGGTGCGGGACAACGTGATTTCCGGGGGGCAGAATGGCCGTCGGAGCAGAAGAACGCCACGCTGCGGATAGCCGGCCCGCTGTTGAACCTGGCAGGTGGGCCGCTGCGGCTGGCCGCGCTGCTGGAGAGGCGTGAGCAGTACACCGGGGATCGGCTCCAGACCACATTTACCCAGGCCACGACCACTCCGACTTATACCTACTATCCTGAAATTGGTTCGACCACCGAGAGCGTGTATACCGAGCTGACCGCACCGCTGGTGTCGGCGGCCAATGCGCAGCGGGGGCTGCTCGGCCTGGATCTGCAGGCCTCCTATCGCCACGATGCCACCCGCACCGGTACGAACCCTTATGGCTCACAAGTGACCGTACCCTCTGCCGACGGACCTTTTCCGGATGGGCCGATGCAGTTCAATGAGGTCACCGGCCATCAGTACACCCTGGGCGTGCGCTACACACCCATGGATAGCCTGGCGCTGCGCGTCAGCTATGGCGAAGGGATACTGCCGCCATCGCCCATTCAGCTCTCCGAAGGTGACCTCCCGCCGTTCATACTTGCGTTCGCGGGGTACAGGGACCCCAAACGCAATGGCGAGCTCATCACCGGCGCCACGGTCGAGAAATCCTCTATCGCCGGCAGCCTGGCGCTGCGCCCGGAGCACTCGCAGAGCTGGTCGGCGGGGGCGATTCTCACCCCGGCACGCCTGCCGGGCCTGAGGCTGTCGCTGGACTACACCCGCATCGAGAAGATCGATGAGATCGGTTTCCTGAATACCCAGGTGCTGATCGATCTGGCAGACAGCTTTCCCGGCGCCATCGTGCGCAATCCGCTGACACCGGCGGACGAGGCGCTGGGTTACACCGGCGGCACGATTCGTGAGTTGAATACGGGATTCGTCAATATCGCCCACAGCCTGATGGAAGCCGTGGACATCCAGGCCGACTACACCTGGCAGACGCACCTCGGCGACTTCGCGGCCCATGTGATCGCCACCGTACAGCCGCGGCTGGCGCAGCAGCCTGCACCGGACACGCAGGAACTCAACACCGTGGGCTACAGCAATGGTCCGCTGAAGTGGCGCGCCAACGCGGGACTGCGCTGGAGCCGTGGCCCACTGGAGCTGGGCTGGAACCTGCAGTACTACGATGCCTCGCGGGTGTATACGATCACCGCTTCGACGGCGAGCCGCGACGCGGCGATCCTCGACCAGGGTTCTGCATTGATCCCCACGCAGACCTATCACGATGTCTACGGCCGCTACCGATTCGACAGCGCACCCGGCTTCGCCCGCGGCCTGCTGCAGAACACCGAGCTGCAGGTGTCGGTGCAGAACGTACTCAATACCAGCCCGCCCATCCTGGCCAGCGCCACCACGCTGGCCGCCGGCTACGCCACCGAGGGCGATGCGCGCCTGCGGCGCTACTCCATCGCCTTCACCAAGCGCTTCGGGCGCTGATCCGCTCCGACATGGCGCGGGCGCTCAGATCCACTCGAACGCCCGCGCCATGATGCCGAGCAGTGCGGCGGACATAAGCAGGAACCACACCCGGTCCATCGCCCGGCTGACCTTCAGCTCGGAGAAGGACTTCTCCACGTGCAGCGCCAGTGCGCCCACGCTCTCCTTGATGTCGTCGGTTTTCTCGCTGAGCCGGCGGATGTCGAGCTTCATGTCACCCATACCGGACCGGATGTGCTCGACGTTGGCCTCGAGCTTCGCCATTCGTTCTTCCACTGTAACCTCCATCAGCCTGATCGCCGGCTGGCCATGGATGGCTTGCGATTTCCGGTCCATGGGGCAAGCATTGAGGCATGTATCCCGAACGCATCATCTGCCTCACCGAAGAAACCACCGAAACCCTGTACCTGCTCGGCGAGGAGCGGCGCATCGTCGGCATCTCCGGCTTCACCGTTCGCCCGGCGCGGGCGCGCAAGGAGAAGCCGAAGGTCTCGGCTTTCACCAGCGCAAAGATCGACAGGATCCTCGCCCTCAAGCCCGACCTGGTGCTGGGCTTCTCTGACCTGCAGGCCGACATCGCCGCCGAACTCATCCGCGCCGGCATCGAGGTGCATGTCTTCAATCATCGCAGCGTGGCGGAAATCCTGCGCACCATCCGCATCCTGGGCGGCATGGTCGGCTGTGAAGCGAAGGCGGTTGCGCTGGCCGGACGGCTCGAAACCCATCTCGATGAGATCCGGACGTCGGCAGCGGCGCTGCCGCGCCGCCCGCGCGTGTATTTCGAGGAATGGGACGAACCGCAGATCAGCGGTATCCGCTGGGTGTCGGAGCTGATTGCCATCGCCGGCGGCGAGGACTGCTTTCCCGAACTGGCCGCCGAATCGCTGGGCAAAAACCGCATCATCGCCGACCCGGCCGAAGTGCCGCGCCGCGCGCCGGACATCATCCTCGGTTCCTGGTGCGGCAAGAAATTCCGCCCCGAGCGCGTGGCGGCCCGACCGGGCTGGCAGGATGTGCCGGCCGTGCGCAATGAACACCTCTACGAGATCAAGTCATCCCTGATCCTGCAGCCTGGCCCAGCGGCGCTGACGGAAGGCGTCGATGAGATCCATAGCCGCGTCCGGCAGTGGAACGGGTGAGCGTCCACTGACTACTGTTCGTTGAGAAGCTTCTCCAGCGCTACTGCTGCGTCGCTTCCATATCGCCGGCACAGCCGCTGAAGTAACGCCATATCCAGATGCTGTCCCGCCGCGGCAAGTGCCCGGGCAGCATCTACCAGGTCCTGCGGTCCTCCCGCGAAGGTTTTCATGGCGATGAAATCTTCGCGACCAATGAAGTGCAGCGTCCGGCCTTGAAAAGGAATATCCACTGTCCGCGAAAAAGCAGCAGGTTCCAGGCCGCGTATGCCTGCAAGCAAATCCACGCGGTTGCCGTGGACGTCGTTCAGCCGCAGCATCGCCGGGATGGGGTCATCAAAGCCACCGCGGTTCAATACTGTGTCGAAGCCGGCAGCTTCCAGTGCATGTTTCAGTGCCCCGAGTTCCTGAGTGCCGGTGGACAGGACAAGGTCCGCGTCCATGCTTGCGCGTACCGCGCCATGCACGGAGGCGGCAAGCGCGCCGATGACGGCGTAGCCGGTCTGAGCCTGCTCAAGGATGTCGACCACATCAAGCAGCAGCAGCGCCGACTGCCCGGATCTTTGTGTTCTCATGGGGCCGGAGTCAGTCGGGCTCGCGCCTTCTGTCCTGCCTCGTACAGTTCCATCATGAGCTGGCAATGGGTCAGGAATGCGTTCAGGCGCTCCTCGGGTGTGAGGCGCTGCGTCGCTTCAACTAACGCGAGCTCGGCTTGCTTGGCGATCAGTGATTCCATGAACCGCATTCTATCCCTGGACCTGGATTCTGCAATTCGGAGGCTGGCGCCCGGACGCCAGGCACAGCAATCTCAGTCCTCATCCTCCACCAGCGACCGCAACGTGCGACCCTGCAGCCGCTCGCCCAGCGCCGCATCGATCTCCTGTGCCAGCTGCTGCGCCCGCGGTGAGCCGCGCACATGCGCCGTGGGTTCGTCCTTGTGATATCGCCGCGCTGCATCGACGATTCCGCTCAACTCCATCTCGGCAATGTCGCGCCCCGGCAGCAGCACCTCCTGCTCGGTGGCCACCAGCAGGCCCGCGCCCTCCAGCGATCGGATCACCGGACCCAGCAGCATGCCCGGCACGTCCAGCCGCTCGGCCAGACGATTCAACGACCACCCCGGCTCGCCCTTCTTGAAGCTCCTGGCGATGAGATACATGGTGTTCAGTGCCAGCTGTTCGGCCAGACTGGCGGTGAGGCGCGGCTCCTGCTGGCCGCGGCGCATGCATTCCGGATGCTGCACGTAGTAGGACAGCTGTGCGCCCAGCAGCAGGATGAGCCAGGAGATGTAGATCCAGATCAGCGCCGTGAAGAGAATGAAGAAGCTGGTGTACACCAGCGACAGGCGCGTCGAGTAGGCAATGAAGGCGGTGAAGGCCGCGCCCAGCGCCGCCCACAGCACACCCGCGAACAGACCGCCGGCCAGCGCCGGCACGACACGCACGCGGGTGTTGGGGATGAACACGTAGAGGAAGGCAAACAGCAGCGAGACGGCGGCGTAGGGCACCAGCCTGCCGATGGCGACCAGCGCGGTGTCGACGGGCTGGATCTCGGCCAGCTGTTCGATGAAGGTGACATCGGCCAGCGAGGCGGTCAGGCTGAGGGCGGCGACCACGATGATGGGCCCGACGATCATCAGGCTGAGATACTCGCTGATGCGCCGCGCGAAGCTGCGTGGCCGCTCCACGCGCCACACGAAGTTGAACGTGGCCTCGATCTTCTGGATGGTGGAGATCACGCTGAACAGCAGGAAGGCCAAGCCCAGGGTGCCGAGCACGCCGCTGCTCATGTTCTCCACGAAACTGATGACCCGCCCGGTCATCTCCTCGGCGTTCTCGCCCAGGGGGCGGAAGAACTCGTGGACGAACGGCTCCAGGTTCCGGTGAATTCCCAGACCCTTGAAGATGGAAAAACTGAAGGCCAGCAGCGGCACCACCGATAGCAGGGTGGTGTACACCAGGCTCATGGCCCGCAGGTTCAGCTCACCGCGGATGAAGTCGCGGATCAGCGCATAGGGATAGCGCAGCAGTGACACGGCCCGTCCGGCCGCAGCCGCCGTGCGGTCGAAGAGCAGTTTTTCCAGACGTTCCTGCAGGGCGAACATCAGTGGTGCCCGTGAGCGTAGCGGAGGGCCAGTTTGGCAGTTTCGAGGTTCATAAGGAAACCGGGAGGCTGTCTGCCAGGCATCATGGTACTGGTGGAGTCAGGACGCCGTCAGTCGCCGCAGCCCCTCACGATACTTCTCGCTGGTCCTCGCGATGATATCCGGCGGCAGCGCCGGCCCCGGCGTCTTCTTGTTCCAGTCCAGGGTTTCCAGGTAGTCGCGCACGAATTGTTTGTCGAAGCTCGGCGGGCTGGCGCCGGGCTGCCAGGTCTCGGCCGGCCAGAAACGGGAGGAATCCGGCGTCAGCACCTCGTCGATCAGTACCAGCCGGTCCTGGTCGTCCAGGCCGAATTCGAACTTGGTGTCGGCGATGATGATGCCGCGATTGCGGGCATGCTCGGCGGCGTATTCGTACAGCTGGATGGACACCTGGCGCACTTCCTCGGCCAGTGGCCGGCCAATCAGCTTCACGGCGGCTTCGAAGTCGATGTTCTCATCGTGCTCGCCGCGCGGGGCCTTGGTGGCCGGAGTGAACAGAGTCCGCGGCAGCCGGTCGGCCTGCCGCAGTCCGGGCGGCAGTGCGATGCCACACACTGATCCATCCCGCTGGTAGTCCTTCCAGCCCGAGCCGATCAGGTAGCCGCGTACCACGGCCTCCAGCGGCAGCGCCCTGAGCCGACGAACCACGATGGAGCGCGGGCGCAGCCGCTCGCGTTCGGCTGCATCGTCCGTGGCCCGTTCAAGGACCTGCTCCAGCGGCATGTCGGCCAGCTGATTGGGCACGATGTGCCGCGTGCGTGCAAACCAGAAATTGGCGATCTGTGTCAGTACCTGACCCTTGTCCGGGATGGGATCGGGCAACACCACGTCGAAGGCGGAGATGCGGTCGCTGGTGACGATGAGCAGGTGTTGCGCATCGATGGCGTAC
>JAJFKF010000069.1 GCA_021773365.1 Gammaproteobacteria bacterium | reverse complement strand
CATCGCCGGCGACCTGCCAGCCCGAAAGATAGATGGCATCGAGCCCGGCCTTCACCTGCTGCATGGCCTGATTGCCGGTCAGCGCACCCAGTGCATTCACGAACGGCTTCTCGTGCAGATACTTCCACAGTTTCTCGGCGCCCGAACGCGCCAGGGTGTGTTCGACGGCAAGCGTGCCGCGCAGGCGCACCACTTCGTCGGCGGCGTAAGGTCGCTGCACGCCCGCCCAGCGGGGGTTGTCTTTCCAGTCGGAGGCGATCTCGTTGGCCGAACGCATGGCGTGACTCCTGTGCTTCATTCGATTTCCCGATACGCCGGCAACGTCAGGAACGCGGTGAATCGGGGTTCGGCGATCAACCGGTCCAGCAGCTTTGCCGCCTGCTCATAGTGCCCGTCATGGAAGACTGTATCCCCGAGCGAGGCACGCAGCCGTGCCAGCGATTGCTGTATTTCCGCGCGCACCTGTTGCAGCGTGACACGTCGTCCGTCTTCCATTACACCCGTGGAATGATGCACCCATTGCCATAGCTGCGCCCGCGAGATTTCCGCGGTCGCCGCATCTTCCATCAGATTGCCGATGGGCACGCAGCCGTTGCCCCCCAGCCAGGCCGCCAGGTACTGCAGGCCTACACTGACATTTCCGGTAACGCCCGCCTCTGTAATCGTACCTGCCGGGACGGTGAGCAGGTCCGCGGCCGTGATGTGTACGTCCTCGCGCAGGCGGGTAAGCTGGTTCGGCTGCGGCATGTGCTGGTCGAAAATCTCCATGGCCACCGGCACCAGCCCCGGATGTGCCACCCAGGTGCCGTCGTGGCCGTCACTGGCTTCCCGCTCCTTGTCGGCACGCACCTTCGATAGCGCGGTCTCGTTGGCGGCGGCATCGTTCCTGATTGGAATCTGCGCCGCCATGCCGCCCATGGCGAAGGCGCCGCGGCGATGACAGGTCTTGATGAGCAGCAGTGAATAGGAGCGCAGGAAATGCGTGCCCATCGTCACCTGCTGACGATCAGGCAGTACGAACTCTGCTCGCTTGTTGAATTTCTTGATGAAGCTGAAGATGTAGTCCCAGCGACCACAGTTCAGTCCAGCGATGTACTCCCGCAGCTCATGGAGAATTTCGTCCATCTCAAAGGCAGCGAGAATGGTTTCGATCAGTACGGTAGCGCGGATGCTGCCGTGCTCAAGTCCCAGAAGCTGCTCGGCATGGGCAAATACCTCGGCCCACAGTCTGGCCTCAAGGTGACTTTCCAGTTTGGGCAGGTAGAAGTAAGGCCCTGAACCCTTCGCCTGCAGCGCGCGGGCGTTGTGGAACAGGTACAGCCCGAAGTCCAGCAGTCCGCCCGGCACCTGCTCACCATCCACCAGCAGATGCTTCTCGAACAGATGCCAGCCGCGCGGGCGCACCAGCAGCACGGCTGTCTTCTCCCTGAGCTGGTAGTGTTTGCCGTCGGGATTCTCAAAGGTGATGCTACCGTTCACCGCATCGCGAAGGTTGATCTGCCCGCGCACCACGTTGTCCCAGCTCGGCGTCAGCGAGTCTTCGCAGTCGGCCATGAACACTTTCGCGCCGCTGTTCAGCGCGTTGATGATCATCTTGCGGTCGGTGGGTCCGGTGATTTCAACCCGCCGGTCGAGCAGGTCCGGCGGAATGGGCGCCACCTTCCAGCCCGCTTCGCGAATGGCGCGTGTCGCATCAAGGAAATCCGGCATTGCGCCGGCATCAATGTCCTGCTGGCGCTGTTCACGCGCGGCCAGTAGCGCCTGGATCCGGGGCGTAAATCGCCGCGCCAGCGCCGCAACGAACTGCAGTGCCTCACGGGTAAGAATATCCTCGAATTCCGCAGGCATGGCGCCCCGGATTTCACAGCCGTGCCTGATGATGCCGCTGCTGGTCATGTTCCCCTGGTTCCCCTGCTTTCTCCAATCAGGAAGGAGAGAATGCTCAGCTATTCCCCCGCACCGACTTGCGCCTTGCGATCAGCATCGCCAGCTCCAGCGACTGCTCGTAGTTCAGCCGGGGATCGACCTGCGAACGATAGGCTCGCGCCAGGTCGGCCTCCTTCAGCCCGCGGGCGCCACCGATGCACTCGGTGATGTCCTCGCCCGTCAGTTCGAAATGCACGCCGCCAAGGCGGGAGCCCTGCTCTTCGTGTACGTCGAAGGCCAGCTCCAGTTCCTTGAGAATGTTCTCGAAGCGCCGCGTCTTCAGACCCGAGGCCGTGGATTCGGTATTGCCATGCATGGGATCGCAGATCCACAGCACCGTCTGCCCGAGCGAGCGCACCGCCTGGATCAGCTCCGGAAGTCCGCGCTCGATATTGCCGGCGCCGAAGCGGTGAATGAGCGTCAGACGCCCGGGCTGGTTGTTCGGGTTGAGGGTCTGCACCAGCGCCTGCAACCACTCGGCGTTCATGCCGGGGCCCACCTTCACGGCGACTGGATTGGAAATGCCGCGGAAGTACTCCACATGCGCACTGTCCACGCCTGCCGTGCGCATGCCGATCCACGGCAGATGCGTGGACAGGTTGTACCAGCGCTGCCCGCGCGGGATGAAGCGTGTCTGCGCCTGTTCGTACAACAGGTGCAGGCCTTCGTGACTGGCATAGAACTCCTGCCTGCCACTGGTGTGCACCGGACGGCCGCTGATCGATTCGAGGAAGTCCAGCGAATCGCCGATGGAATCCACGATGCCCTGATAGGCGTCCTTCAGCGGCGAGTGATGCATGAAGCCGAGATTCCAGTACTCGGGGTGATGCAGATCGGCAAAGCCGCCGTCGACCAGTGCACGCACGAAATTCAGCGTCAGCGCCGCCCGTTCGTAACCGCGCAGCAGCTGGCTCGGGTCCGGTTCGCGATCCACGGCCGTAAAGGCTGGACGATTGACCAGATCACCGCGATAGCTCGGCAGCGTCAGTCCATCGCGCGTCTCGGTGTCCGCCGAGCGCGGCTTGGCGTACTGCCCGGCCATGCGCCCGATGCGCACGATGGGCTTTTTCAGTCCATGCAGCAGTACCAGGCTCATCTGCAGCAGAATCTTCAGCTTCTGCGCGATCTTGTCCGAATCGCAGTCATCGAAGCTCTCGGCGCAATCACCACCCTGCAGCACGAAGCGTTCTCCGCGCTGAGCAGCGGCGATCTGCTCGCGCAGCGCCTCGACTTCCCAGGACACCACGATGGGCGGCAGCCGGCTGAGCGCGGCCACGGCGTTTTCCAGCGCCTGGTTATCAGCGTATTTCGGCTGCTGCTGGGCGGTTTTGGACTGCCAGCTGGCCGGATGCCATTGTGTGGTTGCGGTACTGCGAGTCATGGGTGAAATGCCGGACGAAACGCGAGCATCCTACCTTATCAACTGGCCCGAGCGCAGCCGCTGGGGCACAATAGCCACAGTTTTATTCAACCCTTGATGCACCTGCTCGCCTGCGGTGCACTGACCAAGGACATTTATGCATCGTGTACTGATTCTGGGCGCCGGCAAGATCGGCGCATTGATATCCGGTCTGCTGGCCGAGTCGGGCGATTACCACGTCCAGCTGGCGGATGTGAACGACAAGGCAGCCGAGGCGGTGGTGCGCGCGCACGGTCTGAAGAACCTGGAGGGCTTCGCCCTCGACGCCACCGACGCCGCGACGCTGGAAGCGCACCTGAAATCCCACCCGGCGGATGCGGTGATCTCCAGCCTGCCGTACTACTGCAACCGGAATGTGGCAGAGGCCGCGCGACGGCATGACATGCACTACTTCGATCTGACCGAGGATGTGGAAGTGACCCGAGCGGTGCGCGCCATTGCGCAGGGCGCCGCCAGCGCATTCGTTCCGCAGTGCGGCCTGGCGCCCGGTTTCATCAGCATCGCGGCCAATGAACTGATCACCCACTTCGACACGGTGCGCAGCGTCAAGTTGCGCGTCGGCGCCCTGCCCCAGCATCCGAACAACGTGCTCAAGTACTCCCTGACCTGGTCCACCGAAGGCCTGATCAACGAATACGGCAATCCCTGCCAGGCTATTGTCGATGGGCGCATGGCAGAAGTCATGCCGCTGGAAGGCATGGAGGAGATCGAGATCGACGGCACGCTGTACGAAGCCTTCAACACCTCCGGCGGCCTGGGCTCGCTGGCGGAGACCTACGGACCGGCAGTGGAACAGATGACCTACAAGACCATGCGCTATCCCGGCCACTGCGAGCAGATGCGTCTGCTGATGAACGACCTGAAGCTCAACCAGGATCGCAGCACACTCAAGCGCATTCTCGAGAAAGCCGTGCCGCAGACGCTGCAGGATGTGGTGATCGTGTATGCGGCTGTGAGCGGGTTGCAGGACGGGGAGCTGCGCGAGGAAAATTACGTCAACAAGATTTATCCGCAGCTGATCGCCGGCCGGTTGTGGTCAGCCATTCAGGTCAGCACCGCTTCGGGAATCACCGCCGTGGTGGACCTGGTGATGTCGTCGAAGAGCGGGTACAGCGGGTTCATTGCGCAGGAAGGCTTCAGGCTGACTGACATCCTGGCCAACCGCTTCGGCAAGTATTACGCGCTAGGTGGCACCAAAGATGTGTCGTCTGCCACTGTGGTATCGGGGCAGGCGGGACATCAACGGCGGGTGTGGGCTGCTGCGGGATAGGCCTTGCGGAAATTCTCATGAACAACATTCTCAGCCAGCTCAGTCTCGCAGAAGTAAACCCTGGCGCCTGGTCAGGCGCCAGGGGATGGTCGGATGACGGTTCCGGACCGGTCATTGATTCATTCAACCCCACGACAAACGAAGTCATCGCCCAGGTCAGAAGCGCCACAGCCGCAGACTATGAGCAGGTGATGCAATCCGCCGTTGAGGCCGCCCGGCAGTGGCGCCTGATTCCGGCACCGCAGCGAGGCGAGGCGGTGCGCTTGATCGGCGAGGAACTGCGCAAGTGCAAGGATGCGCTCGGCAGCCTGGTGACGATGGAGAACGGCAAGCTCAAGGCCGAGGGTGATGGCGAAGTCCAGGAGATGATCGACATTGCCGACTTCGCCACCGGCCAGTCGCGCATGCTCTACGGCCTGACCATGCATTCGGAACGACCTGAACATCGCATGTATGAGCAATGGCATCCGCTGGGCGTGGTCGGCATCATCTCGGCGTTCAATTTTCCGGTTGCGGTGTGGGCCTGGAATGCCTTCCTCGCGGCCATCTGCGGCAACGCCAGTGTGTGGAAACCCTCGCCCAAAACGCCGCTGACCGCGCTGGCCGTGCAGCATCTGTGCAACCGGGTCATGGAACGCAACAAGCTGCCACCGGTGTTCCAGGTGTTCATCCCCGCGGGCAACGAGCTGGCCGAGCGCTTCGTCGATGACCGGCGCGTGGCGCTGGTGTCCTTTACCGGCTCCACGCCGGTGGGCCGGAAAGTGGGCGAGCGGGTGGCGGCGAGAATGGGCAAATCGCTGCTGGAGCTGGGCGGCAACAACGCGGTCATCGTCGATGAGTCGGCCAATCTCGACCTGGCCGTGCCTTCAATTGTCTTTGGCGCAGTGGGTACCTCCGGCCAGCGCTGCACCAGCACGCGACGGGTGCTGGTGCATACCTCACGAATGGCAGAGCTGGAAAAGCGCCTGCTGAATGCCTACAAGCAGATCCGCATCGGCGATCCGCTCCAGGCCGATACTTTGATGGGACCGCTTATCGACAAACAGGCCGTGGCCGGGTACGAGCGGGCGCTGGCTGCGATTCGCGAGGCCGGCGGGGAAATTCTGTGTGGCGGGCAGGTGAGGCCGGGCAAGGGCAACTTCGTCGAGCCCACGCTGGTGCGGGCGCGCAACGACTGGTCGATCGTGCAGACCGAGACCTTCGGGCCCATCGTGTACCTGATCGAGGTGCAATCACTCGATCAGGCCATCGAGCTGCAGAACAGCGCCGACCATGGGCTGTCGTCGGCCCTGTTCACCGACAGCCTGCAAGGTGCGGAGCGGTTTCTCTCGGCCGCGGGCAGTGACTGCGGCATTGCCAATGTGAATATCGGCACGTCGGGCGCGGAAATCGGCGGGGCCTTTGGTGGCGAGAAGGACACCGGCGGCGGGCGGGAATCGGGCTCTGATGCCTGGAAGGCGTACATGCGGCGGCAGACGAATACCATCAACTGGAGTTCCAGCCTGCCGCTGGCGCAGGGAATACGGTTTGACGTCTAGGAGACTGCCCAGGCAATGCTGTGCCTGACGCGGACAGACTCCCGGGTTTGACGCGCGGAGATCATGCGTAGACCATGCATGGGCTGGCGGGATCAGGCCTTCAACCTTGTGGGGTGGTCGTGAAGAAGAAACGGATGAGTTGGTTTTTTCTGGCGGCGGGGGTGGCCTGGCTGACGGCTGCGGTTGCGCTGGAGGATTCTTCCGGGCAGGAGACGCAGGACACCGTCTCCGGGCGCACGGCGCTGCTGGTCAAGCTCGATGGGCCTATCGGGCCGGCGACCAGCCATTTCATCGTCCAGGGACTGGAACGGGCGCGTGATGAAGGGCATGCGCTGATGGTGCTGCAGATCGATACGCCTGGTGGGCTGGAAAGCTCGATGCGGGACATCATCAAGGAGATCCTGGCCTCTCCAATACCGGTCGTTTCCTTCGTGGGACCCAATGGGGCCCGGGCGGCCAGCGCGGGCACCTACATCATGTACGCCAGCCACGTGGCGGCGATGGCGCCGGCCACCAACCTGGGTTCAGCCACGCCGGTACCGGTGGGTGGCGATACCCCGGGCGAGCCGATTCGCGGCGACGACCCGGAGGCCAAAGACGTGGACAAGAGTGAGGACAAGCCGGCCGCGAAGCCTGCGACTGGCGGTTCGGCGATGGAGCGCAAGATCGTCAATGATTCGGTGGCCTACATCCGCGGCCTGGCTGACCTGCGCGGACGCAATGCCGACTGGGCGGAAAAGGCGGTGCGTGAGGGCGCCAACCTGCAGGCTAGCGCCGCGCTGGAAATGAATGTCATCGACCTGGTGGCCGCGGACATCCAGGACCTGCTGCGCCAGATCGACGGGCGCAAGGTGAAGATGGGCGCGACCGAACTCACGCTGGCCACCACCAACCTCACGCTGGAAACCCACGAACCGGACTGGCGCACCGAGTTGCTGTCGGTTCTGACCAACCCCACCATCGCCTACGGACTGCTGCTGATCGGCATCTACGGCCTGATGTTCGAGGGCTACAATCCCGGCGCGATTCTGCCTGGCGTAGTGGGCGCCATCTGCCTGCTGCTGGCGTTGTTTGCCTTCCAGGTGCTGTCGGTGAACTTCGCCGGCCTCGCCCTGATCGCACTTGGCGCGCTGCTGGTGGTTGCGGAAGCCTTTGCACCGAGTTTTGGCGCGCTGGGTATCGGTGGGCTGGTGTCTTTTGTCATCGGCTCGATCATCCTGTTCGACAAGGATGTGCCAGGCTACTCGCTTGCCATGCCGGTGATTGCCACCGTCGCCTTCATCGGCGGTTCGCTCATGTTTATGATCATGTGGTTGTTCGGTCGCTCGCGCCGACGTCCCGTGGTCACCGGGGCCGAGCAGATCCTGCACGCCACTGCGGTGGTGGCAGCGGACTTCAGCGGTGAGGGACGGGTGCGCCTCAGCGGGGAATTATGGAATGCGCGCAGCAGTGTGCCGCTCACAGCTGGCCAGCGCGTCAAGGTCGTGAAAATGGAAGGCTTGTTACTGTGGGTCGAACCGGAGAATAAATCATGAATGTTTTCTTGCTGGGTATATTGATTGCTGTCGTCCTGCTGTTGTTCAGCGCCATCAAGGTGCTCAAGGAATACGAGCGCGGTGTGATGTTTACCCTCGGGCGTTACAGCGGCACCAAGGGTCCCGGCATCATCATCGTGATCCCGATGATCCAGGAGATGCGCAAGGTGGATCTGCGCGTCATCGTGCTCGATGTGCCCAAGCAGGATGTGATCTCGCGCGACAACGTCTCGGTCAAGGTCAACGCGGTGGTGTACTTCCGCGTCGTCGATCCGAGCAAGGCCATCATTCAGGTGGCCAACCCCTACGAGGCCACCAGCCAGCTCGCACAGACCACGCTGCGTTCAGTGCTCGGTCAGCACGAGATGGACGAGATGCTCTCCCAGCGCGACAAGCTCAATGCCGACGTGCAGAAAATCCTGGACGAGCACACTGACGCCTGGGGCATCAAGGTGGCCAACGTGGAAATCAAGCACGTCGATCTGGACGAGACCATGATCCGCGCCATGGCCAAACAGGCCGAGGCCGAGCGAACCCGACGCGCGAAGATCATCCACGCCGAGGGTGAAAGCCAGGCGGCTGAGCAACTGGTGGTGGCGGCAGCCTCGCTGTCGCGCGAGCCCGGAGCACTGCAGCTGCGCTATCTGCAGACCCTGGCGGATATCTCCAACGAGAAGAGCTCGACAATTGTTTTCCCGCTGCCGCTCGACCTGATCGGGCCGCTGCTGGGGCGCGGCAAGATGCTGTAGCAGAATCTGACGCCACAGGCGGGCCATCATGGCGTTCCCATGAAGGCCGCCTGACGCCTGAATCGTCTGGTCTTATCGCCCGGGCAGCCGCACCGTGACCCGCGCGCCACCCAGCGGCGAACCGTCAATCCGGATATCCCCCCCGTAGAGCTGAACAATCTCGCGCACCATCGATAGCCCGATGCCCTGCCCGTCCACCTGCTCATCCACCCGCGTACCGCGCTCGAGAATGCGCTGACGGTCGTTTGCTCCGATCCCCGGCCCGTCGTCCTCCACCGTCAACAGAATCTGCGACCGGCGTCCGCCCTCCCCAGCCAGCGCCGCGCCGATGCGCACCTGCTGTCGGCACCACTTGCAGGCATTGTCGAGCAGATTGCCCGCCAGCTCGAAGGCATCGCCACGGTCGCCACAGAACGCAAGGCCAGCCGGCATATCCATCTCAATCGACAGATCCTTGCGTAAGTAGACCTTGGCCAGCGCCGCGCGCAGCTCCACCAGCAACGGTTTCAGCTCCACTGCGGCCTGACCCACTGCCGTACCGGCCGATGCTGATGCCCGATTGAGCTGATGCTGCACGATGGTGTCCATGCGGTCGATCTGCTGGTTGATAACCATCTCGCGCGTCGCCGCATCGCCCTGTCCGCCGAGACTTGAGCGGATCACCGCCAGCGGCGTCTTCAGGCTATGCGCCAGATTGCCCAGCGTGTTGCGATAGCGCTCCACGCGCTTGCGCTCACCGAGCAGCAGCGTGTTCATGTTGCCGGCCAGACCCACCAGCTCCCGTGGCAGGGCCGTGCCCAGCTGATCGCGCTGCCCGGCTTCGACCTCGCCGATCTCGCGTTCGATCCGCCGCAGCGGCGCCAGCACCATGCGCAGCAGCAGTGCCAGTGCGATCAGCAGCGCCGCCATAAGCGCGGCAAACCAGCCGAACAATTGTCCGCGGTAACGTTGCAGCTGCGCTTCGTACGGCGCAAGGCTGGTCGCCACGCTGAACACTAGATCGCGCGCGCTGCCTGGCTGGATTTCCCAGTTGAAGCCTGCTGACAGCACCATGATCGGTGATGCTGCGGCATCACCCTGCATGGGTAACTCCCGGCGCTCGAACCGCCGCTGTCCGGTCGGCACCATGCCGCTGAAATCGATCGGCACGCCCAGCGCCGATGGCGACTGCCACAGTCGTTCGCCCTGCGCCGAGCGAATCTGCGCGTACAGACCCGAACCGGGCTGACTGAAGCGAACCTCTCCCAAGAGGCGTGAAGGCTGCACACGTCCGGTTTCATCCGCATCGCTGGCGGCCACCAGCGCGATGAGCTGTGCATCGAGCAGCTCACGCAGGCTGCGTTCGCTGAGATCGCGAAATGCCAGGTCCAGAACAAAGATGGTGAGGCTGAAGAAGACCACCAGCAGCAGCGAGACAAACAGCAGCAGTCGCCCGCTGAGCGATGCCATGCGGTCAGCCGCTGCGGGACAGCGCCAGGCGGTAGCCGCGCCCGCGCAGGGTTTCGATGGGCTGGCGGGTGCCCTCGGGATCGAGCTTCTTGCGCAGACGGCCGATGAACACCTCGATGACATTGCTGTCGCGCTCGAAATCCTGTTCGTACAACCGCTCGGTGAGATCCGTCTTGGAGATGACCTCACCAGCACGCATCATCAGAATTTCCAAGATGCGGTACTCGAAGGTGGTCAGCTCCACCGCCTGCCCGGCCACGGTGACGGTCTGTGTGCGTGTGTCGAGACTGACGTCGCCGCACTGCAGGACCGGCTGCGACCAGCCGCCAGCGCGACGCATCAGCGCCTGCACGCGGGCCGCCAGCTCCTGGAAGTGAAATGGCTTGACCAGGTAGTCATCGGCGCCGGACTGCAGCCCCTCGACCTTGTCTTCCCAGCGGTCGCGGGCGGTGAGGATGAGAATGGGGAAGCGGCGGTTGCCGGCACGGGCCCGCTTGATCAGCTCGATACCGGAAATCTTGGGCAGGCCCAGGTCCACAATGGCCAGGTCGATGGGATATTCGGTGGCGGCGTACAGGCCCTCTTCGCCATCGGCGGCGGCATCGACGGTATAGCCGGCGCCCTTCAGCTGCGTGACCAGTGATTCGCGCAGGGCGGCTTCATCCTCGACGATCAGTATGCGCACGGTACTCCTCTCGCCTACCTGACGGTCCCGGTGGCGGCATCCACGGTGACGGTCCACACCTTACCGTCCTTGTTGAGCAGCTTCAGGCGATAGACAGTGCGGTCGTTCTGGCGGCGGGTTTCAGCGCTCACCACGCGCGCCTTGTAGCGCTTCTGGACCATTTGCACGGCCTGGTCGAGGGACATCTCGCGCCGGGGCTTTTCCTTTTCGGGCCCGCGCTCAGGATCGCGACCAGGATCGCGACCAGGATCGCGCTCATCACCGCGCTGGCGATCAAACCGGTCATCGCGATCGGCCCGGGCACCCGGGGGCAGTGCAACCAGGAAGGTGACGGCAATCAGTAGGGTGCGCAGAAGCATTGCGGGGAAGTGTAACCCGGATAGTCTGAACAGGAGCTGTGCAGAGCAGTGCCGGGCGGTGTCCGGGCAGGGGAGGGGTTTTCAGGATCGTGAAAAACAGGATGTTTTTCCCGAAGCCCCCATGGATGGGTTTACGGCGATCCTGAAAACCCTTCCCCTGCCCGGACACCGCCGAGAGGCCGTGCCGTTTTCCGGCGGTCGAAGGAAGGGCACCTTGGTCCGGTGACACCAGATGCTGAGGCAGTGGTGGCCGGACTTCGGCGCCGCGGGAACGGTCTGCTCAACGATCGTAGCTGGGCCTGATATCCACCCGGATGCGGATGCGTTCGCCCGGGTCGTAGGGCATGCGGGTGTGGTAGGTACGGCCGTTGTAGCGGTACTCCACATCGTAACCCTCGACACGCTCCTCGTAGGTGGTCTCATAGCGCACGGCGCTGCGTTCCACCGTGTATTCGCGCGGCGGCTCATCGTAGCGGTCACGCTCCGCCGCCCGGCGGCCCACGGCCGAACCGATGATGGCGCCTGCCGCGGTAGCAATGCGCTTGCCGTCACCGTCGCCGATCTGGTGACCGATCACGCCACCGATGATGCCACCAAGCAGGGTCCGCGCCACGGTGGCGGAGTCGTTACGGCTGTCGTTCTCGTAGCGGGTTTCCTCCCAGTACTCCCGCACCGGCCGCTCGACCCTCACCCTGCGGATGATGGGTGTCACCCCGATAACGCGTGCGTAGTCATATTCCGCCGCACGGGACTGTCCCGGTGGATAGTGTTTTGCCTTCCACGAATCAGCAAACGCACCCGGCGCAGCCAGGGTCGCCGCCGCCATCAACGCAAGAACAGAAATTCGCTTCAACATGGCCTGCTCCTCAGCGCCCGCCCCGGAATGAACTTCCGGTTCTGTGCGAGCTTGAGTGCAGGATATCCCCGGCTCTCTGAATCGGGACTGAACTGGGCCATTGCCAGAGGCGTGGTCGGCCACTCCGCTCCGTACGGCCTGAAAACTACCCCTGCTGACGAGCCTTGGCTTCGTCCCACAACGCATCCATCTCCTCCAGACTCATGTCCTGAAGCCGCAACCCCTGTTCCGCTGCCTGCGCTTCAATAAACCCGAATCGCTCCGCAAAGCGCCCATTGCACCCCCGCAGCGCCGCCTCCGGATCAATGCCCAGATACCGTGCCAGATTCACCACCGCAAACAAAACATCCCCCAGCTCATGCTGTAGTCGCTCACGCGGCGCGTCCTGTGCAAGCGCCTCATCCAGCTCCGTGAGTTCCTCGCCGACCTTTTCCCGCGCCCCCGTCCAGTCCGGCCACTCAAATCCCACCGTCGCCGCACGTTTGCCCAGCTTGTTCGCGCGGGTCAGCCCCGGCAGGGCCAGTGGCACATCGTCGAGCAGGCCGGTCGGTTTTCCTGCCGCCTTCTCACGCCGCTCGCGCGCCTTGTGTTCCTCCCAGACCTGCGTCTGCGCCTCGGCCGTGGCGATAGGCTCGTCGCCGAAAACATGCGGATGGCGGCGGTGCATCTTGTCGCAGATGGCCCGCACCACGTCCTCGAAGCGGAAGTGGCCAGCCTCCTGCGCCATCTGCGCGTGAAAAACCACCTGGAACAACAGATCGCCCAGCTCGTCTTTCAGCTCTGGATAGTCCTTGCGCGCAATGGCCTCGGCCACCTCGTAGGATTCCTCGATGGTGTACGGCGCGATGGTGGAGAAATCCTGCGCGCGATCCCATGGACATCCCTGCCGTGGATCGCGCAGGCGGCGCATGATGGCCAGCAGCTCGCCGATACCTGCCTGCCCGTTGCGTCCCGAGCGCTGGTCACTGTCATCGGTACTCATGGCGCGCCCTCTTCCAGCAAACAGTACAGGCTCATCAGTATCCCCGCCGTGGCGCCCCACACGCGATGCCCGCCGTAGGGAATGTCATAGACGTTGAACACCGCCTCGCCCAGAGTGCGCTTGCGCAGACCGTGGTGAGCCGGGGCCAGCAGATGTGCAAGCGGCATTTCAAAGGCGCCGACGACCTCACGCGGATCCAGCCGCAGATCGAAACCCGGCTCGACCAGGGCCACCACCGGCGTGACACGATAGCCACTGATCACCAGGTGGTCGGGCAGGTAGCCGATCACCTCGATGAACCGGCGTTCCAGACCTACTTCTTCTTCAGTTTCCCGCAGTGCAGCGGTGGCAATATCGGTGTCGTCGGGCTCCAGTCGGCCGCCCGGCAGGCTGATCTGTCCGCCATGATGTTTCAGGCCTGCGGCCCGCTCGGTCAGCAGCACCGTCAGGCCTTCCGGGCGTCGTACCAGCGCGATCAGCACCGCGGCCGGGACCACCTGCGCCGGGAAATGTCGCCGATAGGTGGCGTGCAGTTCCGGAGGCAACCCGGCCAGCGGCGCTTCCTTGTCAGGATCGCTGGGCGCGCTGCCCGCAAGCAGGCGACGGATGCGGTGGATCAGTGCCTCCACATCAGCCGCCGGAGCCGCCCTTGTCCTTGATGCCGCCCTGGGTCAATGTCAGTGGATCGAGCAGGCGGTCGAGCTCTGCCTTGTCCAGGCCGCTCATTTCCGCGGCCACCTCACGGATGGGCCGGCCTTGTTTGTAGGCCGCCTTGGCGATGGCGGCGCCTTTCTCATAGCCGATGACCGGGTTGAGCGCCGTGACCAGGATGGGATTGCAATCCAGCGCCTCGTTCAGTCGCGCCGGATTGACGGTGAAGCCGGCAATGGCGCTGTCGGCCAGCACGCGCGCTGCATTGCCCAGCAATTCGATGCTCTGCAGCAGGTTGTAGGCGATCACCGGCAGCATGACGTTCAGCTGGAAGTTGCCCGACTGACCAGCCACGGTAATGGTGGCGTCGTTGCCGATCACCTGCGCAGCCACCATGGCCACCGCCTCTGGAATCACCGGATTGACCTTGCCGGGCATGATGCTGCTGCCAGGCTGCAGCGCCGGCAACGCGATTTCGCCCAGACCTGCCAGTGGACCGCTGTTCATCCAGCGCAGATCATTGGCAATCTTCATCAGGCTGACAGCAATGGTCTTCAGCTGTCCGGACAGCTCCACCGCCGCATCCTGCGTGGCCATTGATTCGAAATAATTGCTGCTGGGCTGGAAATCGATGCCCGTCGCATTCTTCAGCTGCGCCGCTACTGCAGCGCCGAACTGCGGATGTGCATTGATGCCGGTGCCCACGGCGGTGCCGCCCTGCGCCAGAGCCTGCAGCCGGGGCGCCACCGCGTCCAGCCGTGCAACACCGCTCTCGACCTGGGCCTTCCAGCCGCCCAGTTCCTGCGCCAGGGTGACCGGCATGGCGTCCATCAGATGCGTACGCCCGGTCTTGACCACCGATTGCAGCCCGGCGGCGCGCTTGCCGATCACCGTCGCCAGATGTCGCAGGGCCGGTTGTAGTCCCTCGCGCACGGCCAGCGCGGCGCTGACATGAATGGCGGTGGGAATGACGTCATTGCTGCTCTGACCCATGTTGACGTGGTCATTCGGGTGCACGGACTTGCCCAGGCGCGCACTGGCCAGCGCTGCAATGACCTCATTGGCATTCATGTTGGAGCTGGTGCCCGAACCGGTCTGAAACACATCAATGGGAAAGTGAGCATCGTGCCGGCCGTCGCTCACCTCCTGAGCGGCCGCGCCAATGGCCTGCGCCACCGCCTCATCCAGCAAGCCCAGTTCATGGTTGGCGCTGGCCGCAGCCGACTTGACCAGACCCAGCGCGCGAATGAACGCACGTGGCATCGCCAGGCCGCTGATGGGGAAATTCACGACGGCGCGCTGGGTCTGCGCGCCCCACAGCGCGTCAGTCGGAACCTGAAGTTCGCCCATGCTGTCGCGTTCGATTCTGACCTTGGGTTCGGACATGAAAGGGATTCCTGTACGGGGCTTGCGGTATCATGCGGGCCCGAATTCTACCGGCAAGCGCATGATTTCGCCCGAACTGACCGCCCTGTCCCCTCTCGACGGCCGTTATGCGGCCAGACTGACCGCCCTGCGCGAGCTATGCAGCGAGGCCGGACTGATCGGCTTGCGGGTGCGGGTGGAAGGACGCTGGCTGCAGCATCTGGCGCAACATCTGCGTCCGCCCGCCCTGCAATCGCTGACCAGACCGCTGGATGCAGCCATGGCGGATCTGGCCAGATCCTTCCAGCCCGCCGATGCGGCGCGCGTCAAGGCGATCGAAAAGACAACCAACCACGATGTGAAATCCGTGGAGTACTTCGTCCGCGAGCGATTGCAGGCCGCCGGCGCCACCGCCGCGCAGCTCGAATGGGTGCATTTCGGCTGCACTTCGGAAGACATCAACAATCTCTGCTACGCGCTGATGCTGCAACAGGCACGCGAGCAGCACCTGCTGCCCGCCATGGACCGGCTGATCGAGCAGCTCCGTGCCCTCGCCCACGCACAGGCCGACACGGCCATGCTGGCGCGCACACACGGACAAACAGCCAGTCCGACAACGCTCGGCAAGGAAGTCGCCAACTTCGTCGCCCGCCTGCGGCTGCAGCGCCGCGCCCTGGCCGAGGTGCAGATTCTGGGCAAGTTCAATGGCGCGGTCGGTAACTACAACGCCCACAGTGCCGCCTTTCCGGAGGCCGACTGGCCGGCGATCAGCCGCAGTTTTGTTGAATCCCTGAACCTGCACTGGAACGCCTATTCCACCCAGATCGATCCGCACGACTGGATAGCCGGCTACTGTGACGCGCTGGCGCGTTTCAATACCGTGCTCATCGACCTGAGCCGCGATTTCTGGGGCTACATCTCGCTGGGTTACTTCCGCCAGCGCACCGTCGCGCAGGAGGTCGGTTCCTCCACCATGCCGCACAAGATCAACCCCATCGATTTCGAGAACGCCGAGGGCAATCTCGGCGTTGCCAACGCATTGCTGCGCCACTTCGCCGAAAAACTGCCCATATCGCGCTGGCAGCGGGATCTCACCGACTCGACTGTACTGCGCAACGTCGGCGTGGCACTGGGCCACGGCGCCCTGGCCCTCAGTGCACTGCAGCGCGGCCTTGGCCGACTCGAAGTCGATACCGAACGACTGTCACGGGATCTGGACAACGCCTGGGAAGTACTGGCCGAGCCCGTACAAACCGTCATGCGCGCCTGCGGCGTGCCCGACGGCTACGAGAAGCTCAAGGCCTTCACCCGCGGCAAGCCCATCAATCGCGAGCGCCTGCACGCCTTTATCGCCACGCTCGATCTATCCGATGAGGCACGGCAGCGCCTGCTGGAATTGACGCCCGTCACCTACACAGGCCTGGCGGCCCAACTGGCCCGGGAGATCTAAAGAACCCATCATTCTTTCCAATGCCTGCAGCGTCTCGGCGGTGGCTG
>JAJFKF010000068.1 GCA_021773365.1 Gammaproteobacteria bacterium | reverse complement strand
CTTTGTTTCACGGTTTTAAATCGCGCGCCACTCCGGTGTTTTTTCCCCGGGGTACCTCAACCGCCCCCCCCGGCCCGCGGGCCCCCCGGCACTGAGTTTGAGGTTGAAGAGGCCGCCAGGGACCTGAGTACCCCACATTTTGCGGGGGGGGATTCCCACAAACTGTGTATAACTCAGGTCCCCGGCGGCCAGGAACACAAGAGATCATGAGGGCGCTATGACAAGCAAGCAGGAATGGCCATTGTATGAGGTGTTCATCCGGGCCCGATCAGGCCTGGACCACAAACATGTGGGCAGTCTGCACGCCGTCGACGCGAAGATGGCCATCGAGCACGCACGCGATGTGTACACCCGGCGGATGGAAGGGGTGAGCATCTGGGTGGTGCGTTCCACGGACATCACCGCCTCGGATCCGCAGGACGCCGAGTCATTGTTCACGCCGGCGCAGGACAAGATCTACCGGCATCCGACGTTTTATGAGATTCCCGACGAGGTCAAGAACCTGTGAGCGATGTCATGCAGTCGGAGCGCGCGGGGTCCGGCGGCTCGCCGGGCAGTGGGTCCGCAGGCGGATCCGCAGACGGCAGAGATGCGATCGAGCGCTGCCGCTACATTCTGCGACTGGCCGATACCAGCCTGGTGCTGGGCCAGCGCCTGGGGGAGTGGGTGGGCCATGCGCCGGCGCTGGAGGAGGATCTCGGGCTGGCGAATATCTCGCTCGATCTCATCGGACAGGCGCGCTTGCTGCTGACCCATGCCGGCGAAGTTGAAGGCGCGGGGCGCGACGAGGATCAGCTGGCGTTTCTGCGGGACGGCAGCGACTACTGCAATCTCACCCTGGCCGAGCAGCCCAATGGGGATTTCGGACGCACCATCGTTCGCCAGTTCCTGATCGACGCCTGGCAGCTGGAGATATATGAGTGGCTGCAGCAATCAAAGGACACCCGGCTGGCCGAAGTTGCTGCCAAGGCGTTGAAGGAAACACGCTACCACCTGCGCTACAGCGCTGAATGGCTGATCCGCCTGGGTGATGGCACCGAGGAAAGCCAACGTCGCGTACAACAGGCGCTCGATGAGCTGTGGCCATTCACGCAGGAATTGTTTGTCGCCGACGCGCTTGACGAGGACATGGCCGCCAGTGGCATTGCATCGCCGCTGGCGCAGTTGCAGCCGCGCTGGTCGGCGCGGATCGACGAAGTGCTGCGTGAGGCCACGCTGCAGCGGCCGGCGGATACGGATTATCCCTGGCACGGCAAGCGCGGGCAGCATGGCGAGCATCTCGGCTATCTGCTGGCCGAGATGCAGCATATGCAGCGCGCCTATCCGGGAGCGAAATGGTGACCGCGGCTGCAGCCGCTGACAGGCGGGAACAGGCGCTGTGGCAGGTGCTGGAGACGGTGATGGATCCGGAGATACCGGTGCTGTCCGTCGTGGACCTGGGCATCATCCGCCACGTCCGTGAGACCGGCCCGGCTGCGGTGGAGGTTGGTGTGTCGCCCACCTACAGCGGATGCCCGGCGACAGAAGTCATTCGCGCCGATGTCGAACGGGCGCTGCGTGCCGATGGTTTTCAGCAGGTGGTGGTGCGGGATGTGCTGTCGCCGCCCTGGACCAGTGACTGGATCAGTGAGCGCGGGCGCGAGAAGCTGCGTCGCTATGGCATAGCGCCGCCAGAGAAGGCGGTTTCCAGTCCAAGCGGCCTGCGGGCCCGCGCGCCGGTGGCCTGTCCGCGCTGCGGATCGGAGCAGACCGAGCGCATCAGTGAGTTCGGTTCCACGCCCTGCAAGGCGCACTATCGCTGCACGGCCTGCGCGGAACCTTTTGATCATTTCAAATGCATATGAGCTGACATGCAGGCAATTCATTCCCGACTCGATCCCACACACCGCAAGACCTACGCAGCTTTTGCTGCCGGCGACCATCTGGATGCACTGCTGACGGTGGCGCGTGCCATCCTGGAAGGTGAACCCGCAAGCCGGCTGCTGCTGTTCTGCGGCCAGCGCGATACGGCATCGCTGCGGCAACTCGAAGCACTGCAGGCGCTGAAGGACTGCCACCTGTCGCGGCTGGCGCTGCACTTCGTGCTCAGCGACGAACCGCAGGAGTCGGCCCTGTTCAATGGCCAGCTCGATGGCGACAGGGTTGCCGAACTGGCGGGAACAGTCTTTGATCCGGCATCGGTGGATGAGTACTTCCTCTGCGGTCCGGAGTCACTGAACCATTCCGTGGCGAAGGTCCTGAAGTCGTTGGGCGTGGAGGCCGTGCACCTGCACGGGGAGCAGGCGACACCGGCTCGTGCTGAACCTGCTGCACCAGCGGTGGGCACTGCGCCACCGACTTCGCCAGCTGAAGTACCGACGCCGACCGGCAATGACCAGCAGACGCAGGTCACCGTGCTGATGGATGGCCGTCGGCGCACCTTCTCGATGCCGATGAACGGCGGCACCGTGCTGGATGCTGCCGAAGCCTCCGGCCTGGATCTGCCGTTCTCCTGTCGCGCTGGCGTGTGTTCCACCTGCCGCACCAAGGTGATCAAGGGCGCGGTGGAAATGGCCGAGAACTATGCCCTCGAGCCCTGGGAGGTGGAGGAAGGCTATGTCCTGGGCTGCCAGTCACGGCCCACCACTCCGGAGCTGGAACTGGACTACGATGAAAAGTGAGCCCGACATGAGCTACGACACCATTCGCTTCGAGATTGCCGGCGGCATTGCACGACTGACCCTCAATCGCCCGGATCGGCTCAACAGTTTCAATGTGGCCATGCACGGCGAGGTGCGCGCGGCGCTGCAGAAGGTCCGTGAAGATCAGAGCGCGCGGGTGCTGGTCATCACCGGCGCCGGCCGCGGATTCTGTGCCGGCCAGGACCTGAATGATCGCGCCGTGGCGCCCGGTGGCGCCGCAGTGGATCTCGGCGAATCAATCGAACGCTACTACAAGCCGCTGATCCTGGCGCTGGCCGATCTGCCACTGCCGGTGATCGCCGCCGTCAACGGCGTGGCAGCCGGCGCGGGCGCCAACATCGCCCTGGCCTGCGACCTGGTCATCGCCGCCCGCTCGGCCAGCTTCGTGCAGGCCTTCTGCAAGCTCGGCCTGGTACCGGATTCCGGCGGCACCTGGAACCTGCCCCGGCTGGTGGGCCCCGCCCGTGCCATGGGCCTGGCAATGCTGGGCGAGAAGCTTCCCGCCGAGCAGGCTGCACAGTGGGGCATGATCTGGCGCTGCGTGGAGGACGCTGAACTGGTGGCTACGGTCGATGCACTGGCCAGTCATCTCGCCACGGCGCCGACCCGGGGTCTGGCGCGGACCAAACAAGCCATTCGCAGCGCATCGGGTCGCACGCTGGAAGAGCAGCTCGATGTGGAACGGGATTTCCAGCGGGAGCTGGGCAACTCGGCGGACTATGCGGAGGGTGTCGCGGCCTTCACGCAGAAACGTGCGCCGCGGTTTTCCGGCCGGTAGTTTGTTTTTGATGGTTCATCAACGATAGTTCACTGAAATGCATTGGTACTTGCTTGCGCGTGCTGACTGAT
Source organism: Gammaproteobacteria bacterium (assembly GCA_021773365.1). Classification (GTDB taxonomy): domain Bacteria; phylum Pseudomonadota; class Gammaproteobacteria; order Steroidobacterales; family Steroidobacteraceae; genus JAJFKF01. The sequence goes on along the minus strand of JAJFKF010000068.1, from coordinate 108 downwards.
ATTCGAGGTCATGCCGGGCCGGGGGGGGGGGGGTGGGGGGGGGTGAGGGGGGGGGGGGGAGGGCGGAAGGGGGGGAACGCGAGGTGGGGGGAAGTAGATAAGCAACGG
>JAJFKF010000067.1 GCA_021773365.1 Gammaproteobacteria bacterium | reverse complement strand
GCTCCCCCGCCATGCTGTCAGTGATCATCATTGCCGGATACCCCAGCAGAACGGATCGTGAGGATCGAGCTGCAGCGCGCCTTGCGCCATGACGTGGGCACGGCCGGTAATGGTCGGCGCGATCTCCCCCTTGCTGCGATCCAGCCAGCGATAGCGCCCGGTGAACTGGCTGCCGATCAGGCTCTCCTGCACCCAATCCTGCCCTGCTGCCAGTTTTCCGTCCGCCGCCAGGCAGGCCAGCTTGGCGCTGGTGCCGGTGCCGCAGGGCGAGCGATCGTAGGCTTTGCCCGGACACAGCACGAAGTTGCGGCTGTGCGCACCCGCACTGCCGGCTGATACAAATAATTCCACGTGATCGACCTCCGGAAAGCCCTGGGCATTGACGGCCTGGCGCACGCGCCAGCAGAAATCCGTGAGCGCCTCCGCGCGACTCACCTCGATGACCTGTCCGTGCTGCTCGACGAGAAAGAACCAGTTGCCACCCCAGGCCACTTCGCCGGCCACCGGCCCGATGCCCGGGACATCCACCACGATTGAAGCCTTGCGATAGCTCGGAATGCTGGCAATGGTGATCTCCCCGCCGTCATGAAGATCCACCTGCACCGCGCCGACCGGCGTATCGATCTGTAATCCACCCGGCTGGAGCCTGCCGAGATGGGCCAGCGAGGCCACCAGGCCAATGGTGCCATGGCCGCACATGCCCAGGTAACCTACATTATTGAAGAAGATAACGCCGGCATCGCACCCGGGGCGGTGCGGCTTGCAAAGCAGTGCACCGACCATGGCGTCCGATCCCCGCGGCTCATTCACGATAGCCGAGCGCCATTGATCATATTGTGTGCGGAAGCGCTCCAGCCGCTCTTCGAGCGGCCCCTCACCCAGATCCGGCCCTCCCTCCAACACCAGCCGCGTCGGCTCACCACCGGTATGCGAATCGATGATTTGAATTGACTGCATGTCCAGACCCGCCTCAGCCCGCCTGCGAGCAGGTATCACGCGCTCGTTCCACCAGCGCGATCACCTCGGCGCGACGCTCGCCCGCCAGCGGCAGTCGCGGTGGTCGCACGCGCTCCGAACCCCGACCCATGATCTGTTCGGCAAGCTTGATGGACTGCACCAGATCGTGCTCTGCATCCAGGTGCAACAGCGGCATGAACCAGCGATAGATGCGACGGGCGCGCTCCAGGTCACCGGCGCGCAAGGCCTCGTACAGCCGCAGCGACTCGGCGGGAAAGGCGTTGGTCAGCCCGGAAACCCATCCGCGCGCGCCCAGCACCAGCCCTTCGAGCGCCACATCGTCCAGGCCGGCAAACAAGGCAAAACGGTCACCGAGCGCGTTGTACAGATCGGTAAAGCGGCGCGGATCGGGCGCGGACTCCTTGATCGCCACGATGTTGGGCACATCCGCCAGGCGCTGCAGCGTACCCACATCAATACTCACCCGGTACGCCGGAGGATTGTTGTAGAGCATGATGGGAAGCGAGGTCGCCTGTGCCACTGTGCGGAAGTGCAACTCCAGTTCGGGCGGTGTCGGGACATACACCATGGCCGGCAGAACCATCAGCCCGTCAACACCGATCTGCTCCGCATCACGCGCATAGGCGGCCGCGCTGGCGGTGGTGAACTCCGACACGCCAGTGATGATGGGAACCTTGCCACCGACGGCCTGTACCGCGGCTTTCAGCACTGCTCGTTTCTCGTCCGCATTCAGGGAGTTGTTCTCCCCCACCGTGCCGAGAACGATCAGACCGTGAACGCCGTCAGCTGCCAGCGCCTGCTGCACAGCCTGGGTGGCCGGCAGGTCAACCTGCATTGCCGCATCGAACTGCGTGGTGGCGGCCGGGAATACCCCGGCCCATGAACAGGCCGATGAATGGGCCGATGATCGGGAAGGAAGCGTCATGCAGGCTCCAGCGTTGCCGAGATTTCGTAGATCGTATACGGTACACCAATGCAGAGGCAAGACATGACTGCGGTTATCGGCGCCGGAGTGATCGGCTGCGCCGTGGCCCATGCCCTGGCGCGCGAGGGCCACCACGTATTGCTGATTGATCGCGCTGAACCGGGCTGCGGCGGCGCAAGCTACGGACATGTCGGACACATCGCTGCCGAACTGGTACAGCCCCTGCCATCACGACAGCTGCTGTTCGGTTTCTGGCGTGAGTTGTTCATGCTGGACGGACCGCTGCACATTCCGCTGCGGCGGCTTGGTGCCTTCGCCCCATGGGTGTTGCAATTCGCTCGTGCCGCTTTTCGCCGTGAAATCAATACGCAACATCTGGCGCCGCTGGTGAAGCCGGCCGCAGCTGCGTTCGAACAACTGTTTCGCGAAATCGGCCAACCGGATCTGATTCGCCGCAACGGGCACTACCAGGTCTGGTTCGGCCCGACAGCGCAGCGGCGCGCCGCTCAGGAGGCTGCGGACATGCAGCGGCTCGGCGTTCCGACTGAACCCATGTCACCGGCCAGTCTGCACACCATCTCCCGCGCAGCGAATGAGGCCGTGGTCGCGGGGCTGCTGTTTCCGGACAGCGGACATATTCTCGATCCGCTGTGGATCGTGCAGGCGCTGGTGCAATCGGCCGCTCAGTGCGGCACCGAGCTGATGAAGACCGAGGTTCGCGCGCTGCGTCCGGCAGGCGAACTGATTCAGATCACTACAGACTCGGACCAGTGGACCGTGAGCGCTGCCGTAGTATGCGCTGGCGCGTGGTCGGCGCCCCTGCTGGCACCGTTTGGCCTGTCCGCGCCACTGGAAGCGGCCTATGGTTATCACGTGGAACTGGAAGAGCATGCACCGCATGTGGACGGGCCACTGGTTTACATGAACCAGGAAGTGCTGGTCACGCCCATGGCGGGACGCCTGCGTGCTTCCACTCATATGGAGTTCTCAGGCCTGGATTCCCGACCGGATGCACGCAAACCCGCGCAGCTGCGCCGCAAACTGCGCGGGCTTGGTTTCAGCTGCGACGCTGAAGGACCCAGCTGGCGCGGCCCGCGCCCGGTACTGCCGGACTACCTGCCAGGCATAGGTCGTGCACCTGGCCCGCATCGTTTGTTCTACGCCATCGGCCATCAGCACATCGGACTGACAATGGCACCGGTCACCGCCGGGCTCATTGCCGACCTGGCAGCCGGCCGCACGCCCCGGCACGACATCTCCGCCTTCGACCTGCGCAGGTTCGGACGCGCCAGTTAGGACTTCGACGCCGTGGCACCCGCCATCAACCGTCGCAGCCAGGGAACGAGCGCAAGGAACAGTGCGGCACAGATACCGACAGCCAGTGCCTGTCGACCGAAGAATGACTCAAGTCCGGCCGCGTCCCCTGGAAATTCCCCGCCCAGAATGCCTGCCACCTTGTTGCCCAGTGCCGCGGCGAGAAACCAGATACCGAGAACCAGGCCAACCATTCGCGGGGCTGCCAGCCGGGTCATGGTGCTCAGTCCGACCGGACTGAGGCAGACTTCACCGATGGATTGCAGGAAGAAAAGACCAACCAGCCACCATGGACTGACCTTGCCGGCCACGGTCAATGCCGCCGCCGGCACCATCAGCACAAACGACAACGCCAGGAAGACCAGGCCCAGGGTGAACTTGAATGGCGTCGACGGCTGGCGCGCATCCAGACGCAACCACAACCAGGCAAACAGTGGTGCCAGAATGATGACAAACAATGCCGGCAGCGACTGAAACCATGCCGAAGGAAAGGCATGACCGAATACCTCAGTGCGTGTGAAGCGGTCGGCAAACAGCGCAATCGTGGAACCGGCCTGCTCGAAGACCGCCCAGAAAATCAGTGAGCCCAGCGAGAAGAGCAGAATCGCGGCCCAGCGCCGTCGGTCCATATCCGGCTGCAGGCCGAACCAGAGAATCATCGCCACGGGAACCGCAACGTAGCAGTAGCGTATCCACTGGAACCGCGGATCGGTGTCCGCCAGCCACACCAGGGTAAACAGCCCCACGACTGCCACCAGCACTCCTCCGAGTTTCCCCCATGGGCGCGGCACGCCAGCGGCGGGCGTAGCACCGATATGCCTCAGCCTGCGCGCACCCAGCAGATACACGATCAGCCCCACCACCATGCCCACTCCAGCGGCGGCAAAACCCCAGTGCCAGCTGTGCTGCGGGTCAAACCCCCACTGCGTGAGCTGACCCTTGAAGCTGGCGCTCTGCGCCAGCCAGCCGGTGACCAGCGGCGCGGCAAACGCACCGAGATTGATGCCCATATAAAAAAGCGAGAAACCGGCATCACGCCGGTTGTCGTCGGCGGCATAGAGACTCCCCACCAACGAACTGATATTGGGTTTGAGCAGCCCCGTACCAAGCGCAATGGAAACAAGGCCGGCGTAGAACATGCCATCGGCGGAAAAGGCCAGAATGAAATGGCCGCAGGCGATAAGCACGCCGCCTGACAGCACCGAGCGACGGGCGCCGAGAAAATTGTCGGCCAGGAAGCCGCCGGGAATTGACAGCATGTACACGCTCATGGTGTACGTGCCATAGACCAGCCCCGCCGTGGCCACATCGAAGCCCATGCCGCCGGTCGCGACCGGGGCGACCATGAACAGCGTCAGCAGCGCACGCATGCCGTAGTAGCTGAAACGCTCCCACAGCTCGGTGAAAAACAGTACCGAGAGACCGCGTGGGTGTCCCAGCCAGCCGGACACGCCCGTCCGCGGCCCGCGACTCACTCCCATCTGGCGATCAAGCCCTTTCCGCCTACCGCCCAACAATGGCCGCCAACGCATGACGCGGCATGAAAGGTCCGGGTATCGATCTTTCGCCAGGTGCCGCCGCGATCACTGCTGATGGCGGATCCCGAGGCGCCGACGGTCAGCAATTCATGTTCCGACAGCAAAACGACCGCTTCCTTGAGTCCGGGAGGATCTGTTTGCGTGGTCAGGCTCCAGCTCGCACCGGCATCCGTGGTCACGATGACATTCGCGGATGCCTGCTCCACTTCCTTGTGATCTCCGCCCACTCCGACACCGAATCCGCTGTCCTGGATAAAGAGACCGAAAATCCCGGCCGTTGGACCGGAAGGCATGGGCGTGTCGGTCACTGCCCAGGTGCGGCCACGATCCTGTGATCGGAACACGCGTGCGCGTTGAGCACCGCCGGAGGCAATCCAGGCATCCGCAGTGCCGCCAACAATGAGCGCGGAGTTGCTGGCGGCGAAGGCGGCCTCGCCTGCCTGCATGGCAGGAAACCCCTCGGGTACTACCCGCTTCCAGGTGACGCCGCCGTCATTGGTGACCAGCAGGTACCACGCACCGTCGACCGGATCGCCAAAAACAATGCCATTCCTGGCATCCCAGAAACGAACGCCGTCAAGGAAGACACCCTTGGTCTGAGTCTCGAACGCCAGCTGCCAGGTCCCGCCACCGTCAGCTGTACGATAGATCCGTGCCTTGCCCTCTTCCGCCCTCCCGGCACTGACCAGTACCGCGGTATCACGGTCGAAAGCCGCCAGGCCACGGAAGTCGAGCAATTCGGCGCCGGGCACGGCCAATGCCGTCCAGGTCGCACCACCGTCGAGCGTGCGCAGGCAGGTACTACCGGAGCCGCCGATCCAGGCCACCTCTGCATCCAGCGCCTGCACGGCGCGGAAGCTGGCATCGGGCACAGGGCTTTGCTGTATCTCCCAGGCGGCGTGCACGGGTGAACACAGGCCGGACAGAATCAAGGCGAAGTGAATGTTGCGCATCATGCGCTGGATTCTAGGGTGTTGGGGAGGAAGCGTAAACGGCCTGCTCGTATCCATCCTCCAACCCCGGCAACACTCCCGGGCCGCTACAGGTGCGGATGGACGCCGCCATCCCTGGCAGCGTTATCTCGAATGTCGTCAGAATCGCTTGCTGAACTTGACGTAGAACATGCGTCCACGCGGATCGGTCAGCGTGGTGTTCAGTTCCGGAATGCCGGGCCGGTTCTTGGTCAGGTCGCGGATTTCATACTCCGGATAGTCATCAAGCAGGTTCAATACCCGCAGCGACACCGCAGTTCCCTGCAGCCAGCCGGACGGAGTAAACCAGTTGCCCCGGTCCAGGTCGTAGCTGAGCAGCAGGTCCATCTGCAGGGCTGGATGCCCGATGCGCTGAACGGTGCCGCTGGAAGCCACTGTGCCGGTACTGATGGTCTTGCTGGCGGTGCTGATATCCAGATTCATTGCCAGACCACCTCGATACAGGCCCGCATTGGCGCTGTAGCGATAAGACGGAACGACCGCGCGCGTCTGGAAGCCAACTTCTCCCACTTCAGTAACCGGCGGCTGGCCGGCAAAGATCACCCGGTCGTACTTGCGGGTGTGACCAACATTGGCAGCCAGGCTGATTTCGCCGATCGAAGTCTGGCGGTCGTACTGCATCCGGTAGTCGATACCGGCGACGTCCAGGGACGCACTGTTGATAGAACGCAGATCCCACACCAGCCGACCGTTGCCGTCGGGAATGAGGTTTGGATACACAGCCGCGAAATCGGTGCCGGTCAGCCAATGAATGGCAGGTGCGGGGCCGATGCGGTTGGTGTAGTCGGTCTGATGGTAGACGGCGCTGAGCTGCAGACCTGGCACCGCGTCCGGAGTGAACTCGATCCCGGCGCTCAGCGACGAGGCAGTTTCAGGCACCAGATCGGGGTTACCACCGCGAATGGTTCCTGCCAGAGGTACAGTCTCCCCCGTCAGCGCACCGGTCTCATCGACGATGACAGGAAAGTCATAGCCGCCTGGGCCATAGCTGAAAACAATGGTGGTCGCAAGGCCGTCGCGCGGCGTCGGGGCGACAAAGGAAGTCGCCTTGTTGACCTTCACTGTGAGCTGCTCCAATGGGCTCCAGACCATGCCAAGCGACCAGGTATTGTCGCTGCCATATACCTTGTAGGAGTCGTAGCGCGCCGCACCGGTCAGGGCCAGGCGATGCACGCCGCTGAAGGCATTGTCCCTCCCGACCAGCGGTACCAGCACTTCGGCGAAGAAAGCATGCTGCTCGCGCTTGGCCGTCGAATCGGCGTAGGCGCCAGACGGCAGACTGCCCAGCGTTCCAGTCAAATCACCAGTGGTCTCGGTGACCCGGGTGCTTGAGCCGGACTCCAGCGTCTCTTCGCGCCAGTCCGCGCCAATGGCCATATGCACATCTCCACCCGCTATGCTGAACAGCGAGCCACTGAAACTCAGCTCGGCGCTGGTTTCCTCGTTGATGGCAAAGGCATCAAACGGATCAATGACCAGCTGGTCGAGCAAAGCCTGTGAATTGGCCTGCGCAATGTCACCGGCCCACATATTCAGCCCCTGATCCACCAGAGCATTGAACGTCGGGGAGTTGAAGGAAGAAATCGCACCGTTGTAGTACATGGTGGTGAACTCATCGCGCGAACGGCCAACTGCCGAGTTCCAGCGCCACCGCTCACCGATGTTGCCGTTGGCACCGAAGTTCCAGCGCAGCACCTGCTGGTCGGTCTCGTAGCGCCGGTTCGGCATCGAGTCAATGATCCAGTACTGGCTGGTGGTGCCTTCGAAAATGTTGCCGCCCTGACCCGGCGCAAGCCGGCCGGTGAAAACAAACACGCCGCTGCCGGCTGAGGTCTGTCGATCCGAATAGTAAGCATTGCCGCTGAGCGTGAGATTGCCATCGAAGAAATCACGATCGAAGCCGAACTGGGCAGTACTGCGCTCCTGCTTGGGAATAAGGCTGACACCGCCTGCGCCGATATCAACGTACGCATCCCGGGAATTGGTCGAGATACCGAGGAAATCATCCACTGTCAGACTGGAACCGTCCTGGTTATCCGGCAGAATCGCGTAGTTGATCTGCGTCACGCCGGGTGACGACGTAGTGAGTCCGGCACCGGCCAATTCCGACGGCAGGTAGTTCTGGCCATTGTAGGTGTAGAACAACGGGAAGCCGCCGACACTTGCTGGCGACTGATAGAAGTTGCTGACCGAGGCGCGGCCCGGGCGATCGGCACCATCGAGATTACTGCGCTGCATATGTTCGAAAGTGGCGCGAATGCGGCCATTCTCCCAGCTGTTGCCGCCGGACAGCGTCAGCAGATGCTCGTCGAATCCGCCTTCCTGTGGAGTGCCGTACTCGTAGTCGACCTCCATGCCGCGGTAGTCCTTCTTCAGAATGATGTTCACCACGCCGCCGACGGCGTCTGAACCGTAGATGGCCGACGCGCCGTCCAGCATGATCTCAACGCGCTCGACTGAACTCAGCGGAATACCACTCACGTCAGACACACCGCCGAAGCTGCCGGACTTACCGATGCGCCGACCGTCGATCAACACCAGCGAGGACTCGCTGCCCAGGCCCCGTAAGTTGATCGAGGAACCGCCGGTCACGTTCAATGCGCCGTTGAACGACATGCCGCCCGCCACGACGGCGGCGCCGACTTCGCTGGCACCAAGGATGTTCTGCGGCAGCTGGCGCAATGCGCCTTCGAGCGTGCTTTGACCGGTGGTACGCAGGTCTTCAGCGCTCAGTGTCACCACGTTGGCGGCGACCTGGCTAGGAGTGGTGGCGATGCGGCTGCCGGTGACCACGAGCTTCTGCTCCGAGTCATCGTCATCGGACGCGGACGGAGCCGTGCCTGTACGCGCGGCAGCTGCTTCCTTGGCGTCTGCGGCACCGTCCTGCGCCTGGTCCGTGGCTGGCGCAGCATCAACTGAGACGCGCGCGAGCTGCAGATGAGCGGATTCGGACACGCCTGGCTCACCGGAGCGGGTGGAGGACAGCTCCTTGGGCTTGGCCGATACGAAGGTCACTGTCTTTTCGTCGAGAAACTCATGCTTGAGCCCGGACCCGGCCAGCAAGCGTGCAAATGCCTCGTCTGCAGTCATCTGTCCGCGCAGAGCCGGTGCCTTGAGGCCAGCGATACTCGGCGCACTGGCCAGCACATTGGTCCCGGTCTGCTGACCGACCGCACGCAATGATTCCAGCAGCGCCTGGGGCGGCAGATCGAAGGCCATACGGTCGGCGGCATGCACACTGGCCGCGGCAAGAAACGACAGAAGCAGAATACTGATCGCGGATCGTCTGAAATTGAAACGCATGGAATCCCCCGTATGTACAGCGCGGCCCTCTCCGAGATAGATAAGGGCCTGCCTGGGAGTAGACGCAACGGGAGCTAATTCACCCCAGCGCCCGCCAGCACGATCCTGCCTGGCTGCTCGACGACAATGAGCTGATATGTTTTGGCCACTGCGCGGGCGAATCGCCTGGAATCACCAGCGCGGAAAATTCCGCTGACCTGCAGTCCGGCGACCGATGGATCCTCGATAACCAGCTCTTCGGTGCTGTAGCGATTCATTTCGGCGATCGCGTCCGTCAGTGCGGTCTCTTCAAGCATCACCACGCCGCGCTGCCAGCCGGTCACCTGCTCCAGCTGTGGCTCATCTACAAGAGGTGTGGTGGCTGCGGCGGAAAAAGTAAGCCTCTGTCCGGGCGACAGCACCTCGGGAGCATCGCTATTTCCCTGCCGCTCCACCGCCACCTTGCCTTCAACCAGCGTCACCGACAGCAAATCAGCCTGGCGCCGGACCACGAATGCCGTGCCAAGCGCGGTCACTGTTTTGTCGCCGGCTACAACAACGAATGGTCGATCACTTCGCCTGGCGACGTCGAACCGGACCTCGCCCTGCTCCAGCCTGACGCGGCGCACCGATTTATCGTACTCCACGAGCAATCGGGTGTTGGTGTTCAGTGATACCTGCGTACCGTCCTCCAGCCGCAAGGTGCGCTGCTCGCCAATCTGCGTGACCATCTCCGCCGGCCGCATCCAGGACACCAGGCCCACCAGCACGGCGACCGCAGCGGCTCCTGCGGCGGCGGCCATTGCGGTCTTCCAGCGGAAGCCGCCGGGCGTGGCGACGGCCCTGACATTCGCTGCGTTCCAGGTGTCGGTGGCAAGCTCAAACGCCTGCTGGTGATCGGGATGCTCGGCCAGCCAGCGCCGCAATCCTGCTTCCACGGCGCGCGAGCGGTTGGGCCCATGCAGACGCACTACCCATGCCGCGGCTTCGACATACACCGTGTCCGTCGAGGCCTGCGGTGCATTCGTACTCATTTCGAAATACCCTGTGCCATCAGCGACGCCAGCGCACGCGTCATGTGCTTCTCCACTGCGCTCACGGAAATACCGAGCTTCCTGGCAATCTGGGTATAACTGTAGCCTTCAACACGATTCATCCAGTACATGTCTCTCGCCCGCTGACTGACGCCTCCGAGCGCCTGTTCCATCTGACGTAGACGTTGCTGGACCGCAACCACCTCATCAGGCGAGACCTCATCATCCACCAGTGACAGGTCTTCCAGCGCCTCAGGCACGAACACCCGACAGCGCTCCCGCCGTTGCTGATCGACCTCCAGATTCAGCGCCGTGCGCACCAGGAAGGCTTCCCGGTCGTGTACTTCGGCAGCCTTGCAATACGTCTGCAGCCGCATGAAAGCATCCTGGACGATGTCTTCCATGTCCTCGCGCGAACGGCCACGGCTGCGCAGCAGGCGTCGCAATTTGTTCCACAGATGTGCGGTGTCATCCATGCAACCACCATGTCACGGCTGGCTACAGGAGGCAAAGGAATAATCGCCCCGGCGCAGCCGGCGACACCCGATCAGTGCCGGTACTGGGGTGATTCGGCGGCTGATACGTCTACAGGCGGCGGGAGAGCCACCTGCACAATGGTGGGCATCGGGTCTTCATTGACCACGGTCCATCTGCTCCTCGATCAGCAGCGTCCAGCTGCGCCCGCCGGCACGCACCAGCACTTCGATGGGCAGGGCGCCATCCGGAACTGCCGGAGCGGAAAACGTCTTGGTGTCAGCCCGGTACTGCAACCATGAGGGCAGCCGCCCACCATTCGTCAGGGTAACCGTCACTTCATCCGCAGCGGAGGGCTGCCCCGTTGCCGTAGTAACCGGCAGTACAAAACTGAACCCCTGATCTGACAATGCCACGGCCTTGGGCGCCTGCACCAGAACAGGACCAGACGTCGATGCCAGCGGCTGGCTAACAATCGACACCACGATGCGGGTTCGGGTACCGGCGTCGCCGCGGTACAACGGCAGACTCAGGTCGAGCACTTCAGGCGGAGAGAGTGGCGCCACGGCTGGTCGCAGTTCCGGCATTGCCGGCGGCAGCGACCATGTCCTGGCGCTGATGGCCGGCGCTTCACCGGTAATGTCCGCCGTGGTCACGGCGCTGTTGCTGGCCAGCAGGTAGTTGCCACTATCAGCACCGCCGGCGATCTGGATACCAGTGACCGTGACAGGCTTGTCCTCGCCGACATTGGCATTGTTGAACTCCGCAGCGCCAGCGGCAACCACCAGCTGATCGCCCACGATGCGGTTGTCGGTAAGCGCAACATCCGCCTGGATGGTGCCGTCATACTCCTTCGACTGCCCCGTCGCACCAACCACCAGAGTCGCGGGCGTGATATCCGCGGTGGTGTCCACGGTGCCGACGGCGTAGTTACCGGCGTCGGCGCCACTGAGGATGACGCCGTCCACACTGACCGCCTTACCGGCGCCTACGTTCTTGTCCGCGAAGCTGGCGGAGGTGTAGGTCAGATCGACCACATCACCGGCCAGAGGCGCGCCAGCCAGCGTCACCACCGCGGCAATAGTGCCGTCATATACCTTGCTGGCGCCCGTTGCGGTCACCGCGAGATTGGCCCGGGTGATGCTGGCGAAAGTGCTGGTACTGCTGTTCACCGTGTAATTACCAGCGTCAGTGCCACCGAGCGTGATACCGGAAACACCGACGAACTTGCCCATACCGGCATTCTTGTCGATGAACGTCTCAGTCGAGGTAATCGTCAACTCATCGCCGACAATGCGATTGTCCAGCAGATCCACGGTTGCGGCAGTGGTGCCATCGTAAACCTTGTCGATGCCGGTAGCGGACACCGTGAGGCTGCGCGGCGTAATGCTCGCCGTCAGGCCGGTCGGCTGGATCAGCACATAGTTTGACGCGTCTGTGCCGGCCAGCACGACGGTACCAGCGCCAATTGCCTTGTCGGTACCGACGTCCTTGGTCGTGAAAGTGCCGGTAATCGAGCCGATATCCACGTCGTCCGATCCGATCGCTCCGGTCAGCGCCGCAGCCTGGGTGTTCAGGTTCGCGGTCACCGTGCCGTCGTATATCTTGTCCATGGCAACCACGCCGGCAATATTCAGCGTGGCCGGCGTGATGTCGGCCGTGCTGCTGGCGCTGGCCGGCAAGGCGTAGTTCGTGGCCAGACCGCCATTGGTACCGTCCATCAGGCTGATACCGGTAATGGTTACCGCCTTGTCGGCACCCACGTTCTTGTCGGAAAAACTGGCGCTGCCAGTGTATACGCCCGTCACCGTCTCGCTACCGACGAAACCGGACAGACCGAAACTGTCCAGCATGGCGGTAGTCGTGCCGTCGTACACCTTGTCCGCCGCCACCGCATCCAGTGTCAGTTGCTTCGGCGCAATGGTTCCGGTGGCGCTGGCCGATGGGCTGACGAGATAGTTGGAGGCAAGACCTCCGTTGTCGCCGTCGGACAGCGTGATTCCACTGATGGTCACGGCCTTGCCCATACCCGCGTTCTTGTCGGCGAACGTCGCGGCGCCCGCCATCGCGTTCACGGTCTCGCTGCCGACGAAGCCCGTCAAGGCATAGCCTGACAGAGCGGCCGTCACCGCACCATCATACTCCTTGTCCTGCACCGTACCGGCAAAGGTGAGCGTCGCGCGCTCGATGGTGCTGGTCGTGTTATCCGCGTAGGTCACCGCATAGTTGTTGCCACCGTTGCCGTCGCTCGCCGTTACACCAGTCACTGTCACTACCTTGTTTCCGGCGCCGGCATTCGGGTCGGTAAAGGCGAAACTGCCACCGCTCAGGCTGTCCTGAGTGTTGCCGTTGCTGACATTGCTGAACAATGTGCCGGATACAACGCTGGCCATGCCGTTCGCCGCAAGCGTGCCATCATAGGTCTTCGACACGTTGCCGGTGCTCACGACAAGGTTCGCAGGATTGATCGTGCTGGTGTTGTTGGTAACGTAGCTGACGTTGTAGTTACCGCCGCCATTGCCGTCACTCACGGTCACGCCGGTCACCGTCACCGTCTTGTTGCCCGCGCCGGCATTGGCGTCCGTGAATGCGAAGATGCCACCACTGACCGTATCGCCGCCGAACAGTTGAGAGCCGGCTGCGACCGTTGCCGATCCGGAGGCGGCAAGCATGCCGTCGTAAGTCTTTGTTACGTCGGCCGACGTCAGCGTCACATCAGCCCTGTCGATGACCAGCGCGCCGTCCACATAGCTGATGTCGTAGTTGGTGGCGGTGAGCCCGGAGGCCGAAATCGCATACGTACCCGCATTGCGTGCACCCTGCGCGGTACCACCGTAGACCAGTGTACCGCCGAGCACGCTGGCATCCTCGCCGTTGGCAAATGCGCCGTACATCACTCCGACGCCACCGCTGTAGACACTGCCGTCGTAGATTCTTGTGTCGTCGTTGGCAGCCACAGTCAGCGGGGCCCTGGTGACGGCAAATGCCGTCGCATTACCGGCAGCCTGCGTGAAAGTATAGTTGCCCCCGACGGTGTAACCAGAACCTGTAATCGCATACTGCCCGACGTCGCTGCCCGCCACGGCCGGTGTCGTCCAGCTGGCGCTGCCCCCGAGTATCGATGCATCCTGCCCGAGCTTGAAGCCGCTGATCGTGCCACTGAGCACCGGATTCACAGCGCCGTAGATGCGCGTGGCCGGATCGGCGGTATAAGTCAGCGCCGCAGGCGTCACGGTGTAGTCGGCACCGATGGTATCGGCAGTGAGCGTGTAACTGGACGTCAGCCCACCGGTGTAGGTGATCTCGTAGCTGCCGGCATTCATGCTGTCCGACAGCGTCGTGCTGAAGGCCGCCGTTCCACCGGTAATGATGTTATCGACGTTGTCTTCGCTGTCGAAACCCGCGCTGATCGAGTAGCCGAGTGTGCCGGTCGGCGTATCACCGTAAACGTGCGAAGGCGTACCCGTGATTGCCGCGCTGACGGTCAACGAGGGGGCGGCGATGCTGTAGATGAAGCCATTGCCGCTTTCGGCCACCGCTCCCGGCAGGTAAGTGGCGTAGGTGTCGCCATAGCGACGGAACGACGATGTCAATCCACCTTTGACGGTGTGCGGGCCGCTGGCCAGATCCGGCGCACCGCTGTAAACCAGCCAGCGCTGACCGCTGCCGACCACCAGCGCCGAGGCATCAGCGTTGTTGATGAAATTGCCCGCGCCTTCAGTTGAAGCCACTACGCCACCGGCATCAGCCTGCAAGCGCCCGCCGCTGTCCAGCGTGAGGTCCCCCGAAGTGCGCACCACCACTTCACCGCCTGCGCTCCGAACGATACCGGACACGGCAAGCCCGTCGGCCGAGTCGAACAGATCGAATCCCGTGCCCGCGACTGATGCCGCCAACGAATCGATCGTATTACCGGCATTGGTCAGGGTGACGGCGCCACCGGCACTCACGACCAGCGTACCGACATCCAGCAGGGCGCCGGTCTGCGTGAGGCTGCCGGCGCTACCGGCCGTCAGGCTCACGCCCGCGCCGCCGGCATCCAGGCCGGCAACGACGATGCCGTTGGCATCGACATAGCTGATGGTGTTGCCGCCGGAAGTCACATCAATGGTGTCCACCGCGTTTGCCGCATTGTTCAGGGCAACCGTCCCGGCCGCGGCAATGACAAGGTCGGGCGCGGCGATCGGGCCTGTTTGCGCCAGGGCGCCCGCGGTCGTCAGTGTAAGACCGACGGTCGCCAGTGCGCTGCCAATCGTTGTCGTGCCGGCCGCGGCATTCCTGACGTTCACTGTCGTACCACTGAGCTGCAGCACGCCGAAGCTGTTGCCGTCATTGGTCAGATCGATGCCCAGACTGCCGGCACTTGAAGCCTCAGCCGTGAAACTCGCCACACCAGCCACCGAGATCGAGGTTCCCGCGGTCTGGTTGATGCCCGTCTGTACATCCGCGCCGCTGGCGACCGTCGGCGGGCTTGCGCTTACCGAGATACTCCCGGTGATGTTGTTGCTTCCGTTGTTGAGCACGATGGCATAGTCATTCACCAATGCACTGCTGAAGGAGCGATTGGTGCGTTCGCTGATGACCGTGAGATTGCCGGCATCAGTGCGATCACCCAGCGTGATCACCCCGGCCTGCCGCAGCTCCGCGGTGCTGGTGGCTGGCAGCGTCGTCGTACCGCCAACAAGGTTGCCCGCGCCACCGAGCACAATGGTGTCGCCGGTGACTGTCAGGTCACCGCGCACCTGCAGGGTGGAGCCCGCCGCCTGGGAAACGGGTTGGCCGGTGGCGATCAAGTCGTAAAAGCCGCCGACATACGTGTCGCCGATGACGGTGGCCGCTGCGCCCGTATTGGCGATCGTTACATCACCGACGTTCGCGGTGGTCGAAACATCCAGGTTGCCACCGATCGTCAGCGGTGCGGTCTGCGTGACCAGGCCCGCCGCGGTGAACGTCACGTTGCCAGCGGCCACGAGGGCTCCGCTGACGAGGATGTCGTCGCCCGAAACAATGGTCAGATCCTCACCGATGGTCGATGCACCAAGATCCGTGGCCGCGGTCTCGGCAACCTGCGCATTGCCGGCGGTCAGCACCAGTGTTCCGAAGGTGTTGCCCGCACTGTCGAGGATGATGTCGTGCGTGCCCACGTCCAGCGTCACGGGCGCGGAACCGAGGTTCCAGGCTGCCGCGCCGAGTTGGGTGATATCAAGCGTGTTTAACAGGTTCACCGCGGAGGGCGTGCCGTTAATCGCCACGGCACCGAACGCGTTGGCGCCATCGGCCAGTGAAATTCCGTTGCCCGCGGCGTAGAGCGTGAGGCTGCCGGAGATGATCGCGCCACCGCTCTGACTGATGCCACCGCCGCCATTCAGTGTCAGCGGTGTGCCGGGAATATTCAGTACGCCAGCCACATCCAGTGTTCCCGTACCAGATGGGTTGCCTACGGTGAGACTGGTCAGGGTCCCGATTGGCAGCCAGGCCAGCTCGGTTGCCGTGAGGTTCAGGCCCGCGATCGGCGCACCACTGCCCCTGACGGCAACGTTGCGGCTGATGGTGGACGGCGCCAGCGACAGGCTGCCGGTACCGGTAACGGTGTTTGAGAAATCGATTTCGTCGCCGATCAATGTCATGTCGACGGCGTTGAATGTCCCCACATTGGCAAAGGTCAGCGTGCCCGCGCCAGCGTCCAGCGTCAGCGCCGTGCCCGAGGCCGGGATCACATCGACGACGTTATTGAAAGCGATACCCACACCGCCGAGATTGCCCGTGACCGTGATCGAGCCGGTGTTGTAGACCTGCGGACCGTTGATCGTGAATGCCGGCAGCGTAATGCCGGAGGTGCCGTTGACGGTAAGGCCGGTGAGTGTGCTTTGCAGATTCTGCAGGCCGCTCACCGAGCCGCCACCGAGGTTCAGCGTCAGCGTCTGGTTGCTGCCGACCGCACCCGCAAAGGTCAGCGCGCCGTTGGCCGTGGTCAGCGTGAGGTCACTGTCCACCGCGAGCGTGCTGCCGAAGGTGATGTCGCCACCGCCGCTGTTGATCGCGCCACCCGACACCGCCACGGGGGTCACGAAGTTGATCGCGTCATTGCTGGTCGTCAGATCGACGCCAATGTTGATCGTGCCGCCAGCGGCATTGGCCGTCACGGCGTTGAATGTAGAGGCCGCCGTGATGAAGCCCACCTCACCGGTGCCCTGAGCGTTCAGGCCCAGCGTGCCGTTTATGTTCTGGCTCTGCGCGGCGCTGATGCCGTTGACCCGGATCCAGCCGGTGCCTGTGGTGATCAGGTTCAGTCCGCCGTTGCTGCTGATGCGCGACAGCTCGCTGCCGGAGATCGTCATCTGCCCGGGCGCATCAGCGCCGCCGAGTGCGATATTTCGTCCGTTGGTGGCAGTGAAACTCATCAGGCCGCCGCCGGTGGACATCGTACTGCTGCCCTGCAGGTCCAGATCGGCTGCGACGATATCGAGCATATTGTTCGAAACCGTCAGCGAGACGCCGTTCAACAGGATGAATGAACCATCGCCATCGCCGTCCGAATCGGCAGTGAACGCGGCCGGCGCATTCAGCGTGCGACTCTGGCTCAAAGTAATG
Source organism: Gammaproteobacteria bacterium (assembly GCA_021773365.1). Taxonomy (GTDB): domain Bacteria; phylum Pseudomonadota; class Gammaproteobacteria; order Steroidobacterales; family Steroidobacteraceae; genus JAJFKF01. The sequence goes on along the minus strand of JAJFKF010000067.1, from coordinate 18,348 downwards.
TCGTTGAGAGCAGTGTAGCTCTGGTTGGCGTCGCCGACGGTATTGATGTCCGGCAACGTCAGGTCGTTACCTGAAATCGTCACCCCCGACAGCGGCGTGATACCACCGACCAGCCCGCCGCGCACGACATCGCCAGCGCCAGCCGTAAGTGTCAGGTCATGCTCACCGTTAATCGCGCTGGTGACGCCGGAGAAGATGATATTGCCGCCGGTAGTGACGATCGCAACATCGTCGCCCAGCGTGGTCGGCCCGGTAATCGTGACGCTGCTGGCCGTCGTGGCAAGGTCGCCGTTCAGCGTGATGCCGGCAATCGCGGTATGCGCCTGAGCCCCGCCGGTCGTGACATCGCTGGCGACAATCGTATTGCCGCTGGCGGCGACCGAGGTCAGCGGCGTTGCTCCACCAACCGTTCCGTTCAGCTGCAGTGCCCCGCTGCCCGCGTCGGCAGTGAAGGCGTTCGCGCCATCTATATCCGCAAAGACAAGCCCGTTGCCGGTAAACACCGCATCCGCGCCGAGGGTCATGTTTTCGTTGTAGGTCTGCGTACCGGTGGTCGTGACCGCCGTGGTATTCACAACCACGGTGCCGGCAACATCGGTGGTGAGGCTCGTCAGTGCGGTGTTACCGCCAACGATGCCCGCGAACACGGTGGGCCCGGAGTTGTTCACCGTCAGCGTGTGCGCGCCATCCAGCGTACCGAGGAACTGCACATTCACCCCGGTCAGTGTCGTGTCCGCGCCGAGGCTCACCGCATCGTTGTAGGTCTGGGCGCCGCTGGTAGTGATACTGCCGCCGTTGATCGCCGTCGTGCCGCCCGCATCGGTGGTCAGGCTGGCAAGCGCCGTATCATCGCCCACCGTGTTGGCAAACGTCGTGACGCCGGCACCGGCGTTGACATTCAGCGCCTGGGCGCCATCCACCGTGCCGCTGAAGTTCACGGCCGCATCATCGGTGGTGACCGTGATCGCGCCGGTGGCCAGCGTTACGGGACCGTTGAAATCGATCTGCCCTGTGGCCGGGCCGGCGCTGTTGCCCACCGCGCCATTCAGCGTAATACCGCCGGCGGCGGTGAAGCTCATCGGACCAGTCACCGCCAGTCCGGTAGCCGGCAGGCTCAGTGTCTGCGCGACGATGTCGAGTCTCGTCAGCGTCGAGGTAAAGCCTATATGTTCCAGGCCAGTGACTGTGCCGGCGCCGCCCGCCAGGGCATTGAGCGATAGATCCTGCGCTCCGCTGACAGCTGCGCCAAAGCTCAGCGTGCTGCCATTGGAGACCACACTAACTGGCCCGCCAGCGAGCGTCAGGCCGCCGTCAAACGCCACGCCGTCGAAACCACTGATACTGTTGCCATCCGCACCGCCGCTGGTGACGAGGCCGGTGAACACCGAACCGGTGTCACCGTCACCGAGCGTGACGTCATCGTTGAAGATCACCGCGGCCGCCGCAGTAATTCCCGAGCGGGTCTGCACGGTGCTGGCGAATGTCGCCGTGCCCGCGCCCTGCAGGATGAGCGCCGCGCCGCTGGCGTCACCCAGCGCCGCACTCGCCCCGACCGCGCCGCTGAATGTCTTGGCGGCGGTACCGGAATCGACTGTCAGATCGTTGTTGCCGTTGACCGTGGCGCTGAAGACGATTTCAGAGTCATCACTCGACACCGTCGCGGCAGCGCCAACCGTGACCGGACTGTTGAAGGTAATCGCACCGGCCGCCGTACTGGTGACATTGCCGTTCAGCGTGATGCTGCTGCCGCTGGTGGCGGTGTAGGTTTGCGGACCCGCAATACTCACGCCGCCAACGGGGATGGTCGGACTCAGCGCGGTGACCGTGAGGCTGGTCAGATCGGCGCCCATGCGGTCCAGGCCCGTGAGCAGTTGCGTGCCCGAGTTCAACGTCAGATCGTAAGGACCGGAAACGGTTCCTGCCGTCTGGAACGCAAGCGCGGAATTGTTCGAATTGATCGTCGCCGGACCGTTCTGCAGCAATACGCCGGCGTTGAAAGTCACCCCGTCGTAACCTGAAAAATCCATGCCGCCAACCTTGCCCAGCGTGACCAGTCCGGTGAACAGCGAGCCGACGCTACCGTCGCCCAGAGTCACCGTATCGCTGAACACCACCGGACCGCCGATCGCCAGGCCGTTGTTGGCGGCAACCGTGGCGTCAAACGTCGTGCCCCCTGCGCTGACCGTCAACGCCGCTCCTGGATCGGCCGGGTTACCCAGTCCACTGACCGTGTCATGAAACGCAACCAGGCCACTGCCGGCGTTGATGGTGAGCTGGTTGTTCGCGCCCGCCAGGGTGCTCATGAAGTCGACCGCGGAATTGCTGGTCTGTATCGCCAGGTCCGCGCCCAGCGTTACCGGGCTGTTGAAGGTGATTGCGCCCGCGGACGTGCTGGTCAGGCTACCGTTCAGCACGATGCCGATGCCGCTGACGGTGCTCGCGGTGTAGGTTTGCGGACCGGCGATGTTCATCTGCGGTACCGCGAGCGCGGTGCCGGTGGATAGCACCAGCGAAGTGCTGCTGGCGTTGATGGTCGACAGTCCGGTGATCGTGCCATTGACGGAGGTCAGCGTCACATCGTTCGCGCCGATGGTGACGCCAGAGGTGCCGCCGACCACGGCAACGACGAAATCGTCGCTGTCCACAAACTCCAGTGCGCCACCCGAAAAGCCAGCGGCCAGATTGCCGACATTGTTTAAGACGTTGGTCAACGTCGCGTAGCCGGTGCCGATCAGGCGCAGCGAAGGCGCCGTGATCGAACCAATCTGCGTGATTTCACCACCTGCCGTCACCGTCAGCGTTCCACCGCTGGCAATGGTCGAGGTGCCGAAAATAATGCCATCCACATCAGCGATATCAGCGTTGGAGGCCGATACGATGCTGACGGTGCCGAAGTTGCCAGCAGGATTGGCGTTCAGAACAATGGGGTTGGCGCTGCCTGCGGTCAGCGTGGTCGTGCCCGGAATGGTCCAGGCGCCGGCATCGGTGATACCGCCAGCCTGATTCTCCGTGATGGTGGCGTTCTGCGCGGTCAATGTGAGATCGCCCAGCTGATTGCTCGCCTGTGAAAGCACGATGTCGTTACCGCCACCCGCAATCAGCGTAAACGGCGCGGCGCCCTGCACCCACGCCGACGCCTGCGTAATGTCATCATTCTCGGTAATGCTGACGGCGCTCGGCGTACCCGAGATCGCCAATGCTCCCATGACGTTCGCCGCATTGGTCAGGGTAATCGCGCCGGCCGTTGGATTGAGCGTCGTGGTGCCCGTGGTGGTCCAGGCGCCGGACTGGGTGATGTTATCGTTCTCGGTGATGCTGACCACGCCGCCGGTGACCGTCAGATTACCCATGATGTTGGAAGCGTTTGCGAGCGTAATCGCGTTGTCGTTCTCGGCGAGGAGCGTGACCGGCACGCCGGTCAGGGTCCATACGGCCCCCTGGGTAATGGCGTCGTCCTCGGTAATCGACAGTGCCGTCGGCGTACCGTTGGCGGTGGAAATAAAGATATTGCCCAGCACGTTACCTGACGTCGACAGATCGATCTCGTGCGTACGCGCATCGAGCGTGACCGGAGCGGCGCCCAGAATCCAGGCTGAGGCCTGGGTGATATTGGTGTTATCGGTGATGAGCACCGAGCTGAGCGTGCCCGGTGTACCCGTGGTGGCGACGCCAAGCGCCCCGAGTTGATTGGTAACGTTATCGAGCGTAATGGCCTTGCCGGCCGGATTGGCAACAACGAGGTTCGTGGTACCGGTAGTCACCCAACCGGTATCGCCCGCCGGGCTCCAGCTCGCCTGAGCGCCATCAGTAATAGTGGCATTTTCGGTAATGGTGACATCGGCAGCCTTGATGTAAAGATCGCCGAGGACATTACCGGTGTTCTGCAGCGAGATGTTGCCGCCTCCCGGGGTGGTTCCGGTTACGCCATAGGCGATCAGCCTGACAGTGCCGGAGCCGGTATTCCACGCGCCGGGACCACCGACATCACTGAAAGCATCGGCAGTGGCGGTGTCCTTTGCGTAGAGGTTGACGCTCTGGCTCCCGCCGGTCGCGCCGAGAACCTGCATTGGACCAAACACGTTGTTTGCGTTGGTCAGATTGATTGAAAACGATCCGGAGTCCAGCTGGGTGGTACCGTGCACGGTCCACGCACCGCCCTGCGTCATGCCGCCACTGTCGTTTGTCTCACGCACGTACACGGCGCCAGCGCTGCCCGCGCCACTGTTGATCTGCGTAATCGTAAGGGCACCGAAGCGGTTGGCCTGATCGAGCGTGATGGCCTGGTCGTTCGAGGTCGTAAGGGTAACGGCGTCGGGATCGTTCCAGGCCGACGCCTGCGTGATGGCATCGTTTTCGCGGAGATTGACGGTGCCGTAATTATTCAGCGCCAGCGCGCCGAATACATTTCCACTCTGCGCGAGCGTGATGCCGCTGACGAAGTCAGTGAAGGTAGTCGTCCCGCCCGTGGTTACCGCAGTTGAGGTCAGTTGCGTCAGGGTTCCGCCAACCAGCGAATCGGAATACAACGTCCCGGCAATGACTGAGTCATCGAACACGATGTTGTTGTACGGATGAATAACGACGTTGTTCGCCGCCGGTATCTTGATGATGTTCCAGCGGTTGTAGTTGTTATCAAGCGTGATATTGGCAACACCGGAGTCAAGCGTCGCGGTGCCGCCCACCGTGCTGTAGTAGATGCTGTTACTGGTGCTCCCGTCGGTGATGTCACCGCCGGCCGTAACGCTCAGATCACCCGAGAAATTCGAGGCGTAGCCATTGCCATACAGGATCACCGCGTTGGCATCGACAAGGGTGGTGTTGCGACTGGCGATGACGTTGATGCGATTGAAGTCATTCCCGGCATCCGACAACACGACATCGCCGCTGGAGGCGGCCTGCACCATCGTGTCCTGCGCAACCACAATGGCCCCGGTCTGGCTGATGACGTTCGCCGGCACGCCTGCCGTATTCGCAACACTCGGCGCATAAAGCTTGAGCGAGCCGCTCAGCGTCATCCCGGGAAGCGTCACGGAGGGAGCGTTGTCGTAGCGTAGAAACACATTGTTCAGCGCGCCCACCGAGGTCAGGCCCGTGAGCACCGAGGCGGCCGAGCTGATATTGCGCAGCTGGACATTGGTAAAGCCGGTGTCGGTGTTATTGCGCGCCAGCGTAATACCACCGGTAAAGGTGTTCGCCTGGCCCGTGAATCCGCTGAATGGATCGTTGGGACCGAGGTACAGGCTGATGGGTAAGGTGGCATGGTTGGCGGTGAACGTGGTGGCGCCATCCACGGTAATCGCGGAATAACCATCAACAAAGTTGTACTGCGTCTGACTGATATCGCCACCCGCAGTTAGGTCCAGCGCACCGGAAATATGGCTGGGCGCACCGGACCCGCCGCTGTAGTAGCCAAAGTTGATCGCGTTGATGTCCACCAGCGTGGTGTCATCAGAGGAAACGATCTGCACGGAACCGAAATTATTGCCGGCGTCGTCCAGGGTGATGTCATTGGCGGCGCCGGCCGTGAGGGTGGTCTGCAGGGGCACCGTGAGCGTGCCACTGTCGGTGATCGCGCCGCTGGTAGTGACGGTCAGGTGCGTGCCCACGGTCGTGGGACCAAGATCGACGGCACCGGCTGCGGTCACCGTAAGGTAGGCGGCGAGGCTGGCCGCAGTGATGTCGATGGCGCCCGAATCGCGCACCGTGGCGTAGCCGCCTGAACCGCTGCCGCCGACGCTCGATACACTGAACGTCACGCCGCCGGCGAAATCATTGGCCGCATTGGTGAGATCGATATAGGGGTCGGCGTAACCGAAGCCGCCGTCGTTGGCGGTGAAGCTGGCAGCGCCCGCCACCTGGATCGCGCCGGTGGAGGCAGTCGGTCCCACGCTGGCCTGGGTGAGGTCGCCCGACAGCGTGGTGGTGGCGAAGCGCACTGCGTTCATATCGTTCAACACCACATTGCCCGCCGTCAGGCCGATGATGTTGAAATCGGTGGTCGCTCGATCAATGGTGACATCACCCGTACCGACACTGATGGTAGCCGTACCGCGATTGACCACGTTACCGACTGTGTTGACTACGTTGCGCGCCGAATCGGCAGTGATGTTCAGGTTGCCGGTGACATTGATCTCGCCCAGGTCGATCAGTCCGGTAACCGCGCCGGGCGTAGGGCCGTTATGGGTGATATCGAGATTGGCGGCGGTGATCTGGCCGGTGCTGATGATACCGGAATCGCCCTGCGTACCCATGGTGATCGACACCGTGCCAGCACCTGCGTCGATCAGGCTATTGTTGGTAAAGACGGCATTGCCCGCCTCGCGGTTGGCACCGATGGCAGATCCGTCGTTGGCGGTGAAACTGATGTCGCCGTTGTCGGAATTAATACTGGCGTTCACCGTGATGCTGCGGCCAGCCTGAAAGATGAGCGCGCCGCCGTCACCGCCTGGGTTGACGGTCAGAATCGAACTGTTGACTGTGATGTCGTTGTTGGCCTGGAGCGTGACGTCGGTGCCGGTGTTGGTGACGGCGGCAATAGTCGCGGGTGCGACAATGCTGTCCAGCGCCGGGATGTCACCAAAACCATCCAGGTCCGCAAGCACCGCCACGCCAACCGAATCGATGGTGATGTCGTGCGGATCGAGCAGCAACGTGCCGGCCGCCCCATGCGTGGCGCCGGCATCCACGGCACCAAGGAAGTTCAACTGCTGTTTTCCCGAAACCTCGACGAAACCGCCCGCGCCCGAAACCGAGCCGCCGCGCGCGCGAATGCTGCCGGCGAAATGAGTCTGGTCATCGGACCAGACAGCGACCTTGCCACCGTCGCCAGACTGATTTGCACTGGCGTCAATCTTCGCCGTCTCCGCCACCACCACCTGCCGCGCGTTGGCGATCGACAAATCCTTACCGTGAAAACCGCCACCGACAAACACTTCACCTCCGCCCAGGAGGCCGGAAGCATCGATGACACTACCGCCAGTCAGATTGATGCGATCAGCGGTCAGCGTGCCGCTGCCGCCGGTCGTACCCGACACATCGAGGGTACCGCTATGTTCGAGTCGATCGCTCGCCTCCAGCACGATCCGTCCGTTGCGGCTGGCCAGACTGGTGGCCTCAAGGACACCGGAGTTCCTGACCACACCGCCCTGCAGCCGATCGAGCGCCTTGGCGGAAAGGATAATCGTTCCCCCGGGCGCCAGTATGGCGGAGCGGTTCTCGACCAGCGCGGCGATGGCCGAGGGCCGCGCCGTAATGCCCGCCAGATGGGTGCCATCAAAGTTCAGCGTAATCGACTCACCGGATGCCATGGCCACGGTGCCCATCCGCGCGACGATGATGCCGCCGTTGCGCACTTCAGGCGCCAGCAGGGCGATGTAGCCACCGAGCGCGGCGCGCAACTCACCTTCGTTCTCAACGCTTCCGGTCGCGCCATCACGCATAAAGGTGATATCGCCCGCCATGAAGGCGTCATCGCCTATGCTGTGCGTGGTGGCAGCAAGGCTACCGACATCGACCGTGGAGCTCTTACTGAAGTACACCCCGTTGGGGTTACTCAAAAAGACCTGTCCGGTGCCGGTGATACGGCCGAAGATACGGCTGGGATTGCTGTCCAGCACGCGATTGAGCGTTGCCGCATTGCTATTGGGCTGGTTGAAATCGATCTGTGCAGCGCTGCCGAGATCGAACGTATCCCAGTTGATAATTGCCCGTTGCGTCGTTTGATCGACGCTGAGCAGCGCTGCTTCGGGCGAAGTGGTAGTGGTCAGCGTGGCCGACCCGGCAACCACCTTGCCGCCGGTGGGCAGCTGTTTGGGGGAAGGTGCGACGGGCTCGCCGGCCTGCAGCACACCGCCGGCGCCAAAGATCGTGGCAGCCAGAAACAATGCGTATCGACCGGATAGCCGTGAAGGCGGGTTACGTTCCATGCTGACCTCTGTGTTCATGGCGTGATTCCGGGAGTGATACCTGCAGTTCAAAAGGACATGCTGGCCTGCACCCAGAAGCGGTTCTTGACCAGGGAGCCGTCCTGATCGTCACCCGCACTGGTGGGATTGGGGTTGTCTCCGAGGCGGTGAGCCAGGGTGGCCCTGATGTTCAAGCCGAAGCCTGCAGTCCACCCAACGGACAGCCCGGCACCCTTAAACGTATTGGTATTATCGGCTACCGCGCCGAGGATATCGTTGTCCTTGTTGATGCGCACGGAGCCACCGTCGAGAAAACCCGTCAGGCTAAAGTTTCCCGGTAGCTGGGTGCGCGCTTCGAGCGTCAGCAGCACACCTTCACTGCCGCCACCCTCGTCCTGCGGATAGGCACGCACACCGGTCGACCCACCAAGATAGAGTTTCTCGGAGGAGTCGAGATTCTTGCTGGCCAGTTGACCTGAAATTCCGGCATAGAGTGAAACGCGGTTGGTGAGAACCTGCAGCCGTGAGGCCGAAAAACGGAACTTGTTGAAGCTTCCTGCAGTCCGGGTGGTCAAAGCATCGACGGACTGGTTGGGCGAACCACCCAGATCCACGTCGCCCTGCACCATCTCGATGCTGGCGCTGGTGGCGCCACCGCCGTAGAACCTGTCGTACATATTGCCGTACAAACCAACGCTGACAGTCCGCACCGAGTAATCCGTCGTCGTCTCACCCGCCGATTCGTTGTCAAAGGCCCTGTTTTGACCATTGAACCCGAAATACAGGTTCTTCAGGCGCGAGCGCAACAGCGGGTAGCTCGCCTCCACACCCATGGTGGTGGAGTCGCCGTGGACATCCAGCGCCGCAAAGTCACGCGTCACGATATCGTAGTTCAGGCGCGAGGCATTCGCACCGACACGCCAGCCGCGACTGCCGACAGCCAGCGAATATGCCACGCGGGCGTAGTCGCTGCCCTTACTGTGAAGCAACAGAACATCGGCCTGGTCGCCAAGCCCGAACCGGCCGTTCAGGCTTGCGGCGGCAATGATCCGCGCGGCGCCGGTGAAGCGCGAACCCACATTGTCGACAATCAGGTTGCCGTCGACCAATGGATCATCCTGGACCGTCAATACAAGGTCGGTCTCGGCCTGATGCAGGCCTTCCCGCAACCGCCCGCTTGCGCTTACTCCAGGCAGGTCATTGATCAGCAGAAGACCCCGATCGAGCGCCGAGGCATTCAGCGCGGCGCCGGGCGCCTGCACAGACTCGACGAAGCGCTGTACCCGCGAGGCGGAAATACGCGTAACCGGACCTTCGACGCCAATCGCGCCGAGCCGGGCCTCAACGATCTGGATGGTGATTGTTCCACCCGTAACGTCCTGCTCGGGCAAATAGGCACGCACCACCCAGCCCGCTTCGCGGTAGGCGTTCGCCACGGCAATGGCGGCATTCTGCAACTCGGTGAAATCCAGCGGATGCCCGATGAAGCCCGTGACCGCCGGGGCAATTTCATCGTTGGTCAGAAGCGTATTACCGGCGAAGCGAAAGGCCGTCACGGTAACGGTGGCGCCCCCCAGGGAACGCAGCGGTGGCGGAGGCACAAACTGCGGGTCTGACTTTGGCGGCAGCGGCTTTTGCTGCTGCTTTTCGATTTGCCGCAACACTGATCCGGCATCCGGCGGGGTCTGGGCGTGAGCCGGGGTACAAACCACCACGGTGCCCGCGGTAAAAACAAGGGCGCAGAAAGAAAATACGCCTGACATTGCACTGATCTTCATGACGCTGTGATCCCTGACAAATTACCTTATATCTAGAGCCAACCCCTTCCGGCCTGAGCCGGCCCGCCTGGCTATGTCATTGCCTGCGTATGGAAACAGTGCTGTGCCGAACGCCGCGTTCAACGCATAAAATGGCGGGGCATTCATTCAACAACCATCAACGATACGATGGCTACGTTTTCATTCCCGGCTCCTCCTGCACTACCTCATTCCGGATTATGTCCACGACTGCGAGCGTGGCGAGTGTGCCCCGGAGTTTAAGCATAAAATGCGACACGTGTCACGTATGGACTGTTTCGCACTCAAATCATGCTCCTAACAGTCATCGCGACGCCCCTTCCATCATCGCGCCTGAAACCTGCCACGCCAAGTCGCCCCAGCTCCTCGCGCCATCAAAACGCAGCTGCAGTCCGCCGCCCGGGGCCACTAGGTACGTCACCGGCAGCGTATGCACATCGAGCAATCGCCGAACCTGCCGTGCATTCCCCATGACCACACGGGCGTCGCTTCCGCCTGGAAACCGTTCGATAGCCCTCCATTCGCTGTCGAGCGATACCGCCACCACATCTACTGATTGTCTGTCCGGCAATGCCAGGAGATCCGGCAGTTCCGCACGACAGGGCGGACACCAGCTGGCCCAGAAATGCACCAGTGTCGGCCGCTGCAATGACAGCTCAAACTGCGAACCGTCGGAACGAACGAGCGATAACTGCGGAAGCTGCCCGCTTACGCGTATGCCTGGCGCTGCAGACAACGCGACTTCCTCGCGACTGCTATCCGCCTGCCGTGCGGTCTGCACCCAGACATACAGACCAAGCAACGCCACTTGCGCGACGATCAGAATGCCGATGAGATGGGTGCGCCTCATGCACCCCCTTCGGTGGCCGCGACGCCCGCTGCTGACGACCTGGCGTCGGACGCACCAAACAACACATACAACAGCGGCAGTATCACCAGCGTGGCAATAGTCGAGGTCATCATCCCGCCAATCACCACTGTGGCGAGCGGACGCTGAATCTCAGCACCCACACCGGTGTTAAGCGCCATCGGTACAAACCCGATGGCGGCCACCGCAGCAGTCATCAGCACGGGGCGCATCCGGTTTGCGGCGGCGTCCCTGACCGCGTCCAACTGATCGCGGCCCTGGGCAATCAGCTGCCTGATACGTGACACGAGCACGATGTCACCCAGAACCGCAACACCAGACAGCGCTATGAATCCAACGGCTGCCGAAATCGAGAACGGCATGTCCCTGACCCACAGGGCAACGATTCCGCCCACCGCCGCAAACGGGACGCCGGTGAATACGCGCACAGCATCGATAACGCGGCGATAGGTGAGGTACAGAAGCCCAAAGATCAGCAGCAGTGCGATCGGAACGACAATCATCAGCCGCTTCTGCGCCCGCTCCATATTCTCGAACTGACCGCCAAGCATCGTATAGTAGCCTGGCGGCAGCTCGATGTTTTCCCGCAGCACATCGCGCACTTCATTGACGAACGAACCCACATCCCGGTCGCGGACGTTTGTCTGCACCACGATGCGTCGTTTCGCCCATTCGCGCTGAATGGTGGACGGGCCTTCGCTCACCGTGATACTGGCCAGTACCGACAACGGCACCTGCGCGCCCGACGCGGTGCGGATCAGCAGTTGACCTATACGCTCCGCGGAGGCCTGCACGTCATCCCCCACGCGCAGCACCAGTGGAAACCGCCGCTGACCCTCAATCACTTCGCCGACCTGACGGGTACCCAGCGACTCGATAATTTCCAGTACCTCACCCACCGCCACCCCGTAGCGCCCGGCGGCCTCATGATCGATCTCGATCCCGAGCGTGGCCTGCCCGGTGAGCTGCTCGACGGTCACGTCCACCGCACCCGGAACGGCCTGAACCGCACGCTGGATTTCATCGGCCTTGGTGCGCAACACATCGAAATCATCACCGAACAGCTTGATGCCCAGATCGGCACGGATACCGGAAAGCATCTCGTTCACGCGCATCTCTATGGGCTGGGTGAAAATGCTGCGCATTCCGGGCATGCCTTCCAGCACCGTGCCCATTGCCCTCACCAGATCGTCCTGTGTGCTGCCGCGCTTCCACGCATTGCGCGGCGTCAACGTGATGAACACATCCGAGACCTCAAGGCCCATTGGATCGGTGGCCACCTCAGCCGATCCGGTTCGCGTCCAGATATGCTCGATCTCATCCGGAAACTCCTGGAGTAGCAGGCGTTCGATTTGTGTGCCATAGCGCACCGATTCATCGAGCGCCACACCTGCCATTCTGACCGTGTTGATCACGATGCTCTGCTCACGCAGCCGGGGCACGAACTCGGAACCGAGCTGCGTGGCCAGCAGCGCCGCATTTACCAGAATGAATGCCGCGATGCCGAGCACCAGGCGTTGCCGGGACAATACCCAGTCCAGGGCCCGGCGATAGTGGCCCTTGAGCCAGGCCACCATGCGGTTCTCTGACCTGACCGCGCCTTTCTTCAGGGCGTAGCTGGCGAGCACCGGCATCAGCGTCATCGACAGAATCATCGAACCGGCGAGCGCGAAGATCACCGTCAGGGCCATTGGCCGGAACAGCTTGCCCTCAACGCCCTCGAGAAACAGGATGGGCAGATAAACGATCGCGATGATGAGCTCGCCAAACAGCGTGGGTCGCCGCACCTCAATTGCGGCATCCCGTACGATTTCCCGCACGCTGCTGCCACTTCGATCCTCATCGAGCCGTCGTACGGCGTTCTCTACCGTAATGACGGAGCTATCCACCACAAGCCCGAAGTCGAGCGCACCCAGACTCATCAGGCTGCCGGCGATACCGAACTGCAGCATGGCGTTGAAGGCAAACAGCATCGACAGCGGAATAGCCAGCGCCACGATGAAGCCCGCGCGGATATTGCCGAGAAAGGCAAACAGCACGGCCACGACCAGCAATGCCCCTTCGAGCAGGTTATTGCGTACGGTGTGCAGCACCTTGGTCACCAGGTCGGTCCGGCTGTAGACCGGAGTTACCGTAACTTCGTCCGGCAGACTGGCACGGACCTCTGCAAGGCGCTCATCCAGGCGACGGGTCAGATCACGGCTGTTCTCGCCCATGAGCATGAAGCCGAGACCGAGCACTGCCTCGCCTTCACCGGCGGCAGTCACCGCACCGCGCCGGATTTCATGCCCCAGACGAACGTCTGCAACATCACTCAGATAAATGGGCGTGCCGTCGACATTGGCCAGCACCATGGAGCGCAGATCCGCGATGCCGCCGACCAAACCCTGACCTTGAATGAACTGGGACTCGCCGGCGGCAGTGAGCACACCGCCACCAACGTTGCGATTCCCCTCGCGCAATACCTGGGCAACGTTATCCAGAGTCAGCTGATACTTGACCAGGCTTTGCGGATCGACGAGTACGTGGAACTGCTTCTCATAGCCACCCCAGGTATTGATCTCCGCCACGCCCGGAACCTGCACCATCTGCGGACGGATAACCCAGTGGTGCAATGTGCGCAGCTCCTGCGCCGACAGCGTGTCACTCTGAATCAGGTACTGAAAGACTTCGCCGAGGCCGGTGGCGACCGGCCCCAGCGTGGGACGACGCACACCCGCGGGCAGCTCGACAGCGGACAGGCGTTCACTGAGCGTCTGCCGCGCCAGATAGATATCGATATCGTCACTGAAGATCGATGTAACCTGCGAGAAACCGAATTTCGAAATCGAGCGCACTTCGACGAGCCCTGGCAGACCTGAAATCGCCTGCTCAACGGGATAGGTAATCTGCCGCTCCACTTCAACAGGCGATAGTGCGGGCGCAACCGTGTTGACCTGGACCTGAACGGGCGTGGTGTCAGGAAATGCATCGAACGGCAGGCGGCTGAAACTGACGGCGCCAATAACGGCAAACAGCGCCGCCGCCATCACCACTATCGGCCGATTGCGAAGACAAAGATCGATCAACTGAGCGAGCATGCTCAGTTCCGTGCCTGGGTAACCGGCTCAACCTCACAGCAGCCGGCACCGATGCTGCCCGGCATGATCTCGGTCCGCAGCAGGACTGCACCGGTGGTCACCACAGCGTCGCCTTTCGCGATCCGGCCCAGGACCTGGACAACAGGACCGCCACCCAGCCGCTCAACCACACGTGGTTCATACACCCCCTGGGCCGTGCGCACGAAGACCACTTCCTGCTTGTCGACGCGTTGTACCGCCGAACGCGGCACTGATACCGCATTGCGCGATCCCCGGGTCTCGATGCGGGCACTGGCAAACTGGTTTGCCTTCAGGCGTCCGTGCGGATTGGACAGATCTGCCCGCGCGACCAGCGTGCGCGTACGCGGATCCACCTCGGCGGCGATCCAGGTGATGATGCCCGGCAGCGATTCGCTATCACCGATGGTCACATACATCTTCTGCCCCAGCGATACACGAAAGGCATCCGACTCCGGCACATCACACAACGCCCACATCGTCGAGGTGTCCGCAATGGTGGCCAGCGAGGTCTCCGCAGTGGCCAGCACGCCGACGACAGCCGGACGCCGAACCACTGTGCCCGCGAGCGGAGCCACCAGCGTGTAGCGCCCGGACGGCGAAACCTGTGACGCCCCCGCCATGCGCAGTGTGGCCTCCGCCGAATAGGCCTGGGACTGCGCCGCCGCCAGCTCCTGCTCGGCAAGTTCAACCTGCCGGGCGGATGCAATATCGCTGGCATGGAGCTTGCGCTGCCGCTCCAGATTCGCCTGCGCAGTGCGGATCTGTTCCCGCGCAGTCTGCAGCTGACCCTGAATCTGGCTCACCTCGGTACTTTCGAGTTCAAACAGCGCCGCGCCCTTGCTCACCTCTGCGCCGATCGGCACGCGTACGTTGCGGATGATGCCGGGAATAATGGCCCGCACGTCAGCCGTACGGTTCTCATCGAACGAGATCCGCGCCGTGCAACTCACCGTGGCTGCCGTCTCACTGCTCTGTGCATCGACGGTCTCTATGCCTGCAGCCGCCTCTACGTCGGGGCTGCGGAATCGCACCGTGCGCGCCTCGAGCGCCGCCTTTTCAACCCCGGCCGGAGGTTGCTGCGGATTGCATATCGGACAGGCAGACTCCGGGAGTCCATGTGCCGCGCACCAGTCCCCGGCTGCCTTGAACTGATCTGCGAGTGCCGGATTGCACTTGGCGCACTTTGATTCAGGCAAACCGTGTTCAATGCACCAGTCGGCAGGCTCGGCTCCACCGGCAGTTGGCGGCGACTGCGGATTGCAGGTCGGGCACACCGACTCCGGATAGCCATGCGCCTCACACCAGTCTCCCGCCTTCTTAAACTGCGGAATCAACTCGGGATTGCACACGGTGCAACTGGACTCAGGAACGCCGTGGCCCTTGCACCAGTCAGCGGGCTCGGCGCCACCGGCAGTTGGTGGCGACTGCGGATTGCAGGTCGGGCACACCGACTCCGGATAACCATGCGCCTCACACCAGTCTCCCGCCTCCTTGAACTGCGGAATCAACTCGGGGTTGCACACGGTACAACTGGACTCGGGAACGCCGTGACCCTTGCACCAGTCAGCGGGCGCCGCGGCTGGCGCAGCCGGTGCAGCTGCCTGGTTTGCGGATTGTTCCGATGACGCAGGCGCCATCGATTCAGTTTTCTGGCCGCAACCGCCAAGTGCAATTGCCAGGGCGGCCAAAGCGGTAGTCATTAATAAACGCATGAGAAATATCTCCCTTCAGAAATCGGTGGAATTCGGTAAACGCATCATGGCCCCCAGGAATCGGTGCTGGCCTTCAACTCGACCTGCGCTGTTGCCGCTTCCAGCAACAGCTTCGCGTAGTCGAGTTTTGCCTCAACCAGCTCGCGGTGGATGGTCAGCAGCTCGACCAGCGGAATGGCGCCTGCCTCATAACTGGCCGTCGCGAGGCGTCCGGCGTAATCCAGCGGCGCCAGGCCGGTTTCCTCAAAGCGCCGTGCAGCCAGACTGAGCCGCCGATAGGTGGCGCTGGCAACGTCAACTTCAACTGCAACGCGGCGCCGGATGCCCTCCAGTTCGGTGTTCAGTCGCCCGCGACGCGCCCGCGCAATTGCCGTACTGCCCTGCCCGCGGTCAAACACGGGCACGGCGACGGACAGAGAGCCTTCAACTGCATCGATCCCGCCTTCGCGTACGTAGTGAACGCCAACACCGACATTTGGAACGCGCGCGGCACGCCCGAGGTCGACTGCAGACCCGGCCTGGCGAACCTCTGCCGCCAGAGCACGCACATCAGGCCGGCTGTCAATATCCGGCGGCGCGGTTACGCCAAACTGCGCCAGCTGGCGCAGATCGCCCTGCACCGATAATCGGGCAGGGGCATCGAAGTCGAGCAGAATCTTGAGCCGGCCTGCCGCCTGATCAAGCGCAGCGCGGGTTCGAGCCTCTTCAGCCCGGGTGCGCGCCAGCGACAGGGCGGCAACAGATTCATCGAGACCACCGGTGTCTCCAGCCTCATGGCGTTGCTTCGCCACCTGGGCAACCTGACTGACAATGCGCAGATTCTCTTCAGCGAGCGTCATGCGCCGCTGCCAGTACAGCACCTCGACGAATGCCCCTGCCACTTCGCGCAATACCAGTCGTTCGGTGTCCTCGCCGCGTGCAATCGCGGCGGCAATGCCCGCCTGTGCACCTGCACGTCGATCACCGCGCTGACCGCCCAATTCGAACCACTGGGTGACCCCCACCGACCAGTCATCAGCAGGATCGGCTACATCCCGACGCGGTTTGGCGGTGGCGGCCAGCGCCGGATTCAGCGGCCAGACGGAGGCTGCACGCAGTTGACCGCCGGCTTCTTCCACCCGCGCACGCGCGGTGACAATCGCGGGACTACGTTGGCGCGCAATGGTCAGCGCCTGTTCAAAGGTGACCTTGTGGGCGGCTTGTTCTACCTGCTGGGCCAGCACCAACGACGGTGTCATTGGCACACAGAGCAGGAGCCCGACCAGACTCCGTCTCAACATGGAATTCTCCTTCATCAACGACTGCGCACAAGGCGAAGGCGTCTACCTGAAAAACGTTACCGAAACGATCAGGTGAAGGACTTGGGAGGACGAAAGGTGCCGGAGAAGACACCCCGGATGGGAACATCAGCCCAGATGCGCATCATCACCGGATGCGCGGGCGCGAAGGAAAGTGCCGTGAACGAGAACATGACGCCCGGCATCACGCTGGGGCAGCAGTCGCACTCGGTGCAACCATCGGCGCAAGCACCCGCCCCGGAATGATTGCCCTGAGAAGAGGAGTGCTCAGCGCCCGTGCAGCATGGTTCATTACCACAGGACTCAGCAACGCTGTCTGATGTCTGTATATCCACGCTGTCGCATGGACACACCGTCTCGCAGGCTGCGCCGGCTGCCGGTGCGATCGACGCACCAGCCCCGTAGGGGCTCGCAAGGAGCGACGCCAGCACCAGCCAGTGAACGACCGTGCGGAGGGTGCACAGGCTAAACATTTGAATTTTATAGTCCATTGACGTGTGAAAAGGCAAGTCAATGACCGGAACTTCATGTGCACAAATCAGCAATGCGGCCTTCGCGGCCCATTTGTGCCCGACTTCGACTTCAGGGAAACCATCGCCGGACAGGCTCTAGCGCAACCCGGCGTTGCCCAGCACCAGCATCAGATTGTTGGCGGGCATGTCGATGCGCTGCAGCAGCGTCAGTCCTGCTACCCTGCCCCATTCGATGACCTCTGCAACGTCCTTGTAGCCAATGGCCGGATCCTGGGCACGCAGGCTGGCATCGAACTGCCTGTCACCCGCACTGGTGAGCTGACCCTCTCGTTTGAACGGACCATAGATCAGTGCCGTGCCGCCGGGCGTCAGCGACCCGGCCATGCCGGCGACCACCGTCTGTGCCTCGATCGTGCTGATCAGATGCAGAAGATTCACTGTAAGCGTCAGATCGTAGCCCTGGTGGTCGGCCGCCCATCCCGGCTGAGCGGCATTCAGCAGCAGCGGTGCGCGCAGGTTGGGAAGATCTGCGGAACTGGCCCAGGCCTTGATACTCGTCAGGGCATCTGGACTGACATCAGTGGGTTGCCAGATCAGGCCAGACAGCGCGGCGGCGAAACAGGCCGCATGCTGCCCGGTGCCGGAAGCCAGTTCCAGCACTCGGCCTCTTTCGGGGGCGACCCGCTGCAGTTCAGCCAGAACCGAGGCGGCATTGCGTTCGGCCGAGGGCGCAAATCTGCGAGCGTCAGCACCTGTGGCGAGAATGGCGCTATCGGGCAGATTGAGCTGGCGTGGTCGGGTCATGGGCAGGGATGGCACCGCATCGTACACCCGGCTTAGCCCCAATGGCACTTACTTACTCAGCAGTCACGAATATAGGCGACGGAAGGAGCTTGGAAAAATGACCGGACGAGCTTTGGATCGTCGCGAACGTCGGCGAGTTGTTGGTCGATGCGTCCGGCAAGCTTCTCGCCTTGTTGCAGCGGCCGTCGCGCCGTGCCGGTGCGTTTGACATGACTCCAGACCAATTCATCCGGATTCAATTCGGGGGCGTTGCCCGGGTCGATAAACAATGGGTGTCTGGCCGCGCAATCCCCAAGTCTTACCATGCACGGTGTCAGCGCGAAAACCAGACTCATCCCAGAACAAAATCTGCGCGCCCTCGCGTTTAGCCTGACGGGCCAGTGCCGGATACG
>JAJFKF010000066.1 GCA_021773365.1 Gammaproteobacteria bacterium | reverse complement strand
ACTGCGCCGGGAGCTGGCGGGGGATTTCAAAGCGGCTGACCTGCAGGTGGTGAGGGCGCAGACATGAGCGGGCTGGACGAGCACAACGATCAGGAACTGGAGGCGTACCTGCGCGGCGATTCGGAGATTTCGCGCCGCTATCACGCCGTGGCCGACGAGCAGCCACCCGCCGAGCTGGATCACATGGTGATGGCGCAGGCGCGCGCTGCCGAGCGCAACGAGTGGCGGGACAGCAAGAGCTTTCCGCGCCACAGCCGGGCCCAGTGGGGCGCGCCTTTTGCCGCCGCCGCCATGGTGCTGGTCAGTCTTGCGCTGTTCCGCAATGCCAGCGTGCATCCAGAGCGCGAAGCGGTGCAGGCGGAGGAGTCCGGAGAAGTCATCGTGTCGGTGGCCACGTCCTTTGATATGCCCGCCGATGAAGTTCGACAGTCCCGGTCGGCCTCTCCAACCGGGCCGATAGCAGCGATCATGTCCGCGAAGTCTTCTGCAATGGAACAGGAGAGGCTCAGGAAGGCGGATGTAGATCCGCTGCGTCGGCACGGCGGAGCGCAGGCTGATGCCGGGTTGAGTGCCGAGCAGCTGTGGCTGGAAACCATCCGCAAGCTGCGCGTCGAGGGCAAGGACGAGGACGCCGACGCGCTGCTGCAGCGCTTTCTCAAGGTCTATCCCGACTACTTCGAGCGGCATCCGGACGTGAAGCGTCCCTGAGTCTGCCGCGTGCCCTGGGCGCGGCATTGCATGCCCGTGAAGGCGCGCGTAGGATCGGCCAATCAATCGGCCAGAATCATACTGGTGTTGATTTTTTTTATATATAAATCAGCTAGTTAATTATTCTATAGATCGGCCAAAATGACCATTGAAAGCGTCAGCCGCATCGAGCCGGCAAGGCTGGAGGAAGCCCCGGAAGCCATTGCCGATGCAGTGGCGGTGCTTGCGGCCAGGGGCGCCGTCCTCGGTGCGGCGCTGCATCCGACCACCGCCGCGAATCTCGCGGGACTGGTTCGGATCATGAACACCTACTACAGCAATCTCATCGAAGGGCATGACACCCGGCCGCGCGACATCGAGCGCGCCCTGGCCGGAGAACTCGATCGGGATGGCGGGCGGCGGGACCTTCAGATCGAGGCCGCCGCGCATGTGCGGGTGCAGGCCGAGGTGGACCGGCTGGCTGCACAGGATGCACTGCCCGAGCCGGCGTCCTCCGATTTCATCCGCTGGTTGCATCGGGAGTTTTATCGCGACGCGCCGCGGGAAATGCTGCGGCTGCGTGGCTGCGCGACGGAGCTGCTCATGCAGCCTGGCGAATGGCGCAACCGTACTGAACATGATGTGGCCGTGGGGAGGCATGTTCCGCCGTCGAGCACACGCGTGGAGGATTTCATGCGCCACTTCACCCACCGCTACCGCTTCGCCGGTCTCGGTCAGGCGGCGCGCATCATGGCGATGGCGTCGGCGCATCACCGGTTCAACTACATCCACCCCTTTCCCGATGGCAATGGGCGCGTCAGCCGTTTGATGAGTCACGCGATGGCCGCTCAGGCGGGCATCGGGGCGCATGGATTGTGGTCGATTTCCAGGGGCCTGGCCCGGGGGCTCCAGAGCCGTGGCGAGTACAAACAGCACATGGACCATGCCGACATGCCCCGCCAGGGGGATCTCGACGGGCGCGGCAACCTCTCGCTGCGTGCGCTGACGGATTTCACGTTGTGGTTCCTGCGGGTCTGCCTGGACCAGGTGGCATTCATGTCCGACGTTTTCGATCTGGGTACTCTCGGACGCCGGCTGAGCACGTATGTGGAGCGCAGCGACAGACTCAAGCCGGAGTCGGCGCGGCTGTTGCAGGAGGCTCTGGTTCGCGGCGAGATTGAGCGCGGTGAGGCGGCGCGTCTGACGGGTTTGCCCGAACGCAGCGCGCGGCGGGTGCTCAATGAGGTGCTCACCGAGGGACTGCTGGCTTCCGCGAGCCCCAAAGGTCCGGTATCGCTGCGGTT
Source organism: Gammaproteobacteria bacterium (assembly GCA_021773365.1). Lineage (GTDB taxonomy): Bacteria > Pseudomonadota > Gammaproteobacteria > Steroidobacterales > Steroidobacteraceae > JAJFKF01. The sequence continues at coordinate 7,273 of JAJFKF010000066.1, read as the reverse complement.
CCCCGTCGGCGCGCTGGAAACCCTCTTTCCCTCGCTGTATCCCGCGATGTGATCTTTATTGCCTGCTGCTATTGTCTGTTGCTCTTACCGCCGCCGCACCACGATCTCCCCCTCGCGCCGCTCCACCGCCAGATCAGACTCCCGCGCCAGCAGCGCGGCCAGTGACTGCGGGTCGTCGGCATCGAAGGCGCCGGTGAAACGAAACGCGCCCGGTTCAATATCCTCCAGGCGAATCTGCAGATGTTTGTTGTAGCGGTTGAACTCCACCGCGATGTCCTCCAGCGACGTGCGCCTGAAGATCAACTTGCGTTCGCGCCAGGCAACCGCATCCGCCACGTCGGTATGCTCGTCCTGCCTGATGCCGCCGCCGGCGCCGATTTCCGCCTCATCGCCGGCTTCCAGCAGCGGCTCGGTCGACGGGCCCGCTCCGGTGGACACCTTCACCTTGCCTTCCAGCACGGACACTTTCACGCTGCCGTCCTGCCGCGCATAGACGTTGAACTGCGTGCCGAGCACCTGCACCACGGTATCGCCCACATGAACGCGGAAGGGACGCGCCGGGTCGGGAGTCACCTTGAACAGGGCCTCGCCGCGCGGCAGGTAGATGTCGCGCTGCGTGTTGGTAAAGCGCACCTGCAGCCGCGATTGCGCATTGAGATTGACGATGGAGCCCTCGGAGAGCTGGAGGGTGCGCTGTTCGCCAATGGGTGTCTCGAACTGCTGCCCCGTCGTTTGCCCGAATCTCAGCACGACCGCAGTCGCGACAAACACCGTTATTGTCGCTGTAGCCATTACCGCCGCGAGCGGCCATCGCCGCCGCGTCCGGCGCCGGGGCATTGCCGCGTCGGGTTGCGCCACACGCACCGTCGGTAGCGGAGTGACCTCGGGCGAGGTCGCCCGCAATGTCGCGCCCAGGTCGAACCGGCCGCTGTCGAGAACCGCGCGCACCGCGCCTGACTCTCCGGCGATGGCGAGAAACGCTTCCATATGGCGCGGGGATTCGCAGATCCAGTGCACGAACGCCGCGTTGTCCTCATCGGCGCCGCCGCGGATGGCTTCAAACCACTCAGCCGCCTGGTAGGCGATGAGCCGGTCGATCTGTCGTTGTACGCTCATTGGCTCGTTCCCTTTTCGCCGCGGCGCTCGTCCAGGGCGAGCTTCAGCGCCGCACGCGCGTGCATCACATACATGGCAATGGTATTGGGGCTGAAACCGCTCGCCTGCGCCGCCTGTTTGTAGGACATGCCCTGACCTTCCACCAGCATCAGCGCCGTGAGGTGATTGGGCGGCAAGGACTTCAGCGCGGCAGCCACATCCTCCTGTACGGCCAGCGCCTCGGCCTCCTCGGACGATGAGCGGCAGTTGGCAGCCGGCGCATCGTCGATCAGCAATTGCGAGTCGAACATCACCGGATTCCTCTGGTCCTGTGCCAGTGCATCACCCACCACATGGAAGGCAATGCGGAACAGGTAGGCCAGGGGATTGCGGATGACCTCCGCACGCTCCTTGCGACGCACGAACAGTTCGAAAATCTCCTGCGTCAGGTCGGCCACGTCCTCGCGCCGCCGCACCCGGCGGTACAGGTATTTCTGCAGCACTCCGGCATATCGCTCGAACGTCGCTGCTGTCAGCGGCGCCGTCGTGCCTGATGATTTCAATCCGATCGCAGTCATTCGCGCCTCGCGTGGCGGTTCATCTAATGAAGAGGGCCACCGGGGCGCATTTATATATCGCGCAGGGGAAAAATATATGAACGCGCCGATTTCCTCTCTTCAGCCTGCAACAGTACTATCGTTCCGAGGGGAGTCCCGACCATGCGTATCCTCCAAAGCCCTGCCCTGGCTGTTCTGACCCTGCTGCTTTGCAATATTTCCGCGGCGGAAAACACCACGCCTACCCGCGTGAGCTTCAACATTCCACAGCAGTCCCTGGGCGACGCGCTCACCGAATGGTCGCGCCAGAGTGGCCTGCAGGTGCTGCGCCGCGAGCGGGCTGCCGCAGCGGAGCTGACTTCCGGCACGGTGAGCGGGGAGTTCTCACCCGAGGAGGCCCTGAACCGGCTGCTGCAGAAGACGGGGCTGGGTTATGAGTTCGTCAATGAGCGCACGGTGCGCATTACCGGCGCACATGGCCGTACCGATGCGGCGTCCGCAGCGGACCCGTCCATCGCGGAACCGCTCAGACTGGTGCGGGCGCAGGCGGATGCAGAGGACCATGCCTCCGGGCAGCAGGCCCGGGCGTTGAGCGAGGCTGGTGCTGTCGCCGGAAACGATCAGCAGAAAGGTATTCCGGAAATTCTCGTCAAGGGTGCGCGTAGCTCCAATACGGATATCCGTCGCACCGAGGATGATGTGCAGCCCTATGTGGTTTTTGACGCGGAAGAGATCGGGAATTCCATGGCACCGGACCTGGAGACCTTCCTGAAAACCCGCCTGCCGATGAACCAGGCGCGGACAAGCCACAGCCAGAAACTGACTGTGTGGAACGGCAACCAGAGCGCAATCAATCTGCGTGGGTTGGGTGCCGATCAGACCTTGATTCTGGTCAATGGCCGCCGCCTTCCTGGTGCGGCGGATTTCACCGACATCCTGCAACCGGATATCAACGGAATTCCGATCGCAGCGGTGCAGCGCATCGAGATCCTGCCCTCCACGGCCGGGGGCATTTATGGCGGCGGAGCCACCGGTGGAGTCGTCAACATCATTCTCAAGCGCGACTACTCCGAACTTGAGCTTAACGCCCGCTATGACGGCACCTTCGCCGGCGGCGGTGCAGAGCGGCGCCTCGACGCTACGGGAGGCTTTACCCTTGGGGATGGCCGTACCAGCGTTATGGTCATGGCCAGTTATCGCGATGGCAATCCGCTGTACATCGGTGACCGGGATTTCTCTCTCAGGTCCCGTCGCCTGCAGCAGGCTAACGATAGCGACGCCTTCGTCGGCTCGATCCGGCCATTGCGCGGTTACACCACCAACATCAGAAGCGTGAGCGGCAATGATCTGGAGCTGCTCGATGGACGCTCGTTGAATGAACCGATCGCACATGTGCCGGTGGGCTACGCCGGGCCCGCGAGTGACAATGGCGCCGCCTTCCTGACCACGGCCGGACGCTACAACCTGGCGCTGCCCGAGGATGTGACCGGAAACCAGTATCCTCTGCTCAGCGCGCCCACCGTGCGTTCGCTGGCGGTGAATCTCAGGCGCGAGTTCACTGATCGCATCGAGGTCTTCGTGGATGCTTCCCGTTACGACAACCGGGCGGTGCGTGCCGGGAGCTATACAGCTGCTGGCGGTTCAAGTGTGACCCTGCCTGTCGGGGTGAACAATCCATTTACCGAAGAGGTGACTTTGTCGATTCCCCTGGCCGGCTATGAGGCCAACGGACTGAGAACGAGCTTCGAGTCCCTGACGGAGCAACTCAGTGGCGGGGTGATCGTCCGCCTGCCGCACCAGTGGATGGTGCAGGGTGAGTACAATTGGAGCCGCTCGAACAGCATCCTGGATTATCCGGTCGAGTTCCTGAGTGCAGATGGCAGAGCCGCGCTGATTGATGGCAGGCTCAATTCCCTGAGTGATGTGAACGTCTACCCGCTGGACTTTTCTTCCTACTACCCAGACCAGACGGGGCAAAACAACTCCTACGGGTCGGAGTATCCTGCGGTTTACAAGAACGCCACGCTGCGTATGGCCGGTCCGCTGCTGAATCTGCCTGGCGGGCCACTGCGGCTCGCGGCCGTGCTGGAGGAGCGACAGCAGTACACCGGGAATCGGGTATCGACCGACTACTATCCCACGCTGGCGAACCCCACCGTTCATACTTACTATCCCGAGATTGGATCGACCACCGAGAGCATGTACGCAGAGCTGACCGCGCCGCTGGTCTCGGCGGCCAATGCTCGGCGTGGCCTCCTGGCCCTGGATCTGCAAGCCTCTTATCGGTACGACGCTACCAGGACCCGCACCAGAGAAGTTTCAGGCAGTTCGGTGGAAGTCCCCTCGACTGATGGGCCGTTTCCGGAGGTGCCTTTCCAGGCAAACAAGGTTACCGGCAACCAGTACACGCTGGGAATGCGCTACACGCCGGTGGAAAGCCTGGCGTTACGCGTGAGCTATGGCGAGGGGATACTGCCGCCAACGCCACAACAGCTCGCCGAAAATCCGTTCCCGACTTCTTTTCTTGCCTTCCTGGGGTATATCGATCCGATGCGCGGCGGGACAGTCATTACCGATGCCACGGTGGAGAAGTTCATGCCGATCCAGGGCAGCTTGCTGCTGCGCCCGGAGCGCTCGCAAAGCTGGTCGGCAGGGGCAATATTCACGCCAGCGATATTGCCGGGCCTGAGAATGTCGCTGGACTACACCCGCATAGAGAAGGTCGACGAGATCAGCGCCTTGAGCATGCGGGTAATTATCGACCTGGAAGACAGCTTTCCAGGCCGTATCGTGCGCAATCCGCTGACGCCGGAGGACGAGGCGCTGGGCTACACGGGCGGGACAATTCGCGAGCTGAATGGCGGTAATGTCAATATCGCCCACAGCCTGGTGGAAGCGCTTGATATCCAGGTTGACTACAGCTGGGAGACGCAATTTGGCGCCTTCGCGGTCAATGCGATAGCGACCGTGCAGCCGCATCTGCAACAACAGGCGGCACCGGATAGCGAAGTATTCGATATCGTGGGCTACAACGACGGTCCGCTGAAGTGGCGGGCCAGCGCGGGCCTCAGGTGGAGCCGCGGTCCCTGGGATCTGGGGTGGAACCTGCAGTACTACGATGCCTCGCGGGTGTATACCAGCACGGCCTCGGATATCAGCCGCGACATCACCGTGCTGGGTCAGGGATCGGCGTGGATCCCCACGCAGACCTATCAAGACGTGTACGGACGGTACCGTTTCGAGAGCCTGTCCGGTTTCGGTCATCGCTTGTTGGACAACGCCGAGATGCAAATCTCGGTGCAGAATATCTTCGACGCTCGTCCGCCCATCCTGGCGAGCGCAGCCCCTGACCTGGTCGCCGGCTATGCCACTGAAGGAGATGCGCGCCTGCGGCGCTACTCGATCACCTTTACAAAGCGCTTTGGTTTGTAGCCCAGCGGACTTGACTCAGTACAGACGAATTGCCGGCGAAAATCTCCTGCAGCGACGCCAAAACCCCAGCGTGCCGTTGTGCGAGGTGCTCCGGCTGTAGTGCCGGAACCTACCCTCCCGCGGAGTGCATTCACCCGGAGGCGCGGATATCACAGATATCCGCGCCTCCATTGATGAGAATCATCCAAAAGTGACCGGCCGATCCGTATTCTCCTTCAGGCCCGCAAGTAACAGCCACGCCGGAAGCACCGCAACCGTCTCGTTCCAGTCGAACCTGGAGCGAGAGACCACGATGCCCGTGCCGAAGCTTCGCTTGATGGCGCTGCGGGCGCCGGAGATCTCCGTGTCGTTATTGCTTTTCACCTCCACTGGAAAGCGCTTTGGATTGTCCCAGTCCGAAACACGCGGGACGACGAAGTCGATTTCGCGGTTGTCGGAGGAGCGCCAGTAGCCAATGGCGCCGGGAATCGCATGCGCCTGAATCAAGGTGAAGGCGGCACTGCGGAACAAGGCGACCGCCACCAGGTTTTCGATCATGGCGTGTTCACCGGCCACGCGTGTGCCCGGCACGGCAAATCGCGGCAGCTGCGCGTACAGTGGATCAATGAAATAGGCCTTGCGCTGCTTTCTGGGTTGCAGGCTTTGACGCCCGACGTCCCAGAAATAGATCGTCAGCAGGACGAAAATTTCCGATAGCAGTTCGGCGTATTCGCGAGCGGCCGTGGGGTTCTGCAGGGCCATCGTTTCGGCAGCGTTGCTCCATTTCAGCGGCGAGCCAAGCGAACGACCTGCCTGTTCCAACAGCTTTAGACCGGCCAGCGGATCGCGCTTGAAGCGGGTGAGATCGCCGGACAGGGTGCTCCACAGAATTTGCAGTACGGCCGGATCCGGTTCCGTCGATCGGGTTTGTACGAAGTGGCGCACGGCTGCCGGAAAGCCGCCCACGCGCAGGTACTGCTCGAATGCGACGGCAAGCGAGTCTTGTTGCAGGAACAGCTTTCCGGCCAGTTGCCGGCCCGGTTCGGTCAGCCATTGCTCTGCCAGGACGGTTTCGTCCGGTAGTTCAATGCCGGTGGCGAGACAAAAATCCCGGAATGACATGGGCAGTTGCAGGAAGTCGCGCCCCCGTCCGCGGCGGCCCGGCAGGCGCTCGCTGGCCAGCCTCAGGTCACGTGCCGAGGAGGCGGTGAGCACGATGGCATCGTCACTGGTCAGTCCCGAGTCCCAGCAGTGTTTCAGGTCGTACTGCCAATCCTCGACGGAGGTGATCTCGTCAAGAAAGATGTACCAGGGACCCTGGGCGTGCGGATGCATCTTCTTGGCCACGGTGATGACATCGATGATTCCGCCGGACGTGCGCAGGGCATCGAAGCTGAAGTACAGCACCCGCTTTTCGCCGGCCTCGAGCAGGCGCTGGATCAGCCGTTTGAGCGTCGTGGTCTTGCCGGCCTGCCGTGGGCCGCGCAAGACATGCGTGTCCCCGAACCGCAGCGGCATGGCGGTCATCACCGGCGGGTCCCAGGGTACCTGTCCGTCCCTGAAGCGCTTGATGTGAAGGTCGGCCTTGATGGCGGCGGCATTGGCCCACCAGGGATTGGCGGCGGCCAGTTGATCGGCCAGTTGCTCATCCATCTCATGACCCCATGAAATTTAATCTCGACATTAAATTTAACCGGGGTTAACTTAATCTACAAGTTAGAAATAAGGGGGTTCAGCGCAAGTCCATGATATATCCCGCTATCGGTGCCATAGCCCCGCTTCATACGCCGTGAATGCCGCTACGGCGCCAGGTTCGCGGAAGATATTCGCGGAAGACTTCGCGGGAGATCTTGCAGTAAGCCCGCCGTTCAGCGCTTGCGAACCACGATCGTCGCGTCGCGTTCTTCCACCACCAGCCCCGGATCCTCACGCAGGAAATCAGCCAGCGCGCGCGGATCGTGCGCATCGAACACGCCGCTGTAGCGCCGCGCGCCCACCTCATCGCCGCGCACCTCGATGCGCGGGCTCTCGTTATAGCGGTTGAACTCCGCGGCCACGTCGATGAGCCGCTCCGCCTTGAAGTCCAGGCGGTTGCGCCGCCAGCTGGCCACGGTTCCGATATCCACCGCGGCGTGCCGTTCGATGCGTCCGTCCAGGTTGACGCGCACTTCCTCGCCGGCGCCGAGCCGCGCGGAGGCGGGCGGCAAGGC
>JAJFKF010000065.1 GCA_021773365.1 Gammaproteobacteria bacterium | reverse complement strand
GAATCGGCATGGTGAGCACCCACTGCCGGCTGCGCCAGTCACGCCGTCACATGGAGGAATTCCTGGAAGTGGTGGCGCTGGAGCGCGCCCTGGGCGACCTCGACCTCCAGCGCCAGATCGATGTGGATGCGCTCATCGCGCAGATCGCCCCGAACGTGACTGCACTCAGAGCGGATGCCACCGCGCGGTCCGCGCAGCGTCGGCGGTGGCGGCCCGGTCTGGCGGCTGCCGCGGCAGTTGCCGCCATCGCCATCGCCATCGCGGCGCCGATGTTTCTCAGTTACCTCAAGGCACCAAATGACATCATCACCGGGGCGGGTGAACAGCGTACCGTTTCGCTGGAGGATGGATCGGTCGTGATCGTCAATGGGTCCTCACACCTCCGGATCGCCTATTCAAGGCGCGAGCGCAACGTGGAACTGCGCAGCGGCGAGGCCGTGTTCCGCGTGGCGCGCGAAGCATCGCGGCCCTTCCAGGTTCACACACCCACCGCGATCGTCCGCGCGGTCGGCACTCAGTTCAACGTGAATCAGCAGCCGTCCGGCACAGTGGTCTCCGTGCTGGAGGGGCGCGTGCGTGTCGTGGCGCAGCTTCAGGACCAGCCGGGCCTGGCCGCGCCGATCGATCCCGGCATCCAGGATCTGAAAGCGGGCGAAGAGGCGCAGGTGGCGCCAACAGGCCGCATCCAGAAGAAGGCGCAGCCGGACGTCGGGAAGGCAACGGCCTGGCAACGCAAGAGCCTGAAGTTCCAGGAAACCCCGCTGGAAACCATCGTGGCGGAGATCAACCGCCACAGCGCGTTGAAACTGCGGCTGGAGGGTGCGCAGATCGGAAGCCGGCGCTACGGCGGCATCTTCGATGGCGCCGATCCGGAATCACTCGCCGCGGTGCTGGAGCGGGAGCCGGACCTGGTGGTGGAACGGCGCGGGGATGAGATCGTCGTGCGCAAGCGTTAGTCCGCACGCCGTTCCGGTCCGTGGTCGCGTCCGCTTGCTATCCGGCTTCAGGTCGAAGCCGCCGGACTCCCCGCTTTCTGGCGGTACTCCTCCAGTACTTTGTTGTGCGAATCGATCATCTGCTGAATCCTGGCATCCGACGAGGACTTCGGCAGTCCCTGCAGCGCATTTCCCTGCGCCACCACAGCGTTCCTGTAGTCACCGGTGCGCGCGTACGCTTTCGCCAGCGCGATTGCCATTGCAGGCTCGGTGGGACGGCTGTACTTCATTCCGGCCTTGAGCAGCTTCAGCACGGCGACGGGATCGTCATCACCAATCTCTCTGGCAAGTTCCTGCAGGTCGATCGGCGCGGTTGCATGCTCCCTCGCGACCTGGCTCACGAACCTCGCGGCCTGTCTGTCACCCTTTGCCTTGTAAGCGCGGTACAGGATCGGCCATTGGCCATTGGCGAACGCGGGCACCGCTTCCGACGCCTGGTTGGCGAACTTGACGGCTTCATCGGGCTTGCCTGCCTTGAGCGCAGCTTCGGCTGCCGCGCGCAGTTCATCCCGCCGTTTCATCCCCGCCCGGTAATTCTCCACGGTTCTGGCGGCGGCAGCTGGATCGAGCTTGTCCTGCAGCGCCAGTTCGATGGCTTCGTCGATGCCCGCGAATGCCGTGCCGGACCAGGCCACCTTGCCCTGCCGGTCGATCAGGACGGCAGCCGGGATACCGGCCTGGCCGGAGGCTTTCACCCAGTTCGTGCCCATGAAATCATCCGGCGTATCCATCGCCACGGCGTGGTCCATCATCTTGCCGGCATGCTGCACGAAGCTGATGACTTCGGGTTCATACGGTTTGGCCGGATCCTTGGTCTCCCAGATGCTGACCGAAATCACTTCGACCTTGCCGCGGTACTTTTGCGCCAGGTGCGACATGTGCGGCATGTTGCGTTTGCAGGGCCCGCACCAGGTGGCCCAGAACTCCAGCACGTGCACCTTGCCGTCGGTGAAGTTCACCGGCTTCTCGCCCTTGATCCAGCGCACCTTCAAGGGGGGCGCCGGATCGCCGATGCGCAAGGTCGCATTCTTCCGCAGCTCTCCGGCCGCCTTCCGGGCGGCCTCGGCCCTTTGCTGCATCCGTTGCTCCTGGGTCGGAGGACTGGCTTGCTCTCCTGGCTGGCCCACCGCCGCCTCGAACTTCTTCAGGTCCTCTTCCAGCGCATCCATGTAGACCGGCGCCGTCTTCATTTCCGTGGCGACCTCGATCAGGCGCTTCTGCAGCTCGACCGCTTTGGCTGGCTCACCCCGCCGGTAACTCAACATAGCCATCGCCTGCAGCGAAGAGGGATCCGACTGGCCATCGACCGCACCGGCCGCCAGGTCATACATGCGCTTCGACAGACCGTCTTCCTTGGCGATGATGCTCGCCAGGTAGCGCCTGTTTTCAGACCCCTCTGCCGCCGCCAGGGTCTGCGCATAGGCCTCAGCTTCGTTGACATGCAGCAACGCCAGGTACCGGAAAGACGTGAGGACCCCGGCGTACTTTGCATCCTTCGCCACGGCTGCATTGATCAGCGTCATGGCCTTGCTCCATTCCTTCGCCTGGACCGCCAGCGACACCGGCGTCATGACTTCCGAGATCTCCTGCGCGCGCCGGGCCTTTGCCGCGGCTTCAGTTGAAGAGGCCTGGTAATCGAAGCTGCCTGCCACCAGCTGGTCGAGCGCCTTATCCAGCCCCACTGCGGGATTTCCCAGCCAGGCGATCTTCCCCTTGCCGTCGACAACAATGGTCGCGGGAATTCCCGCGAGACCGGAGCGCTCGTACCATTCCTTTGTGAGGTATCCGTCCGGCGTGTCGCGGCACACCGGATACTGCATCGCCTTGCCACCGTTGTCCATGAACCGGTCCACCTGCCGGTCAATCTTTGCCGGGTCATCCCCCCTTTCCTGGATGTTCACCCCGATCATCGTCACCTTTCGGGCATGCTTGCGCGCCAGCTCGCTCAGATGCGGCATGGCGGCAATGCACGGGCCGCACCAGGTGGCCCAGAACTCCAGGACGTAGATCTGGCCGGGCTCGAACCGCTCCACCGGCTGCCCGTTGAGCCATCGCCCGGCCCGAAACTCAGGTGCCGGGTCCCCAATCCTGAAAGTTTCCTTCGCCTGGGCGCAGAACGCGACCAGGCAAAGAATTCCGAGACAGATCGAATGGAGTTTGCCTGTCAAGCTGGTTTTCCGGGCTCGCATGTCAGAAGCTGTGGGTAAAGTCGACAAAGGCGATGCGGCCCCGCAGGTCCACGCGTGAGGGGTCGAATGGCCCCCTGGTGGCATCGATAAAAGGAAACTCCGCGTCAAACAGGTTCCGGGCGCCGAGGGACATCTTGGTGCCCCGCAGCCAGCCAGTGCTGGTGGCGAACCTGTAATTCACGGTGAGGTCGACAGTGGTGTACCCGTCCACCGGCATGGCCGGCCCCGCACCGAAATTGGAATCGTGCTGATAGCTGGAGGTATGATTCAGGTAGACATTGGTGTTCAGGTTGCCGTAGTCCCAGGCCGCGTTGAAAATCCAGCGCCACTTGTCCGGCCCCTGGTATGTCGCCACCAACTCCATGGGAGCGGTTGCGGCGACCAGCTGGTCGCTCAACTTGAGTGTGTGCACGGCGTTCACGCCGAAATCGAGCGTCCCGTAGCTCGCCAGCGGGAGCAGGTAGCCGAGACTGAAATCCAGGCTCTCGCTGTCACGGGCGGCGAGATTCATTGTCGATGTGAGCAGCGCCACCAGCGTACCGTCGACGATGGCAGGGTTGTCGGCGGCCAGGCCATCCACGCCGGCACTGTTGACGTTGTCGCGAATGGCGATGCCGGGGAATAAATCCGGGTTGGCGAGCACCACGTCCCGGTTATTCAGCACCGTGACGAAGCCGCTGACAATCCGGTCGGCGTATTCAATCTTGTTGTAATTCAGCGACGCCCGCAGGCCAGCCGCCGCATCACTGCCCCTCCACTCCACGCCCGCCGACCATGAGGTGGAGGTCTCCGGACCGATGCCCGGATTGGGCTGACTGCGGACCAGCGGATTGACCGTGCTGTTCGTGCCCGCGGGCGCCAGAGGATCCTCGAACGCCCAAAAGCCGTTGTAGTCCTGCACGGTGCCGTACAGGTCGTTGATCGTAGGAGCACGGAAAGCCTTGGACCATGACGCACGCAGCCTGAAATTATCCGTCGCTCTCCAGAGAAGGCCGATCTTCGGGCTGAACTTGCTGAACACTATCTTGCCATCCGAGGTGCCGTCGGAATCGAAATCGCCACTGGCGCCATACTCTTCGTACCGGCCGGCGAATTCCGCCCGCAGCGAGCGCATCAGCGGCAGCGAAACTTCCGCGAACGCGCCTCCGACACTCCGATACGCATCTGCACCAAAGGTATCCAGCCCCTCACGCCGGTATTCCGCGCCGACCGCCGACATGATCGCGCCCGTCGCGATCTGCGCCAGGGTGCCGTTGGCTGCCATGCTCAGCCCCTTGGTGTCGCTGTCGATGAGGAAGGAGTCCTCTCTGATCAGCAGCCCTGCCAGCGTTTGCGGGTTCTGCGCGGTGCCATTACCGAACAGATTGAGTGCAGTGGCGGCATTGGCATCCGCCAGGGCCGCGACCAGCGCGGGCGAACCGAACCTGGGAAAACCGAAGCTGTGACCGCTGCCCTCCTCACGCGAGAAATTTCCGGTGACATTCACCTGCCAGTCACGTCCGAGCTGGACGTCGGCGCCCACGCTGACGTTGAGGCGCTCCTGATTGGAGTAATACGTCTGGTTCAGCAGAATGCCGGCATCCACCTCATTCTGAAACGCATAATTGACGAATACGGGTTCACCGAAAGGATTGAAGGCGTTGGACGCCGGAACCGACTGGAAGTACAGACTGGCGCCGCCGCCCCGGGTTGCCGTGTCGTTCCTGGACAGCAGGGTATCGACGAACACCGTCGTGCGTTCGCCGATCTGCTGGTCGGCGTTCCAGTACAGCGAAAAATTCTTCGCACCGGAATTCAGGTCTTTAGGAATGAATGACATCGGCTGCACGTTGCCAGGAGAGAAATCGGCGGGGGTGGTATTGGTGCCGTCGTTGCCCGCTGGCAACGCCCCGTACGGCATGAAGGTGGTGCCGGAGGTTATGATCCCCGGCTGGCCGAAATTGGTAGTACGGTTGTCACCACCACCGCGGCTCGTGTAATCCTGCGAGGTGTAGCCGATACCGCGCGCGGTCGTCGGCTCACGTGAATCGTAACTGACGGCTGCGGTGGTGCGGCCACCCTCCCAGCCAAAACTCAAGGTCTGACTCAAAAGATAACCATTGCCGCCATTGGAACTCTCCTCAACCCGTCCGCGCGAATCGGCGGAGAACGTGCTGTCGCGCCTGAGAATGAAGTTGATGACACCGGCGACGGCGTCCGAGCCATAGACGGCGGAGGCGCCGTCGAGCATCACTTCCACCCGCTCGATGGCGCTGGCCGGAATGGTGGACAGGTTCACGGTGCCGCCGTCGAAAATCGCGGCGCCCGCGATGCGACGCCCATTGACCAGGACCAGTGTGTTCTCCGGGCCCAGTCCCCTGAGATTGGCGGCCGAATTGCCCTGCGAACCCGAGGCATAGATGGAGTTGTCGAGGGCGCTGGTGCTGTTGAGACTCGAAAAATTTTGCGCGATGGATCGGATGATGTCCTCGGTGGTGCTCAGGCCCTTGCGCTCGATTTCCTCGCGGTCGATGGTGATGACCTGGGAGGTGGTCTGCGTGCCCCGCAGTCGCGAACCGGTCACGGTGAGTTCAGCGGCAGGACTTTCACCTGATTGAGCTTCCTCGGGTTCAGAAGCATCTTCCACGGACCCCTCGCTCTGTGGATTCTGGACCATCGCGAGCGTCACACGGTCGCCGCGCCCTCGTACGGAGGCCCTGGCGTTGCCGGCGGACTTCTTCCGTACCGCCACTGTTTCGTTCTGGGCGGTATATTCAAGACCGGTGTTGCTCAGGAGCACATCGAGCGCCTGCAGCGGACTTTGCTCCGCCTTGATGGCGGGGGCATTCAGGCCGCGCACCAGCCGTTCCTCGAACAGGATCTGAATGCCAGCCTGGTGTGCCAGCTGCTTCAGTGACGCGCTCAGCGGCTGCGCGGGGATTTCAAACTGGGTCTGGGAGGCGAGCTTTCCCTCCACTGCGCTGGCGCCAGGCGCGGCGGCGCTCATCATGACGGCAAGTATCAGGGAAGCTGGACGAATCATGGACATGACAATACCCCTCCGTTGACGGTGGATGGCTGCATTGCGGCGGCGCGGCAATCGCGGACATCCTCTGCTGTGTGTAACGAACGAGCCTGCCTGACCCGACAGCACCCGCTGCAATATGGTGAGGACGCCACGAATAGCGCTTTCTGTCGATGGATCGCTGGTCACACTGAATACGGACACCGCCATCGCCGTCCGGTACACGGACAATCGCCGCCACATCGAGCTGCGCCGGGGCGAGGCGCTGGCAGGGATATACTTTCGAGCGCTTCTGCAGAACGAACCATCGCCGCATCGCGGCCGCACTGGGATTTTCAGCTGTCGACTACCGGCACGGACCGTTCTTCAACCGCTCGACAAACAAAGCAGGCCCCGGCTACCAGATTGACCTAGTCTTCGATCGCGCCGACACCCTCGGTCTTCGCTGACATCCGACTCCTGCCCTTTGCCTAGCTCACTGGGATCAGTAGTACTGTTTGAGCCTTTCTTCGTAGGACTTGACCGTTTCCGCGGGAGAATTCCGCGCTTTCAGCCAGTCCATGGCCTTCCTTGCGTTCTCGGCGGCTTTTTCCTTGTTTCCGGTATGGAAGTAGCCACTCGCGGCGGCAACATATGTGTCGGCGGTGCCGCTGCCCGTATTGGTTTCGTCGAGTATTTTCACCGCTTGCTCGTAGGCCTCGATGGCCATGCCGGATGCGCCGGCCACGGCAGTTGCCGCCCAGGTTCGGGTCCAGGGCTCCTTCTCAGTGGTCATCATATCGCTGACCTTCCGCGGATCGGTATGGATCAGGGTGGTGATTCGCGGCTGGATCAATTGCGCGAGAAAGAGCCGGTCATCCGGATATCGGGCGGTGAGTTCGTCGATGCCGGCCATGGCGCCTTTCCAGTTCCTGGCCTCGACCGCGGCGTGAACCCCCTTCAGGGCGTTCACCTGGGTTCTGAATTTCGTCATCGAAACAATGTCCCGATCCTGTTTCTTCGCGTTGTTCGCCGCGTACTCGGGGTCGTTGTAGGCGCCCGCCACGACCTGGGCGAGCACATTGTCCAGATGAGCCGGTCCGCCGATCCAGGCGATTTTCCCGCCCTGGTCGACCACGAATGATGTTGGGATCCCCGGCTGCGCGCCGGCTTCCATCCAGTTTCGGTCCATGAAGGTGTCGAGTTCACGACACACGGTGTAGCCCATCTTGTCGCCCATATCCCGGACGAAGTCATCGACCTTCCGGTCGACATCCTGGCCGGGCCGTTCCTTGATATTCACCCCGATGACGGTGACTTTGCCGGCGTACTTCGCCGCCAGCTCTGTCAGATGCGGCATCGCGGCCTTGCACGGTCCGCACCAGGTCGCCCAGAATTCGACCACATACACGTGGCCCTGTTCAAAGCGCTGCACCGGCGTTCCCTTTACCCAGCGGCTGGCCTTGATCTCAGGGGCCTTGTCTCCGATGCGTAGCAGTTCCGCGGCTTGCGACAGCGGGGCGAAAACGCAGGCCAGACCGGCAATGAGGATCCGGGCCCGAACTGAAGTGAGTTTCATGGTGCTACCAACTTTGCGGGATGTTACTTGCCCTGGTATTTCTTCAGATCCGCCTGATAGCGGTCCATGTACTCGGGAGTCATGTTCGTCGGGTCCATGCCTTTGGCCGCTTCGACAAGTTTGGTCTGGAGCTCCAGCGCCCTGGCGGTGTTCCCCGTCCGGTAGTAGGACCGCGCGAGCGACTCATAGGTGCCGAAGCCCGGCTTGTCGCCCAGCTGGGCGATGACGTACTCATACATTTCCGCCGGCAGGTTATCGACTTCCGTGAGTGCATCAAACATGAGAGGGGCCATCCCGCTCTTCTTCGCGACCTCCGTCTTGAGCTGCGCGAACGCGGCCACGGGATCGACATGAACCAGGGCCATGTAGCGCGGAAGCGCCATCATCGCCGCCTGCTGCGGGTGCGCATCGATCACCGCGACGACTTTTGCCCAGTCGCCTGCGGCATAGGCGAGCTGGTATTCCCTGCCGACCTTGTACATCGCGGCGCCTTTCGCCAGCCTTTCCTCGCGAGCAGCTGAGGTCTTTTCATAGTCGAAAGTCCCCGCAAGGAGAGCATCCACCACGGCATCGATGCCTGACGGGCCGCCCACCCAGGCGATGTTGCTTTTCCCATCCACGATGATGGTTTGAGGGAGCCCCACAGCCCCGACGCCGGCGTACCAGACCGAATCCAGGTTGCCCGTGCCCGAATCGACGCAGTTCGGGTAGCCGATCTTCTCCCCCATGCTCTCCACAAAACGCCTGACCTGGTCCACGGTCCCTGGGCCATTGGTGCGCTCCTGGACGTTCACGCCGATGAAAGTCACCTTCCCCGCGTGTCGCCGGGCCAGCTCGGTGATGTGTGGCATCGCCGCCTTGCAGGGGCCGCACCACGTGGCCCAAAACTCCAGAACATAAATCTGACCCGGTTCGAACCTGCTGACCGCGGGGCCCTTGACCCACGTTCCCGCCCTGAGTTCGGGAGCCTTCTGGCCGATCCTGAAAGGCAGCCGGACGCTGGTCGACGCGCCCTGCTCCGCAGCCGCCGTCTCGAACTTCTTCAGGTCTTCTTCCAGCGCGTCAGTGTAAGTCGGCGTGATCTTCATTTCCTTTGCAACCCCGATCAGCTGCTTCTGCAGCTCGACCGCCTTGGCCGGCTCACCCAGCCGGTAACTCAAGGTCGCCCTCGCCTGCAGCGAGGAAGGGTCGGTTTCGCCATCCACCGCGCGGGCAGCCAGTTCATACATCCGCTTCGACAAACCATCTTCCTTGGCGACGATGCTCGCCAGGTCGCGCCCCTTCCGCGGCCCTTCCACCGCAGCCAGGGTCTGCGCGTACGCCTCGTCTTCGTTGACATGCAACAAGGTCATGTAACGGAAAGGTGTGAGGAACCCTGCGTACTTTGGATCGCGAGCGACGGCCGCCTCGATCAGCGCCATGGCCCGGGTCCAGTCCTTCGCAAAGACGGCCTGACTGACGGGCGTGACCACTTCCGTCAGCTCCTGAGTGCGCCGGGCCTTGGCCGCCGCATCGGCCGAGGATGCCTCGTAGTTGAAATTGCCGGCCAGCAGCTGGTCTAGCGCCTTGTCCAGCCCTATGACGGGATTTCCCAGCCAGGCGATCCTGCCCTTGCCGTCTACAACAATAGTTGCGGGAATTCCGGCCAGGCCGGAGCGCTCATACCATTCCTGCGTCAGATATTTGTCCGGTGTGTCGCGGCACACCGGATACTGCATCGCCTTGCAGCCCTGCGCCATGAACCGATCGACCTGGCGGTCGATCTTGGCCAGGTCATCGCCCTTCTCCTGGATGTTCACGCCGATCATCGTCACCTTGCCCGCGTGTTTGCGTGCCAGCTCGCTCAGATGCGGCATGGCGGCAATGCACGGACCGCACCAGGTGGCCCAGAACTCCAGCACGTAAATCTGGCCGGGCTTGAAGCCTTCGACCGGCTCTCCGTTCAACCATCGTCCGGCCCGGAACTCAGGCGCCGGCTCACCTATTCTGAAGGTTTCCTTCGCCTGGGCGGCGAATGCCGCCAGGCAGAGAAGCGCCACTCCGAACCGGCGCAGTGTGTCAGCCAATTTCATCATGATCACCAAACTGAAGTTGTTACTTTACGACGCCACGGTTCCGACCTCGTTTGACAACCCATCTACTCGAAGTTCTTCTTGATCGACAGCGAATAGCGCTGCATCCGGGCATCGCCTCCGCGAGCAAAGGCGCTGCCCAGCCCGTTGGGGATCGTGACGGCCAGGGTGTGCGGCCGCGTATTCAGGACGTTCTGCACCGCAAGCTGCAGCTCGACATTCTTCAGCAGGCCACCGGCAAAGCCCTGCGTCTCCCCGAAGCGGTAGCGTCCGGAGACATCGTGATAAGTCTGGCTCGGAATGACGGCAGAACCCTGCGAGAGAATCGTGTTGGCCCGCGAGACGGGGCTGGCCGTGCTGCTGTATGCCCGGTAGGAATCAAGGTACTGCATGTTCCAGCCCA
>JAJFKF010000064.1 GCA_021773365.1 Gammaproteobacteria bacterium | reverse complement strand
ACTCAAGGCTACGGGCGAGAATGTGCGCGAGGCGTGGGCGGCCCTTGAACCGGCCCCGGAGTTCGATGATCTCGATGCCGACGCCCTGCGGGTCGTCACGGAGGATCCCGCGGACGAGGTCGCCTTTCACGCCATCCGCGTACTGCTCCACACCCGTCCAGTGCCCTTCGATGAGCATGACCTGCAGATTCCCTGGGACAGTCCACAGGCGGCGCTGCATGAGCTCCTGGGTCGTCTGCTGGCGCGGCACCACCAGAGCCGCGCCGCACTGCTGCAGGTGCTGGGCAATCTCACCATCGACCAGCAGGCTGTGGACGCATTCTGGGAGACGCTTCTGCAGACCAGTACCGATCGCGAGGTCCGCGGCAACGCCACTGCCCGCTACATGGAGAAGGCGTTTAATGACCTGCAGGCCCCGGGTGTCACGGACACGCAACGTGAGGCATTGCGCGCACGCGCGCTGGAGTTGGCCCGCATCATCCGCCGCGACTATGCCGATGTGCCCATCGCGCCCGGCGCCGGACTGAGCCTGCCCGACGGGCGGCGGAGCGGGCAGCTGCCGCTGCTGGCGGTGGTGGAGCATCACGAGCACGTGCTGTCCTATTCGGTGGGTGCGGTGCTGCCGGATGTCGATGCGCCGCTGTTGCGCGGGGGCGCCGACACGCTGGGCGCACATCGTGGTGAGGTGGTGCTCATCGATTTCTGGTTTCTTGCCTGCAAACCCTGCAGGAGAGGACAGCCGGACCTGCTGCGCTTCAAGCAGGAGATGGCCGGCAGGCCGTTCGAGATCATCGGCATCAGCATCGACGCTGATGCAGCGGCGGTGATTGACTACATCGAGAAGAAGCAGCCCATGCCCTGGACGCACTGGCTGATCGGCCCGGCCAGCCCGTTGCCGCGCGAGTGGAGCGTTGCGGGTTATCCCACCTACATCCTGCTCGACGCCAGTGGCATGGTGCGCGCCCGTTCGCACCATTTCGATGAGGCCATGCGCGATGACATCCGGCGGCTGCTGCGGGCGATGAAATAGGCTTTCTGCCTCGTCGCGAAATCCCCGGCGCCGCTCCTGAGCGTACCTTCACCCTGTCATGGGGACCTTAAGATCGGCTATTCTTGCCGCCGTCGGAGAGGTGACCGGGCGGTCGCATATGCGCGAATTGTTACCAGTCGGTTGTCGGAGGGTTGGCAGAGTGGTCGATTGCACCGCGCTTGAAACGCGGCAGACCCGCAAGGGTCTCTAGGGTTCGAATCCCTAACCCTCCGCCATTCAGTCTGCGGAAGGGTTCTACCCCGTTTCTACGGACGGTTCAGTTAAGGCGTGTTGCCTACCACCGGACCGCCGCCACAGCCGCCCATTTCGGGTATAAAGCGCCCCTTTGCGGAAGAGCAGGGCGTATGACTGGTGTAGGAGCGGACTTCGGCACGTCCAATTCAGCGGTGGCGTATTTCGATGGCGAGCGGCTGCGCTACGTCATGCTGGATGGTGACAGTCCCATTCTGCCGACGGCGATCCATCTGAACCGGACCTATACCGCGCTGACCGGATCGGCCGCCGTCGAGCAGTATGTCGAGGAAAACCGGGGTCGGCTGGTCGAGCTGGTGCCGGAGGCCATCGGTGTGGCAGCCACGGAGATCGGCGGCGCCCGCCTCGGCGAATCTGATGGAGAGCAGGAAGACAATCGCAATACGGTCTATGGCCAGCTGTACGATCGCGGCCAGCCCGGGCGTTTGTTTCTCGGGCTGAAGCGACTGCTGGGCGATGCCGGTACGGACCGCCTGTCGGTGTTCAGCCGCGCCTTCCGGCTGGTGGCGCTGATTACGCCGGTGCTGCAGCGCATGCGCGAAGGCGTGCAGCAGGTGCTGGGACGACCGGTCGAGAAGGTGCATATCGGGCGCCCGGTCAACTTCGAGGGCCGCGATGCCAAGCGCAATCGCGTGGCGCTGGCGCGTCTGAGTGAAGCGGGTACATACGCCGGCTTTCGTGATATCCAGTTCTATCCCGAGCCCATTGCAGCCACCTTGAGCTATCTGTGGCGGGCGCGGCCGGACAAACCGGGTATTGCGCTGACGGTGGATTTCGGTGGCGGCACGCTGGATCTGGGCGTGATTCGCTACCGTGGGGCTGAGTTCAGCGTGCTGGCGACCGAGGGTATCGGCCTGGGCGGCAATCGTATTGATCAGCTGATCTTCCGGCACATGCTGTTTCCGCTGCTGGGCAAGGGTGAAGTGTGGTCGCGGGAGGTGGAGGGCCGGCGGATTGAATCCCTGTTTCCATTCGAAGAGTTCGAGGAAGGTCTGCTGAACTGGCCGATCACCCAGCTGCTGAATCAGGCCAGGACGAAATCCAGAGTGGTCGATGCAATCGCCGGTGGTGGCGCCGCGGCGCTCAAGTTCGAACGGTTGAAGGATCTGATCAGTTTCAACTACAGCTACAACTGTTTTCAGGCCATCAAGATTGCCAAGGCGGAATTGTCGGAAGTCGACTCAACGGTGATCGACATTCCGGAGCTCAATCTGCGCGTGCCGTTCACGCGCACCCAGTTGAACTCCCTGTTGTCCGAGTCGCTGGTTACCGTGGGTCGACTCATCGATTCGGTTCTGGCAGCGGCGGGACTGAAGCGCACTGAGATCGACCTGGTCATCCGCACCGGCGGGTCGTCGTTGATCGTCGCCGTCAGGGATTTGCTGGAGGACTACTTCCCCGGCAAGGTGGTCGAACACGATCCGTTCACCAGTGTTGCGGGTGGCCTGGCAATTGCCAGTTTCCATGGCTATCAGTTCAACTCCGGAGGGTTCACTCCGGATGGTTCACCCCGGATAGGGCTGCGGATGGCAGCCACGGTGATAGAGGAAGGGCAGCGAGGTAACGCTGACTGACCGGGTCGCGGATTGCTGCGGTCGCGGCCTTCTGCTTTGGCCGGCTTTCTGCTGCAATAGGTCGCATGCCACGACCGGTAACCCCGCAGATCGCCGTCGACGCCGTCATCGAGATGGTCGATCGCCCTGATCGCCCCATCATGCTCATCGAGCGGCGCCATGAACCTCTGGGCTGGGCGCTGCCCGGCGGCTTCGTCGATGTCGGTGAGACACTGGAGCAGGCCGTGGCGCGGGAGGCGCTGGAGGAGACCAGCCTGACCATTACGCTGGTGGAGCTGCTTGGTTGCTACTCCGATCCGGCCCGTGATCCGCGCGGACACACGGTCAGCGCCGTGTACGTGGCTACGGCCAGGGGTGAGCCGCATGCGCAGGACGATGCGAAGGCGGTGCAATTGTTCGATGCGGACAATCCGCCGCCGCTGGCCTTCGACCACGCCCGCATCCTGGCCGACTATCGCGCCTGGCGCCGCAGGCGCACCCCGACCCGCTCCTGAACCGGCTGGCAGCAGCCGTTTCGGGGCACTGGTAGAATCGCGCCCCCCTTTCGTCATCGACCGGAAATCTGCATGTCCGCGAATCCCGCTGTTCCGCCGCCCGGCTTTATCCGTCCCGTGCATACGCCTATCCAGACCGGCGTGGGCGAAGCCATCAACGCGGACTTTCTGGCCGATGAAACCGCCTGCGTGAAGGTGTTGCTGGAGCTGGCCCGGCCCGATTCCGCCCAGGCGCTGGAAATTCGCGCGCTTGCAGCTCAACTCGTTGATTCTGTTAGAAAAAATCGTACCCGCAAGGGCGGCATCGATGCCTTCCTGCAGCAGTACGACCTGGCCTCGCGTGAGGGCGTCATTCTCATGTGCCTGGCCGAGGCCCTGCTGCGCATTCCGGACAGCGAGACGGCCGACCGGCTGATCTCCGACAAGCTCTCCAGCGGCGACTGGGCGGGTCACATGGGCGAGAGCGACTCGCTGTTCGTCAACGCCTCCACCTGGGGGCTGATGCTCACCGGCAAGCTGGTGCGGCTGGATTCCACGGACGTCGGCAATCCCGTGGATTTCCTCTCGCGCCTGGTGGCGCGGGTCGGGGAGCCTGTGGTGCGGGCTGCACTGCGCCAGGCCATGCGCATCATGGGGCACCAGTTCGTCATGGGCCGCACCATCCAGGAGGCGCTGAAGCGCGCGCGCGACGGCGACAACCGCCACTTCCGCTATTCCTTCGATATGCTGGGCGAGGCGGCCATGACGGCTGCGGACGCGCAGCGCTACTTCGAAGCCTACGCCGATGCCATCGCGCGTATCGGCGCCGCCCGCCTGGCGGATGCGGATGCCGAATCTGCCGCCAGCATCTCCGTGAAGCTCTCGGCGCTGTTCCCGCGCTACGCCTATGCGCAGCGCGAACGTGTCCTGAAGGAGCTGGCGCCGCGCCTGCTGGATCTGGCGCAGCAGGCCCGCGATCACGGCGTGGCGCTGACTGTGGATGCAGAGGAAGCCGACCGGCTGGAAATCTCCCTGGAACTGATCGACAAGGTGATCAACGCGCCGGTAACCGACGGCTGGGGCGGCTTTGGTCTGGCGGTGCAGGCGTACCAGAAGCGCGCACCGGCGGCGCTGCGCTGGCTGGTCGAGCGCACGCGCAAGGCCGGTCGCCGCATCAACGTGCGCCTGGTCAAGGGCGCCTACTGGGACAGCGAAGTCAAGCACGCCCAGGAACAGGGCCTGTCCGGTTATCCGGTGTTTACGCGCAAGGCCAACACGGATGTGTCCTATCTGGCCTGTGCACGTTTGATGCTTGAAGCCGGCGATGAGCTGTATCCGCAGTTCGCCACTCACAACGCGCACACCGTCGCCAGCATCATCTGCATGGCCGCCGCGCGCGGCAAACGCTTTGAATTCCAGCGTCTGCACGGCATGGGCGAGGAACTGTATGCCGAGATCGTCGGCAACAACAAACGCAACCTGCCGTGCCGCGTCTACGCCCCGGTGGGTGCGCACGAAGACCTGCTGCCCTACCTGGTGCGCAGGTTGCTGGAAAACGGCGCCAACACCTCCTTTGTGAATCGCATCGTCGATGAGCGTCAGCCCATCGATGAGATCGTGGCCGACCCGGTGCGCCAGGTCGAAGCCCTGCGCAGCATTCCGCATCCGCGCATTGCGCTGCCGGCCGGCCTTTACGGCAGCGAGCGGGTCAACTCCGCCGGCGTCAACGTGGCGGACGGCGCCGAACTTACCGCGCTGGAGCGTGAGTGCCGCCCGGCGATCGCCACCTACTGGCAGGCGGCCGCGCGCGTGAATGGTCGTGAACTCACCGGCGAGGCGCGCCAGATCTGCAATCCCGCCAACCGCAATGAGGCCATCGGCACCATTGTCAGTGCCGACGAAGCGGCGGTCGATACCGCCATGACTTCGGCAGTGGCCGCGCAGCCGAAATGGAACTCACTCGGTGGCGAGGCCCGTGCCGCCATCCTGGATCGCGCCGCCGGTTTGTTCGAGGAACACCGCGGCGAGTTGATCGCCCTCACCGTGCGTGAGGCCGGCAAGTCCGTACCCGATACGGTGGCGGAGCTGCGCGAGGCTGTCGATTTCCTGCGCTACTACGCCGCGCGCGCACGCGAGGAGTTCACCAGCGCACGCGCACTGCCCGGTCCAACCGGCGAGAGCAACGAGCTGCGCCTGGAAGGGCGGGGCGTGTTCGCCTGCATCAGTCCGTGGAATTTCCCGCTGGCCATCTTCACCGGCCAGGTGGCCGCGGCGCTGGCTGCCGGCAATGCCGTGCTGGCCAAGCCCGCCGACCAGTCGCCCCTCATCGCCGCGCGCGCCGTGGCCCTGCTGCAGCAGGCCGGTGTTCCCGGCGAAGTGCTGCAGTTTCTGCCCGGGCCGGGTTCGAAGATCGGCGCGCGCATGACCGCCGATCCACGCCTGGCAGGCGTGGCCTTCACCGGTTCAACTGAAACCGCGCGGCGGATCAACCGCTCTCTGGCGTCGCGCGAGAGCGGGCCGCTGGCCGTGCTGATCGCCGAGACCGGCGGCCAGAACGCCATGCTGGTGGACAGCTCGGCGTTGCCAGAGCAGGTCGTGGCCGATGTGGTGATGTCGGCCTTCAACAGCGCCGGCCAGCGCTGCTCGGCATTGCGGGTGCTGTATCTGCAGGAGGACATTGCCGATCACGTGCTGCGCCTGCTGGCCGGCTACATGGACGAACTGACCATTGGCGATCCGGCGCTGCTGGAGACGGATGTGGGCCCGGTCATCGACGAGGCTTCGCGCCGCCTTCTGGAGGAACATGCGCAGGCCATCGTGAAGGATGCGCGCTGGTCTCATCGCTGCAAGCTGGATCCGGCCCTGTCTGCGGGCACCTTCGTTGCGCCTCTGGCGGTGGAGATCGATGATATCGCGCGCTTGCAGGGCGAGGTGTTCGGCCCCATCCTGCATGTGGTGCGCTACTCCGCCAGCAAGCTCAACGAGACGATAGATGCGATCAACAGCACCGGGTTTGGTCTTACCTGCGGTATTCATTCGCGCATCGACACCCAGGCGCGCGAGATTGCACGGCGACTGCGGGTGGGCAACGTCTACGTCAACCGCAACATGATCGGCGCGGTGGTGGGTGTGCAGCCCTTCGGCGGACGCTGCCTGTCCGGAACCGGTCCAAAGGCCGGCGGCCCTCACTACCTGCACCGCTTCGCCACCGAACAGACCCTGACCGTGAATACAGCCGCAGTCGGGGGCAATGCCACCTTGCTGTCCCTGTCCGACAACGATTCCAACACCTGATCTCCCCGTTACGCAGCTCCACCATGACCCTAAGCGTCTT